>CAZGKO010000007.1:34987-54199 GCA_964526005.1 uncultured Candidatus Peribacteria bacterium
TGTGGAAAATGGACCAACTCGAAATACTTTCAAACAAATTAAATCCAATACCAATATTAGCTCTTCACCCCCCTCAACAAAAGCTGTTATTGCGCATAAACAAAATGGTAATAGTGGCACATATATAGTAAATCAAGTTTTACGAGAAGGGGGGGAATCAAAAGCACAAAATGTGGCTAATAGTCAAAATCAATCCATAAATTTATCTAATGGTTTATTCGATAAATCTACTAAGTTAAATTTTGATACTAATGGGGTCCAACAAAAAACAATTACCCCTGTAGCAGTAAGTTGGAATGGAAATACAATTCAGACTAGGATAGATGAAAACAACTATATTTCAGAACCGACCTTTGGAGTTAATATTACTCCAGAACTTTTAAGACAAGCTGGTTTTGAACATTTTATTATTAAAATCAAACCTTTCTCGGGGAAAATTCTAAATCTTATGGAATTAACTGCGGTAAATACAGATCAGATTAAAGAATTTTCTATTGATTTGGGAAATAATCAAAGCATGTTAATTGACCAAATAAGAAGTGGTAATCAAGACTTGAATAATGAGTTTTTTACTTTTTTGAAAAGTAAATTTTCCACCACTATTGGTACAAAAATTAATCAAACTAATCAATTTGGCTCGGCATCATTTTATATCAATTTTGAGATACCGAATGATAACGTTTTTTTGGTTGTAAGATATAAAACCATAGTGTATGCTCTGAGCTACCCGAGGGCAAAGGGCAGTCAAAATGATATTGATAATCAAGTGAAAAATTTGCTCATGTTGTTTAAATAAAGATGCTTCCATCTTTATAAGACGCTTCCACTTTATCTCAAATAATAAACTATAAATTTACAAATTATGGCAAAAAGATTATTAACATTAATCAAGTTGCAAATTCCTGCCGGAAAGGCAACACCAGCGCCTCCAATTGGTCCTGCGATCGGTCAACATGGCGTTAATATCCCTGCATTTTGCAGTCAATTTAATACAGCTACAGCGCAACTGGGTGATACTATTGTACCAGTGGAAATTTCAGTTTATGAGGACAAGTCTTTTACATTTATAATGAAGACTGCTCCTGCCGCAGTGTTAATTCGTAAAATATTGAATTTACCGAAAGGGTCAGGTGAACCAAATAAAAATAAGATTGGGAAATTAACCAAAGCTCAGGTTAAAACTATTGCTGAAACTAAAATGCCTGATTTAAATGCATCAAACATAGAAGCAGCAATTAATATTATTGCTGGTACTGCACGCAGTATGGGTGTTGATGTTGAATCATAATTGTATAAAATCTAATGTCAGTAACAGCACGGAAAAAATATGATCCAATCACGGCACTGCAATTCATCAGAATGATCTATTTGAGTGCTGCAGCAATAGTTGGTTTAATACTGTTTGTGATTGGTGCTTCAAGTGGCATCAGATTGTGGCTTACTCACACAGTTTTCCCGTCTGATAATTATACTTATAATATATCATATACTTCATCGCCTTGTGATATAAAAATCACCCCTGATGGAGAAAAAAGGATAATCACCAACGATCAAGAAATACAAAACTGTAAAACGAAGATGAAAGAAAATAATAAAAGACAGGCTGCATCAAATTTTAATAGGCAGATTTCTAATGCAATAGCATTGATTGCAGTAGGTTTGCCAGTGTGGTTATTTCATTTTTGGCTAATGCAATTTGATTGGAAACGGCATAAAGAAATTTAATTTAATTATGGAAGTCCGCCGCTGCGCGGCGGACGCTATATACCATTTAACCTTATAAATTATGAGAAAAGGAAAGAAATATCAGAAAGTTTTAGAGTTAGTTGATAGCAAAAAAGTTTATGAATTGGATGAAGCGGTAAATCTTTTGAAAAAGACCTCTACTACTAAATTTGATTCTACTTGTGAAGCACATTTTAAATTGGGAGTAGATGTCACTAAAGCGGATCAATTGGTTCGTTCTACGGTGGAATTGCCTTATGGTACTGGTAAAAAAGTTCGAGTTATTGCATTTGTTAATGAAAATCAGGTTAAAGAGGCAAAAGAGGCAGGAGCAATTGATGCCGGTCTTGATGAATTAATTGAGAAAATTTCAAAAGGATTTTTAGGATTTGATGTTGCAGTTGCAAGTCCCGATGTTATGAAAAATCTTGGTAAAATCGCTAAAATTTTAGGTATAAAAGGGTTAATGCCAAATCCTAAAGCAGGTACTGTTACGACAGATATTAGTAATACTATTAAAAGTTTAAAAAAAGGACGGGTTGAATTTAGAACCGATAAACTGGGTCAAATTCATAATAGTTTTGGTAAAGTCTCTTTTACTGAAGACCAATTAAAAGATAATTTGAAGGTTTTGTTGAAAGCAATTTATGATGCAAAACCGGCAGCCGCTAAAGGAACATTTATTCAGAAAATTAGTCTTGCTACAACAATGGGACCGGGTATAATTTTAAATATCAATACGACATTAGCGGCTTTAAAATAAAATTAAATATCAATTATTCTCCCGATTTGGTTTATATTTTGAAAACGGATTGGGAGTTTTTTATTTATTGCAAAGGTTATTTTTAACTGCGCTGGAATCCTGTTCTCCAGGTGGTAAATAAATATCGTAGCTAGAACCGTTATCACATTGTATTGTAATTTGTTTGGCACCTTGGGGTTTATTTTCAATGGAAATATTTTGTATATGTGAATCTGGGGATTGTAATTGTACTAAATTTTTATCCAAAGTCCCCTGCCCAGAAAGTAAATACCAAATTGTAACTATTATAGCTACTATAACGGCAATTAAAAATATTTTTGTTTTTAAATCAATACGATTAAATAGGTCTAATTTCATTTTCTAATTTTAATGAAGTTTTTAGTGATTCAAGAGCAACTTCTAACATTTCATCATTAGGTTCTCGAGTAGTTAATTTTTGTAGGAGTAATCCCGGCCATGCCAATACTTTAAATACAATACTGTTATTATTTTTGCTAGAAGTGAACTTTAAAAACTCATAAGAAAGGGATGCAATAAGTGGTAAAGCGGTTAAACGTATGAAAAAATTAATTAAAAAATCTGGATAGCGTGGAATTAAAGTGAATATAAAAATACTAATTAAAAAAACTATTAAAATAAAACTGGTACCACAGCGAGGGTGAAAACGAGTTTGATTTTTTGCATTTTCAACAGTTAAATCCAATCCGTGTTCATAGGTCATGATAGATTTATGTTCAGCTCCATGATAAGCAAATACACGCCTCATATCTGGTAATATTGCAATTAATCCAATATAAAGTACAAATAAAGATATTTTGATTATACCGTCGATTAAATTAAAAATCAGATAATTATTATTGATGGTTTGACTTTCTCCGCTGAGCCATGTGGTAATCCAAAGTGGAATAAATTTAAATAAAAATAGAGATAAGCCTAGTGCAAAAATAACTGAAAGAATTAAAGAAATAGTTTCTATTTTATTAGTTGGTTTTATTTTGCTATCAATTGGTTTTGTCTTGGGATTTGCTATCGAAATTTCTTCTGTTTCAGCCATAAAAGCCTTGGAAGAAAAATTTAAAGCTTTAGTACCAATTATTAACATTTCAAAAATATTAATTATCCCACGTATAAAAGGTAAACTTAAAATTTTAATCCTTTGTCCGATTGTTTTATAAGCTTCTTCTGATTTTATTATTGTACCATCTGGAGAGCGCACAGAAACAACCGTAAAATTAGGGGAACGCATCATTACTCCTTCTATTACTGCCTGTCCGCCAATGGCAAAATCAAAGTTTTTTTCCTTTTGAGACATATTATTTATTGATCAATTATTATAATGATACTGAAGACACAAAAAAAGGCAATAAGATTAGATAATTTTAACTTGGAAAATTTTGCTAAAGGAAGTAAGTTTGCCTATGTCTGAACTTAATTTAATTGAATGGAAGTCCCAGTGATTAGAATTGATAAAAATTTACCTTTACCAAAATATGAAACTGATGGGGCGGTTGGTTTTGATTTATTGACAAGGGAAGATACATTAATTGAAGCAAAAAATTTAGGATTAATCCCCTCAAATATAATTGTTAAAATTCCCAAAGGATATATGTTGATATTGGCTTCCAGAAGTTCCACTCCACGCAAAAAAGGCTTATCAGTGCCTCATGGGATAGGTATTATCGATCAAGATTATCATGGTCCTCATGATGAATTATTAATTCAAGTTTTTAATTTTACAAAACAACCAATTACAGTTAAGAGAGGTGAGAAAATAGCACAAGGTATATTTGTAAAAATGAATCGTTTTAGTTTTAAGGATGTAAATATTATCAAAGAAAATAGCCGTGGTGGCTTTGGATCAACAAATTAAAATTAAATATATTATGAAACAAGGAAAATTTATTGCAATATACGGTATTAATAATATCGGAAAATCAACTCAGGCTAAGCAATTGATTAATAATCTAAAAAAAGCTAATTATGATGCTATTTATGTTAAATACCCAATTTACAACTTAGAACCAACCGGTCCATTTATTAATGATGTTTTACGCAATAATGGTCCACAGCAAATTCCAGAGACGGAGTTCCAGATGTGGTTTACATTAAATAGATATCAATTTGAACCAACTTTAAAACAATGGCTAAATGAGGGGAAAATTGTTGTGGCAGAAGATTATTCCGCTACAGGTATAGCTTGGGGAACCGCAAAAGGTGCAAACCTAAACTGGATGACCAATTTGAACCAATATCTTCATAAAGAAGATTTTGCAATTTTCTTAAAAGGGCAAAGACATATGTATGCAAAAGAAACAAATCATATTCATGAAAAAGATGATGAATTGATTGAAACTTGTAATTTTATTTTACAAAATTTGGCAGATAAATTAGGCTGGACTCAGATCACTGTTAAACCTTCAATTACTGAGACGGCAAATAATATCTGGAATGAAGTTAATAAATTCCTAAAACATTAATGAATCAAAAATTTAAAACAAAAATTTTACATGGTAAACCTATTGCGGAAGAAATTTATAAAGATATTGCTAAGCAGGTTATCAATCTGAAAGTTAAACCAAAACTTGGTATTATTTTAATTGGTACAAATTCCGCAAGTTTAATATATATAAAGCAAAAAATCGCTATCTGTGAACGTCTTGGATTTGGTTATGAATGGATACAAAAAGATGAAAATTTAAGTACCGATGCAGTGCTGAAAATTGTGGAAGATTTAAATAATTCCAAAGAGATAACTGGTATTATTGTTCAAATGCCTTTGCCGGAACAAATTGATCAAATAAAAGTCACTGAAACCATTTTACCTAAGAAAGATGTTGATGGTTTGAATCCAACTAATATGGGAAGAACATTTTTGGGAGTGGGTTTTGAACGATTAACTCCTTGTACGGCTACTGGTGTTATCAAAATGCTGGAATACTATAAAATTGATTATATTGGAAAAAAAGTTTGTGTGGTTGGATCAGGAAATATTGCTGGAAAACCAATTGCAATAATGCTTTCTAATCGTAAAGCCACTGTAACTATATGTAATAGTAGAACAGTTGATTTAGCTAAACAGACTGTGGCTGCTGATATTTTAATTGTTGCCGTAGGTAAAAAAAATCTGATTAAGTCAGATATGGTTAAAAAAGGTGGAATAGTGATTGATATTGGAATAACCAAAGAAGAAGGTAAAAAAATTAGAGGTGATGTGGATGAAGAAAAATTGATAGGAGTTGCCTCTGCTCTTTCACCGATTCCAGGTGGAGTTGGTCTTTTGACTGTAGCTTGTTTAATGGTAAATTTACTCAAAACTGTAAAGTAAAGTTAATTGTATAATTTTTGTAATATTTTTACTCTATTGTGGTTTTCTTATTATGTGATATAATATAGAGATATATAATTTATAAAAATGAGTAACCACGATGACAGCGTTGCAAAACAAATAGACGAGGATTGGGATGATGAAGATGGCAGTGATGTCCGAACCACATCTAAACAGTCTGAACAATTGCAAAAAAAAACCAGCAAGGATATGGCTATTCTTTATGATGAGAGATTTTTTAATAAGGATATAATTAATAAGAATCTGAGTAATAAAAGTAATAAGGATCGTGGTAGTAAGCTCATAAGATTAGAAAGCTTTAAATTAAATAAATTGATTAATGAAGCTTTGTGTAGTGAATATTCTTCTTCAACTGAAGAAAAGACTATTAAGTTGAAACCGAAAGAAGAACAATATTTTGGAAGAGGGCAGGTAGAAGCTCAAACTGGTGCAAGGAATATAGAAGGTTCACCTTTGGAAATTAGTAAATTAATTTTAATTGCAGATTTCGTAAAAAATGATCCGAACCTTGTAGTTAGTGATCCAAGGGTTGTTAGATTATTAGGGAAAACTGGAAAAGGGTTCCCTACAGATATTTTACTAAATTTTTCTTCCCCACAATTTGAATCAGCTCCCGAATGTGAGGCAACAGGGATGTATGTAAGCCCTAAGAGAGTGGATATTATTACTATGTTGGCATTGGCTGAAAAAAATGACATACGCCCGTATTTGGTTACTGAGAGGTTAATGCGAGAGGCGATTCTATTAATGAATAGGGATGAAAAACTTTCAAACATTAAACACACATTATCTGCGAATGCAGCAGTGCGTCAAGAATCAATTGATGTTGGAGTAGTCAAACTGGATTTAAAAAAAATGACTTTGGAAAGTGATATGATGGATAATAGAGGTGAAATTTTGATAATTAGGAATGGTAATTTAATTGAGATCAGTTCAACTAAAAAAGTTGATAATTTTATATCTATGCAAGTAAAAGATGGGAAAATGTTATTAAAAGGTGGTGATTTGGTTCTTGTGATGAGTCATAGTATAATTGAAATACTTAAAAAAATTGCTGAAAAAAGATCAAATGAAACAGATAAAGCAGTTTTATCTGATGGATTTTTTAGTGAACAGTTACTGAATATTTTTAGAAATGTTAGAACTGCAAATGGTAAGTTGGATAAAATTGAACTAGTAGATAAATTATTAACTTTAGTAAATAGATATCAGACAGAAAATTATAAAACTGGTATTTCACCATCTCAAATTGCTTTAATTGAAGTACCAGAGAACAGGTCTTGACTTTTTACGCATATAGTGTGAATATATAATCCTTACTTTAAATTTAACTATGAGGCTCATCAAAGGCTCAAAAGATAAGACCCCAGAACAACAGAAGACAAAAATATCTAAAGACGAAGCCCCATCTCTTCTCCGACTTGATTGCCCAACTCCTATGGATCCATTACAAGAGACTGATTATCATAGGTTATTAATTCTTATAACTGATTTTAAGAATAGAATTCGTCAGACAACCTTAATTTTAGGTCAGGATTATGAGAATATGAGTTTTTATCGTAATGAAATTATTGATTTAATGAAATATTTTAAATTTTCTAAATTGGAAATTAAAGCAATGGATGAATTATTAGATATGATGCTGATTACTGATTTTGATTTAGAGCAATATGTACCACTGTCTATAGACTCAGTTGATGTACAAAGTTTTAGAAAAGTAGTTAAAGAATTATGTACATTTTCTGGTTTAGTTGCAGATAAATTTTCCCGAGAAATTCATAGTGATTTGACGGAAACATGTCCAGATATTAAAATTTTATTTTTATCAGGTTCTCTTAAAGATAGAGGGGCTAAGCATTTTGTGGATAATATAATAGAAATGTCTCAAGTGAGTATTTTTAAGATTCGTTTAATGATTAAACATTTTAGTGATATTTATCGAGATTTGAACTATAAGAAAAAACCTGTATCCAGATCATGATAACTTTATGTGCGATCTAATTAGTTAATTTATTTTTGCTTACTTTTAGTAGTTTTAGAGTGTTTTTTAGTAATAGGCTTTTTTGTTTTAGCCGGTTTTTTAGGTTTACATTTCTGTGTTTCAGGAGTTTTGATTCCGACTTCTTCTAATTTATCACGAGCTATTTCTGTCCATTCCCCCGCTCTAGATTGCATTTCTGATTTAATTTTTCTAGTAAATTTAGAAGCTTGAGACTTACCTTCTTTAATTTTAGACTGTACTTCTTCGGACTCGTAAATTTCTTTAGTAGTATCAGAAACATCTTTCCCAATTAATTTAGCATTATGTTTTAAAAATTTTTCACCCTTCCCATCTTTAATATCTTTGACCAGTTCATCACGAAGCTCTTTGCCTTTTTTGGGTGCAAAAGCTATGCCAAATGCTGTCCCTAACATTACGCCAAGCATAAATTTAATATTTTTTTTTGCCATAAATTTGTTTTTGTTATTAAAACTTCAAGAATAAATTAGCATATTTATTCTTGAAATAAAATAGAAAACTCCGCCTTCTCGGCAATGCCGAGAAGGCGGAGTTGTTCTATCCCATATCAGATTAGATTGAAGATTAGTATGACATCCAAACATAGTGTCCGTTCTGGTAGACATAGTATCCATTTTGACTGTTAGTTGAATATTGTTTACAAGTTCCATTCAAATTATATGAAAGGCAAGTGTTTGTGCTGCTAACAGTGTTGGTATTGTAGTTATTATAACTTAAGTTGGAATAAAGTCCCTTGTTTTCAAAGTTATAAAATAATGAAGCTACATCACCTCTAGTCATTGGTTGATCAGGATGCAAATAATTGACGCTTCCACTGTTCATTAAACCATTCTGTTTTGCGTAACAGGCAAAAGGTATATACCAGTTGGTATCTGCATTAATTGGAGTATCTAGAAAAGGTGCTGATGAACAAGATGAACTGACATGATTTGCACGTAAGAAAATCTTTAATAATTCTACCCGATTAATGGTGTTTCCAGGTCGGAAAGTTCCATCTGGGTATCCATTAATAATATTGTTATCAAGAGCAACTTTTAGATATGGAGAATACCATGCATTAGAAATAGTATCTAAGAATAAGTTACCAAAATAAGAACCTGTTTGCACATTGTATCCAAGAGCTAAAGTGACTACTTTAGTGGTTTCAGCACGATTAATTGCAAGATAAGGTCGGAAAGTTCCATCGGAATATCCGTTAAAGATATTCTGAGTAGACATCAATTGAATTGCCTTACAGAAAGGTGAATCAACTGATACATCTTTATATCCAGCACAACGTTGATTGCTTGGTAAACCAATAATTACACCATTAGTATTGACCTCGGTAGATACTCTGTCAGTGTCGGTATTAGAACCGTTATCAGCCATGATGCGGAACTGATATACAGCATCAGAAACGATGCTGCCATTATCATTTCGTCCATCCCAATAATCAGAATAGGTTCCAGCAGATTGATTAGAATTATCTCTTAAAGTTTTGACTACATTATTATTGCCATCCATAACCTGAACTACAAGATGTGCATTATCACGTAATTGGAAAGTAACCTGAGCCCTTTCTCCGTGATTTGGGTTGAAAATTTCATTGTGGATTTGAAGACCGGTAACAAGATTTTCATCGGTAGAAGGCCAGTCATTGGAATAATTTCCAGATCCCCCATTAGTATCTGTTACAGTTACATTACCTGTTGAAACATTGTCTGCGCAACCAGAAACTGAAGCTGTGATTTGATAAGTATAAGTTCCCTGATTAACAAAGTTTCCAGAATTATTTCTTCCATTCCAATTATAAACTTGTGCTCCTGAAATCAAAGATTGATTGCTGGCAAGAGTTTGGATAACTGTAGAATTGTTTTTAATTTCAACTGTAACACTTGCTGCTCTATTCATACTGAAATTAATTTGAGTATCCTGATTATTAGGATTAAAACTAATTGGATTTGCATAATTAGAGGTTACAACTGAACAGTTTGTTCCAGTGCCGACAGCGTTCACGGTCACTGTTGTAGACATAGAATTTTGACCGGCACTGTTTGAAGCCGTTACATTTATAGTATAAGTTCCATTCGCAACAATATTTCCATTGTTATCTCGACCATTCCACTGTTGGAAATATGAACCGGCATTGAAGCTTGATCCGGAAGCTAAATTTCTAACAGTTGTAGAGCTGTTTTGGACAGTCATTGAAACCGTTGCAGTTTTATCAACCGTAAAATCAATATTGGTATTTTGATTATTAGGATCAAAACTGGAAGGGGTAGCATTTACATTTGATAGAGTTGGAGCTGTTTGAGGTTGAGGAGATGTAACAGTTACGGAAGCGTTTGCAGTATTAGAACCGACATTGTTAGAAGCATAAACTTCTATCGTATAAGTTCCGTTAGTTACTAATTGTCCATTCATATCATGTCCATCCCATGTGTAAGAACCTGGTCCAGTGATTGCTGGAGAAAAAGTTCTTAAAGTTTTTACTGTATTGCCATTAGATTTAACCAATATACTTAGATTAGCAGGAGTGTTTAAATTATAGTTTACAATAGCAGTCTCTCCATTTGAAGGATTAAAAGACGTAGGAGAAACAGATGCTGATACAATCGGAGCTGGTTGTTTTAATGTGGAATTTACAACAAAGTTATAACTTTGTACGTCAGTATCAACAGTATTATAAGCTACAACTGTAACCTTATAATTTCCTGTTGCCACGGTCTGATTGTTGGAATCTTTTCCATTCCAAGTATATGTATAAAGTTGACCTCCATTTAAATTAGTATCAAACAGAAGTGTTTTTATAACAACGTCATTGGCATCCTTAATCCATACGGTAGTATTGGCGTTAGTGTCCAATGTGAAGCTGATAGTTGCGTTACCATTGGCAGGATTGTAAGAGTCAGGATTAACTAATAAAGACTGAACCTTAGGAGCAATGGCTGCAACAAAATTAGATGTGATTGTAGAAATATTCGTGCCTGTATTAATAGGCAGAACACTGGTTTCAGAATTGATACCAGAAAACTGGGATCCACCCTGAACGACCGGAGTCGTTTGATAATAGGCTAAAGCTGAAGGTGATAACATTCCAATCACAAATGCAAATATCATTGCCTTTCTAGCTAAGCCTGAGCTTAGTAATTTTTTCATAGTTATTTAAAGTTAGCTAATTAATTTAATTTAATTTAATTTAATTTACTCAGTTATTTAAGTAAATAAATAATATAATTGTTCATTACAGAATTGTACCGCCAAATTTTAGAATTTGGTCAGTTTTAGTGTCATACCAATCTTTCAATGAGCTAACTTAGTTAGTGGGTTTTAGGCTTGTAGAAAGGCTAATCCTCAGCTTGTTTAAGTGTGTTTTTCCTAAGTTAAGGTTGAATTTTATCACATATTATATCAATGTCAAGCTTTAAATTTATAAAAACAATTCTATTTTAAAAAAGAACTATAATTTATATATAAATATTATTGAATTTAACTTTAGTTTGACTTTAAAAATTAGTTTTGCTTATACTCCTTCGCGATATTTAAATAATTTTGTTAAAAAATGCCAATTA
Organism: uncultured Candidatus Peribacteria bacterium; assembly: GCA_964526005.1. Classification (GTDB taxonomy): domain Bacteria; phylum Patescibacteriota; class Gracilibacteria; order UBA1369; family UBA1369; genus CAZGKO01. Next base: position 46,393 of record CAZGKO010000007.1, read on the forward strand.
CTAAATCCGCTAAAAAAGCGATGAAACAGGCAAAAAAACGCCTAATTGCCAGAAAACCATATAAAACTCAGGTAAAGACTGTTATTAAAAAACTATTAGAATTATCTAAAAAAGATAAAGATGCCGCTACCAAAGAACTTGCCAAGGCTTACAAAATTATTGATACCGCTACAAAAAAACATATTTTACATCGAAATAATGCCGCTCGAAAAAAATCCCGACTAGCTAAAGCAATTGTTAATTCTGGGAAAGTAACTGAAAAAACATCCCACAAACCTAAAAAAGCTGTTAAATCAAAGAAAAAATAATTAATTGAGAGGTTGAAGGGCCATAGTACAATGGTAGTACAGCGGTCTCCAAAACCGTGGATGTGGGTTCGATTCCTACTGGTCCTGCCATTTTAATAATTGGAAAACAAACTAATTGTAGTTTAATGTGAATTTTAAAAATTTGACTAATTTAAAAATAGTGGTATTTATTATAATGTGTAATTGATGTTTTTAAAAGGTAATAATCACAACTAAAATGAAAATCGACTATCATGAGACTTCTAAAACTTATGATGACTCAATAACTAGATATTTCCCAAAAGTTTTAGAACAATCTTTTATAACAGCTTTAGGTAAAGAAAAGTCTGATTTATTTGTACGAATATTAAGAGAAACTAAACGGTGGGAGAATGATGGAGGGGTATATTTAAAACCTTCATCTTTTAATGAGAATTTATTGGATCATATTACGTTTTTATTAAAATGGCTGAATGAGATTGAAGCAGAATACCCTGGATTATTTAAGGAAATTTTTGAAGGAGAAAAAATTATGGGGCCGAATGAATTAAGAATTGCTTTAACAATCCACGATATTGGTGAAATTGTGGTCGGTGATTTATGTGCAGTTAGCCCACTCTATGAAAATGGAGATGCGAAAAAGCATAAATTAAAAGAGGCTCGGGCGGCAAAAATGATGATTTATAGAAATTTAGGCTGGGAATTAGCTAAAAAAATTGTAAAATTATATAATTTTTATGAAGAAAAAAGAAAAGATCATTTGCCAAGTATGTTAGGGCAGGTTTTAGATAAAGGGCACGGGATGGATACTTTTTGTCGAATATTTTTGCCATTTAATCTGGATAATCCAAACTTTGATATTAAAACACGAGGATTATTTGCCAATGAAATATTATTAAAACCGGCAAATTCACTGGTAAAAAATTTAAGTAAAAATTCAGCATTGGAATTGCGTGAACTAATATATAAAAAAGTATTAAATGCGAATATTGGCTTTCCAGACCCAAAATATCAAGAAGGACTTAATGGAGTGAGAGAGAAATATCGTTTCTTTTTTAAATAATAATTGCATACAAACCTAATTTAGATATACTAGACACGAAAATTTAATTTTTAAATAAAAATTTATATGATTAGAAAGTTACTCATCTTAACAGGAGGAGCTTTGGTGTTGGTTACAGGTTTAACAGGATGCCAAAATCCAGGGCAAAATGCCGTAGATAAAATTGCCTCAGGAATAATAAGTCAGACTACTGGTGGTAAAGTTAATATAAATTCAGCCACTGGAAAAGTCTCTATTAAAACCGATCAGGGAACATTTGATGTTAATACTAAAAATCAAGGAGGAGAGGCAACTACGACTATAACCGATCATTCTACGGGTAAATCTATTACCGCTTCTTCAGATGCTTCTGGTAATTACTCAATAAAAGATCAAAATGGAAATGGTACTATAACGGGAAGTAAAGATTCTATGACAATACATAGTAATGATGGCACAGTTATAAAAAGTAAATCTGGAAAAGATTCTGGTTGGCCAACTGATATGCCGACTGTAGATAATGCTACAAAGTTTTATTATTCTACACTTAATGAAGATAATTATATTTCAGGTTTATTTAAGGTAGATAGTACTGATTTACAAGGTACCTGCCAAAAAGAAATAGATTTACTTACTACAATAGGATGGAAAACAAATTCAAATGGAATTTCGGTGAATACTTCCGATAAAATCTTCCGTAACTATATAAAGGGAAATGAATCTTTAACTGTAATGTGTAGCCTGAATGACAGCACTATTAATATGACTCTTCAGAGAACTATCAAAAGTTCTTAATGATAGTTAAAAAGACCCCGCCGCTGCGCTGGCGGGGTCTTTTTTTTAGTTTTCTATTTACTGAAGAGAAAGGGTTGATTATGATGTCTATACATTATTTGAAATTTGGACCCGTAGCTCAGTTGGTCAGAGCAGTCGGCTCATAACCGATTGGTCCCTGGTTCAAGTCCAGGCGGGTCCACCATTTTAAAAAGCCGCTCCTTTCGGAGTGGCTTTTTTATCTCTATGATACACACTTTTAGCTATTTCAATAAAGCCATTGTAACGAGTAGCGGAGCGATAATCAGCGCGATAGTGTTGATAACTTTAATTAAAGAGTTTAATGCTGGACCAGAAGTGTCTTTGAAAGGATCACCAACTGTGTCCCCTACTATGGCAGCTTTATGTGCAATTGATCCTTTCCCTCCGAAATGTCCTTTTTCAATATATTTTTTAGCATTATCCCAAGCAGCACCTCCTGTGGACATTTGAATAGCAAGTAAAAATCCTGAAATAATTACACCGATTAACATGCCTGCCAAACCTTTGGCACCAAGAATAAATCCAACCAAAAGAGGAGAGATAACAGCAACTAATCCGGGAAGGATCATTTCTTTCAAAGCGGATTGGGTGACAATAGAAACACAAGTTGCATATTCCGGTCGAGCAGTACCCTCCATAATCCCTTTAATTTCTTTGAATTGACGGCGAACTTCATGGACAATAGCGAAAGCAGCTTTTCCTACCGATTTCATGGTCATGGAAGCAAAAACGAAAGGAATGACAGCGCCAATAAATAGTCCAACCAATACATAAATATTACTTAATTCAAATACTTGTTTGGGGAAATAATCCTGAAAAGCGGCAAACATTACGAGGGCGGCTAGAGCAGCGGAGCCAATAGCAAATGCTTTGGTAACAGCCTTAGTAGTATTTCCAACTGCATCTAATTCATCGGTAATCTGACGGGTATGTTCTGGCAATCCACTCATTTCAGCAATTCCTCCGGCATTATCGGTAATTGGTCCGTAAGCGTCCATAGAAATAATTAATCCTGTAGTGGAAAGCATTCCAACAGCGGCAATGGCAATTCCAAAAATTCCGGCTAATTCATAAGCTCCGAACATACCGGCAAGGATTAAAAATACAGGAAGTAAAGTGCTTTCCATTCCTACTGCAAGCCCTGCAATTAAATTTGTTCCAGCACCGGTTTCAGAAGCTTTAGCAATGATTCTAACGGGATTAAATTCAGTAGAGGTATAATATTCTGCAATTTTGTTGATAAAAACCATAATCAAAAGTCCGATAATTCCGCAATAAGTTAAAACCTGCCAATTATCATTGTATAAATAGTATGTAACTATAGCAAAACCGATAGCGGCAATAATAGCTGTAATATAAATTCCTTTATAGAAAGCACCCATAATATTTTTTTTATTTCCTAACTTTACAAAAAATGAACCGATGATACTAGAGACAATGGCAACAGCTCCTAAAATAATTGGTAATACAATTCCTTTGGTTCCATAGATTGCAATGGTAGCGGGAGTTGCGGCAAGAATCATAGTGGCAATCAATGTGACCGCATAACTTTCAAATAAATCTGCACCCATACCTGCACAATCTCCAACATTATCTCCAACATTATCGGCGATAACGGCAGGATTTCTTGGATCATCTTCAGGAATACCAGCTTCAACTTTTCCAACAATATCAGCTCCGACATCGGCTGCTTTTGTATAAATTCCTCCACCGACACGAGCGAAAAGCGAAATTAAACTTGCTCCAAAACCAAAACCAATCATTAAAGTTGGATCTTGATATAAATAATAAAGGATACTCACCCCGAGTAATGATGTGGAAACAACAAATAATCCAACAACATTTCCTCCTTTATAAGCAAGCTCAAAGGCTGGTTTCATGCCATGTTTGGCGACAGCGGCGGTACGCACATTTGTTCGAGTTGCTACCATCATTCCGATATAACCAGCAAAACCAGATAAGATTGCCCCCGCAATAAATGCAAAACCTAATTTTAAACCATGAGGTAAAAATAACCAAAGTAATACAAATATAATTACTGCAAAAATCGCAACATATTTTGCCTGTTTATTCAAATAGGCTACCGCACCTTCACGAATATAATTAGAAATATCAACCATTTTATCGGTTCCAGTCTCAGCTTTTAAAATCTGGGAAATTAGAAAAACGGCATAGAGTAAGGCTAATATTGATATTAAAACTGCGTAACTGATTGGATTTGATAATAATTCCATAAAAATGGCGAATTAAAAAATAAAAAAAGCTCGCAATAATTTATAGCAATCTGTTAATGGTTAGTCAATCAAAAGCAATATAAAATAGTCTATTGCCATTCAATAATTATTTTCTTAAAATCAGTATGCTTAATTTAAAATAGGCGCGAGTGGAGAATGGAGAAATAGGCGCGAGTGGCGGAACTGGCAGACGCACTACGTTCAGGTCGTAGCGCCCGCAAGGGTATGGAGGTTCAAGTCCTCTCTCGCGCACCAAAATAGGTTCGGATTTAGTAAAATAAAGGCATCAAAAAAATTTGTCGGGGTGTAGCGCAGTTGGCTAGCGCGCATGCATGGGGTGCATGAGGTCGGAGGTTCAAGTCCTCTCATCCCGACCATTCAACTATTTTTAACATTCGTTCAGTAATTGCAACTATATTTGAAAATAATTTAAATATAAGTTTTTTCGCTATAATTTTTTAATAATAATTCCGGATTTTATTATTTCATCTTGAAATTGAGGATTGAGAATAATTAATTTCCCTGAGTTAAGGTGGGTTCTTGTCATCTTAACTACTTTTAAAATTTTCCCATTCACACTAATATACTCACCGCTATTTATTTCAAGGTTTTCACGTTGACTAAGGCTCAATGCAATTGAGTCAAGCGCAGCTTCCATATCAAATCCAATATTTTTCAATGACAATAATTCCGCTTTTTCAGTAGCAATTTTTTCGTTGAATTTCTCATTATATGATGACAACTTTTCAAGATCAGCTGGAACTTTGAACTGAGCTGAAAATTCTATTAGGATTTCATTTAATATTTCTGATATTTGATTTGGAAATTGCTTTCGCAAATATGCTCCACACTCAAGTTGTAAACATTGTAACATTTCTCCAAAACCTTTAAATCCCAACACATCATCTCCATAACGAAGTTTGATTAAAGCGTAACTACCCGAATAAGCACCATATTTAGCAACAACATTAACGTTTGGGGTTTCACCATTGGAATCCTTTAAATCTTTTTCTTTAAGTCTTAACGTGAGTTGATCGGCAAACCAAAATGCGATTTTAGGATCAAGCGGTCCCTTTCCCTCTCTTTGTTTAGTGGCAATTTCAAAATTATGACCGCGAGAATCAGATTTACCGTGAAAATAAATTGCTAAATGCGGATTAATTACTTGACTAGACTTATTTAAATTGTTGGAACAGGAAAGTAATTTTTTAGTCAAATCACGTTGTGATTTGACGGCATTTAAATTGTCTTCACGGGTATAAACAGCACCTTCTGAACGAAGAGAAGATTTAACATTTTGAGGTAAACAATTAATATCTGCGAAAAGACGTGGGCGAGAAAAAATAAAATTATTAATAGCCCCACTAGCAATTGAAGCGGTTTTGCTTTCAGAACTAACAATCCCCTTTTTTTTACACCAATTTCTGACTTCCAGTGCAGGAGCTATTCCATGCGGTGCTTCAACATGACCATGGAGAGTGGGATCGCCAATTATGAATTTAAAATAACGATTAATCTGTCGTTCTATGACGGCTTCCTGCTCTTGTAAAGGCAAATTTTGATGATCTGAAGCATACATCAGTTCTGAAACTCGTTTTCTAATTTCTGCTCTAATTACATCTTCTTTTAATCGTTCTCCATGAGGATATTGTTCATAAGCTTTTTCATGCTTACCTTTTTGACCTAATCGGATGGCTAAAACATCTTGTGGCAAAGCCGCTTTGATTTCTTGTCTGTTACTTTTAATGTTTTTCATTCTTGAAATAGATAAGCCAAAGTTTAATTTGTTTGAAGAAGACATATTCATATTATATATAATATTAGGTTTTAACTTAACATCTTTAATTTAATTAAAGCAAGAACAATTGTCCTCATTTCCACCACTTCCACCATATACAATATACAATCCCCCCATTAATAAAAACTTTTATTTGCTTATAAAAATCATACCTTTTAAACTGTATATGAAAGTTAAATATATTATTAGTACCATCAATATAAATTGAGATGAGGGCGATGGAGAGTAAGTTTTAAATTGGTGTTTTAACCTGCGGGATTGCTTGTTGAACTATTTGATGTAGCAGTGTTTGTGGTCGTAGCAGTGTTTGTTGCAGTATTAGTATTTGTTAAATTTGAAATTTCAGCGGAATTATAAGAGCTCATACCTTTGATTTGTTCGGTAACAGTGGATATCATATTTAACATAATTTGTTCATCGGAACTGTTCCCGCTAAATCTATAAAGTTTTTTGCTGGATTGTGGATTGATGATAATAACCTCTTTTTTATCTGGAGAAGTGGTTTGATAATAAGGAACACCGTGATAAATGTGATTTCCTTTCAGTTTACCAGTTCGGGGGAGAAGTTCTAAAGTTACTTGGGGAGGATTAGTTGTGAGATCTTTAGGTCCAAAATAGTAAGTTTTTAAAATATTTGAATAATAAGAATTGTTAGGATCCTCAGCATGATTGTCCGTAATTTGATAGAACCAATTTTTAGGATATTGAACAGCGAATAAACCGCTTTTACTGACAAAGAGCGCATAATTATTTAAAAGGTTGGCAGGAGCAGTGCTGCTAGAAACACTATTATTAACGCTCTTATCAGTAGTATTGTTGCTGCTAGAATTAGTATTATTATTGGTACTATTATCAATGGTATTTTGATTAGTGGCATTCAAAACTGGATGTAATTTATTTTTACTTTGTAAATTTCGGAAACGGTAAATTATGTCTGCCGCCATACCTCTGGTTAGGGGTTTGCCCGGTTCTACTTTATCATTTTTATCGGGTTCTAATAATGTAAACATTTTGGCATACATTAAATATTTAGCATACCATTGCCCTGGGATGGCATCATTATAAGGAAGTTGGTGCATATTAAGATCGAATAAATCCACATGATTGGCTTTCAATAACATCTTTAAAAATTCTACTTTGTTGACTGCCTGAGCTGGCTTAAAACTTCCATTAGGGTATCCTGTGATTATTTCCATATAGGCAGCTCGATTTAAATATGGAGTATACCATGTGTCTTGTTCTGTATCTGAAAAATCAGCTGGAGCAATTCCTGCCTTAACACCGAGATTACTGGCGACGAAAATTAATTTTAATGCCTCAACACGGTTGATCGGATTATTGGGTTTAAAAGTATCATTGGAGTAACCAGTAATAATTTCATCGTGACGGAGTAATAAAATGGCATTGTAATCGGGGCTATCTACCGATACATCAGTGAAATCCTTAAATGATTTTGTGGATGAATCTGTAGCTGTATCTGTGGAGGAAGTAGTTTTAGAACCAGAAGTTGCTGTGGCTGAATCTGTGGAAGAAGTAGTTTTAGAACCAGAAGTTGCTGTGGCTGAATCTGTGGAGGAAGTAGTTTTAGAACCAGAAGTTGCTGTGGCTGAATCTGTGGAGGAAGTAGTTT
>CAZGKO010000007.1:54299-54632 GCA_964526005.1 uncultured Candidatus Peribacteria bacterium
TAGAACCAGAAGTTGCTGTGGCTGAAGTGGTAGTGGGAGGTATCGGCGGTAATTCCTGTAATTCTATAGCAGAAACGGTTTGAACAAAAAATGCACTAATAAATAGAACAGAAATTAATATTTTAATTTTCATAAGTTTTATTTTATTTTATCTTACGAGTTTATAGTAGCATTTTTTTTTAAAAAAGAAAGTCGGAATTCCTCTGCCCTCTTCCCGGGGAGGGAGCTTAGGAGATCCTGAAACAAGTTCAGGACGAGGGGGCTCGGTTCAGGATCTCATGGCAAAAGACCTCTTCGAGTTAATCGAAGAGGTCGTGCTGAATCTGTTAAATA
>CAZGKO010000008.1:0-27302 GCA_964526005.1 uncultured Candidatus Peribacteria bacterium
ACTGCAATGGTCTCATTGATGAGACCTTCAACCTCCTCACCGACATCAACAACTGCGGAGTCTGCGGTAACGCATGTGCAGCAAACCAGTCCTGTGTCTCTGGACACTGTGCCTGGAATACTTCGCAAAACAACTGCATCTCCTCCCCGGAGGTGTGCGACAATCAGGATGACAACTGCAATGGTCTCATTGATGAGACCTTCAACCTCCTCACCGACATCAACAACTGTGGGATCTGCAGTCATGCTTGCGCCACAGGACAGTGGTGCAGCAATAGCCACTGCGCATGGATCACGCCAAAAAGCAGTTGCACACCGAGCAAGGAGGTGTGCAATAACATCGACGATAACTGCAATGGTCTCATTGATGAGACCTTCAACCTCCTCACCGATGCCAACAACTGCGGCAAATGCGGTCTGGCTTGTGGGAGCGGTAAATTCTGCCAGAACGGCAAATGCCAACAAACCCCTTAACCCCCCAACCATCGTCGAAAGACAGCACCGCCACTGTCGAAAAACAGTGGCGGTGCACATCCACACCACCAATCGTAACACCGTAACTTCGGGTCGGTTAATATGACAGAACTGTGAGCAAAATCTCTCTCAAGAGAACTCCTTTTTCTGACATATTTTCTGACCCCCTAACCAACCGTGGTCAAGGATTCCGAAGAAATTCGGAATCCTTGACCACGCCACTTTAAGGGCTAACCTACTAGTCTAAACCTATAAGTTTAAGCAAGCAAAAGCTCGCAAGAACTAGGTAAAGACCCCGCCCCGTTTATCCGGGACGGGGAACTTTCATATATCATATATTTGACTAAAATCAATAATCTGCTACAATTATTTTATGCCCAATCAATACAACGCACAATCAAACACCAGAATGAATGAATCTGATCCTGAAATTACAATACAGGAAGAACAAAGCAGCAGCATAAATAAAACAACAGATCCTGTTAGAGAATTAATTGATATGAATATTGATTTGCTTAAACAAATCAATATTTTTGAACAATCGCAAAATACAAATCCATTTTTAGAAATACCTGAAATATTAGATGATTTCACCCAAATTTTAGATCAACAATTTGAACAAGCCAAAGCAATAGTTTTTAATGATTTTAAAAATAATCTTAAAGATGCATTTAAATTTGCTGCAAAACAAACTCCAGAAGAAATACAAAAATGGGAAAATAAATATCGAGAGAATATTATCAAATGGTTACACCAAATTATTAATATGAAATGTTTACCTAATAGATTAGACTGGGATTTCATTCTTATTTCTTCAATTGCTATTATCAAATACAACAAATTTAATCGACCATCAGATATTCATGATATTTATTTAAAAATTACAAAAGTATTTGGAATTAAAAAATAAATTTGACTTTTGTCAAAAATAATTATAAACTTCGGTTACATCGCACTCGCAAAATTTCCAAATAAACCAGAAAACACAACATATTTGAAATATTTTCTACCTTGCAAATTCCTAAAATACCTTAGCTACATCCAGATGTAGATCCACAATCTACACATTTATAACAACTACCATTTTTAATCATAGTCATTCCACATTCTCCACAAATAGGAGCATCTCCAGCACCTGCTCTTAAAGCCATATTCGCCTGATTTCTAGCAAAATCCGCAAATCCATCAACCATCTCCGCTGTCATTTTTTCCATTTTAGTAAAATTAGAAGAATCAACTTCAACCATAAAAGATTGTTTATTAGCAATTGATACCTCTTCTTGAACTGCAATTACCTTAGCTAAATTCTCAAGATGTACCACTTCTTCCACATTTTCTACAGGTACTTTTTGTAATAATAAGTTAGTTCCTTCTTCATAAGCGCGATCTACCAAGTCAGCATTATGATACTTTTTGGCAACTTCTTTAGGCAAAAATTTTAAAGCCAACCAGCGTCCAATATAATCAATAATAGACTTCACCATCGGAATATCCCGATTTGAAGTCATGCCTGCTGGTTCAAAACGAGAGTTACAAAATTTAGAAACAAGAACTTCCAAAGGCACCCCATACTGCAAATTCATCGACATAGAAATTGCTACCGCATCCATAATTCCAGACATTGTGGATCCTTCTTTACTCATATTTATAAATATTTCACCCGGAATACCATTTTCATAAAGACCTACCGTAATAAATCCTTCATGACCAGAAACGCTGAATTTATGAGTAATACTTCTTCGTTCATCAGGCATTTTATGATGTAAAGGTTTTTCAACAATTTTTTCAATAACTTTTTGCACTTCCTTAGGACCGATAGTCTCATCAATATTTTCAATATCAGAAAAATCAAACAATTTAGCATAAGCACCTTCTCCAGATAAAGTGTTTAAAGGTTGTGATAATTTTGAACCATCACGATAAAGAGCATTACATTTTAACATTAATTCCCAACTTTCCATATATACTCTTTCAATATCAGCAATAGAGGCATTTTCTGGCATATTAATAGTTTTAGAAATAGAACCAGATATAAATGGTTGAGCTGCAGCCATCATTCGGATATGTCCAATATAAGGAATAAATCTTTGACCCTTTTTACCACATTTATTGGCACAATCAAATATAGCTAGATGTTCCTCTTTTAAATGAGGAGCTTCCTCTACAGTCATCGCCCCACAAACATATTCATTAGCCATTTCAATTTGTTGGTCGGTATATCCAAGCTTCAATAGCACATTAAGATTTGGATCAACCAACTCTTCAGCTGAGAGTCCCAAAATTGTTTGGCAAAATTTATCACCTAAAACATATTTATTAAAAGCAAAACAAATATCAAATGTACCAGCCAATTGAGTTTCAACTGCCAATAATTCCTTAGTTGTAAACCCTTTTTCCATTAAATTTTCTGGATTAATATACGGACAACCATTTAAAGTCGCATGACCCTTCACATAATTAATAATATCTTTAATTTCTTCTTCTTTATAACCCAAAACCTTTAAAGCCGGAGCTAATGATGAATTGGCAATCTTAAAATATCCACCCCCCACTAATTTTTTAAATTTAACCAAAGCAAAATCGGGTTCTATGCCAGTTGTATCACAATCCATAACCAAACCAATCGTTCCAGTTGGTGCAATTACCGTTACCTGAGCATTTCGATAACCAAATTTTTCACCTTGTATAAGAGCATTATCCCAAGATTTACAAGCGGCTTTCAATAAATAAGTGGGACAATAAGTAGAATTAAGCCCCTGTGGCTTAATACTCAGCTCTTCATATTCAGTTTTTCTAACATTATATGCCGTACGACGATGATTGCGAATAACCTTAAGCATATAGTTTTTATTTTTTTGATATTTTTTAAAAGAACCAAGTACTTTCGCCATCTCAGCTGAAGTGGCATAAGCATCACCAGTCATAATAGCCGTTAAAGCACCACAAATAGCATAGCCTTCTTCAGAAGTATAAGGAATACCCATTTGCATTAGAAGAGTACCAATGTTGGCATAACCCAACCCCAAAGTCCTAAAATCATAACTTAATTGAGCAATTTCTTTAGAAGGAAACTGAGCCATTAAAACGGAAATTTCCAAAGTAATTGTCCAAAGACGAATAGCATGTTGATACTTTTCAATATCAAATTGTTTCGTTTTAGAATTATAAAATTTAATTAAATTAATTGAAGCTAAATTACAAGCCGTATCATCTAAAAACATATATTCTGAACAAGGATTGGAACCATTGATTCTGCCATCTGCCGGACAAGTATGCCATTCATTAATGGTAGTGTCATATTGCAAACCGGGATCAGCTGAAGCCCAAGCGGCATAAGCAATTTTTCCCCATAATTTTTTAGCTGGAATTTTTTTATACACAGCTTTATCAATTCTATTAATCAAAGACCAATCTTTATCATTCTTAACGGCTTCCAAAAATTCATTGGGCACACGAATAGAATTATTGGAATTTTGTCCACCAACAGTAGTATAAGCTTCAGAACGAAAATCCGTATCATAACATCGAAAATCAAATTCTTCAGATTTCATTCCTTTTTCTACCAACATCAAAACACGTTTAACATAACTCAGAGGAATATGTTTTTTATTCGCTTCAAAAATTAATTTTTTTAATATAGCATTTTCATCTGGATCAATACCATTAAGTACAGCGCTATCAACAATTTTTTTTAATTGCTCATAACAGAGATGACTTCCAGCTGTTAAAGCTGCTACCTTTTGTTCTTCAATCACTTTCCAATCTATAAAAGCTTCTATTTCAGGATGATCAATATTTAAACTAACCATTTTAGCGGCTCTTCTAGTTGTTCCACCAGATTTAATTGCACCAGCCGCACGATCTATTACCGTTAAAAAACTCATTAAACCAGAAGAATTCCCCCCTCCAGAAAGACCTTCATTAACACCACGCAAATTTGAAAAATTAGTCCCTGTACCAGATCCATATTTAAATAATCTTGCTTCACGAATCACTAAATCGAAAATACCACCTTCATTAACTAAATCATCTTTAACTGATTGAATAAAACAAGCATGTGGCTGCGGGCGACTATAAGCATCTTTGGATTTTCCCAATTTATCTGTAATCGCATCAACATAATAATGACCTTGTGCAGGACCAGTAATTCCATAAGCATGATGCAAACCAGTATTAAACCACTGTGGAGAATTTGGAGCAGCCATCTGCGTGATTAGCATATAAGATATATCATCTTCATAAGCTTGAGCACTTTCTTTTGAATCAAAATATCCATACTTTTCTCCCCAATATCGCCACGTAGCAGCTAATCTGCCAGCTACCTGTTTAATAGAAGTTTCTGCCCCAGTAACAATTTCCCCATCTTTATCACGTAAAATTTTTCCATTAACATCTTTTTGAGGAACCCCTTTTTTACGACAATATTTTTGAGCTAAAATATCAGTGGCAACCTGTGACCAAAATTTAGGAACCTCCATATTATTCATTTCAAAAACAACTGACCCGTTCGGATTAGTGATTTTAGAAGTTCTTAATTCAAATTCAATACCTTCATAAATATCCGCAGGATTTTTAACAAAAACACGTTTAATATGCAAACCTTTTTTAGATTTGCTTACCTTGGATTTTTTAGTCACTAATTTTACCGCCATAATATATATGAGTTAAAATTTTAATTTTTTTCTTCGCCCAACTTGCTTTGTAAAGATAGTTAATTGCTATCCTATTTTAACGGTCAATCTTCATTTCATATTAGTTAAAACGGGGTAATTTTAGCTAAAAAATGAAGACCGTCTGTTCAATCCATTTACCATACTTATACTATACCTAGAGATCAAACATACAGACCACCCACAATATCTAGTTGTCAGCGTGCTTTCACAAGATACTATTAAAAATATTTCACAGCAAGAATAATATTTAGAAATTCTACAAAACAACTTGCAAAAACAATTAACCTTTTCACAGTCATAAAAATTTATCAGCTTTAAAATCAACTAAGGATTTAAGCAAGAATCTTTCTAAAAAATTGTTTGTATTTTTACAAAAAAGAGTTTTAACTCTTTAACTCTTACATTAAATTTTTCAGATAATTATTTTTATGATAAGATCAAAATATCTAAATTATCACTATGCAACTTAGTAGTCCATCATTTCAAAACAATCAAAACATACCTAATAAATTTTCCTGTCAGGGAGAAAATATTTCTCCAGAATTAAATATTAAAGATGTACCTAAAAACGCTAAATCTCTTGTTTTAATTTTAGATGATCCTGATGCCCCAATCGGCACTTTCACACATTGGACCATCTGGAATATACCTCCACAAACCAATAAAATTATCGAAGCAGTAGATAACACTTTTGCCACACAGGGAATAAACTCCGCAAATCAAAATGGTTATATTGCCCCTTGCCCTCCAACTGGCACTCATCATTATATCTTCAGTCTCTATGCATTATCAGATAATTTAAATTTACCAGCAACAACAACAGTCAATGATTTAAAAAAAGCCATTCAAGATAAAATCATTACCCAAACTAAGTTAATTGGTCTCTATCAAAAATCATAAATAAATTATCTGGTTCCTGTGTGATTATATTTATGCAGTAATAACACTAAAAACTAAATCTGGTGCGCCCGACAGGGTTCGAACCTGTGACCTTTGGCTCCGCAAGCCAACGCTCTATCCAGCTGAGCTACGAGCGCATACGCCAAGTATCAATTCAGAAAACACAAAAGTCAATAAAAAACTAAAGATCTCTCTTAAAGTTTCTGACGTAATTTTCTTATAATTTCCCCTCGATCATTAGCATTAAAAATATAAGATCCTGCAACCAAAACATTAACACCCGCTCGCACACATCCCTCCGCAGTATTCTCATTTATTCCCCCATCAACCTCTATAATCAATTGCGAATCCATCTGCCTTAGCTCGCAAATTTTTTCAACCGCATGATCAATAAACACCTGTCCTCCAAATCCGGGATTCACACTCATTACCAATACGAAATCAATCATTTCCAAAACATCCTTCAAATCATTTACTGGTGTTGCCGGATTAATTGCCACACCTGCCTTCATTCCAAGTTCCTTAATTTTCATCAAAATACGATGCAAATTTGGACACACCTCCCAATGAACTGAAACTTGATTTACCCGATATTTCGCCAATTCTTCTAAATAATTTTCAGGATGTTCCACCATTAAATGGCAATCTAAAGGTAATTTTGATTTAATATATTTAACAACCAGAGGACCAAAAGTTAGATTGGGAACAAAATGCCCATCCATAATATCTATATGCAATATATCAGCATCTTGCTCAACCGAAACAATTTCTTCATTCAAACACCCTAAATCAGCAGATAAAATTGACGGTGCAATTAATATTTTTTTCATCTTTAATAATTAATACGATCCTCTTAACCATTCTCTTCTAACATTTTTTCTATTTTATTAATCCGGCGAACATGTCTTTCAGCAGTATTAAATTGTGCTACCAAAAAAGCATCAGTGATCCCTTTAGCCAATTCCATACCTATAAATCTTCCACCCATACAAAGAATATTCGCATCATCATCTTCACGCGCCTGCCTTGCTATCGTTTCATTACCAGCCAAAACCGCCCTAATACCTTTACGTCGATTAGCTGCGATAGACATGCCAACTCCACTACCACAAATTAAAATTCCTAATGAATTTTTATTTTCAAATACTTTTTCACAAACTTCCCTAGCAATATCTGGATAATCACTGGGATCATGAGTAAAAACTCCCAAATCAACAACATGATATTTTTCAATTTCCGCATTTGGATCATTTTGTGATTCTAAATATTTTTTAAGTAGGTTTTTAAGATTAAAACCTGCATGATCTGAACCTAAATATACTTGCATGTTTTTATTTTTTATTTTCTATAATAATATTCTATCATTTTTTTGACCTTTTTGAAAGAATTTGACAACAATCCAATCGAGTATACAATTTTATTATGAATGAATTGTTTTCACTAAAAAAATCCGTTTCCGAACAATTGGAGAAATTTGGCTCCAAATATAAAAATTTAGTCATATTAGATAGTGATTTAAAAAATAAACTAGGTACATTTAATTTTGCCAAACTCTATCCCGATCGTCATTTTTGTATACCGCTCGAAGAAAACACTATGATTTCAATGGCAGCCGGTATGACTATCAGAACAAATTTACCTATGTGTTTCGGCGAGGCTTACCTTTTAATAACAAAAGGGTTTGAAGCTTTACGAAATTCAGTAGCTTTACCAAATCTGAATATCAAAATTATTGCTAGTTCCAGTGGTATTTCTAATATTGAAGAAGGTCCAGCCCACATCTGTCTCGAAGATATTGCCATCATGCGAACACTTCCCAATTTTCAGATAATTTGTCCTGCCGATCATTATGAAACTAAAGCAGCATTAGAATATGCCATTAATACTTATGGACCAGTTTATATTCGTCTACCTGATTCTCCTATCGACAATATTTATGATCAGAATTATCAATTTGAAATTGGTAAACCGCAAATAATAAAAAATGGCAATCAGGTAACTATTCTTTCTTATGGACTTATGCTTCATTACAATTTGGCCGCAGCCCATCAATTAGAGAAAAGAGGTGTTAGCGTTCAAGTTATTAATATTCCCAGTATAATTCCATTAAATCAAAAATGGTTACATGAACATATTGATCCTACTCACCCGATTTTTATCATTGAAGACCATCATCAAAATGGAGGTCTCGGATCCATAATAATGGAATTATTTGCTAATCAGCCCTCTCGCAAGATTATCAAAATTACTCCACAAAATTTAAATGAATCTGGAAAGCTTAATGAAATTTTAAAAAGACAAGGTTTAGATAGTAACGGCATTTATGAAAAAATAAAAAAATTTTATCTATCTAATTAAGCTTTCCAGATAATGAAAAAATTAATATTTTTATTTTTAATAATAATAAGTATCTCACTTAGCGGTTGTAACTTAAATTCAAATCATATTAATTCAAACACCCACTCTTCATCACCATTCACTATGAATAATCAAAATTTACCTAAACAAAATCTCACATTTATCAAAAAAAACAGACAACAAATCGATATTCAAGTTGAAGTGGCTTCTACTAAACAAGAACGAGAAATCGGTTTAATGAATAGAAAAAAACTTCCTAACAAAACTGGTATGCTTTTTGTTTTTGACAAAAGTGAACTGGTTCATTTTTGGATGAAAAACACTTTAATACCTTTAGATATGATTTTTATTGATGAAAATTATAAAATTGAATATATCGTTCAAAATGTCCAACCTTGTTTTAAAACCAACAGTAATCTATGTGAAAGAATTTCTTCAGTCTCAAAAATCCGTTATGTTGTAGAATTGCCAGCAGGTTCCACTCAAAAATATAATATTCAAATTAAAGATACAGTTCAATTTTAATCCATATTAAGGCCAAACATATTTCCCCAAAATCCGATTTATCGAAATATATGGATTATCAAAATATCGTGAGTCTTTACTATCATCACGATTATCTCCCAACACAAAATAACTGTTTGGAGGAACTATAAAAAAGCGCTCATCACCATATTTAAAATGATGATTATGTAGATAAATTTCATTTAATAAACGAAAAGGATTATTTCCTTTTTTTATATAAACCCCGTTTTTATCAATTTTAACCGTCTCACCGGGCAAACCGATCACCCTTTTTACATAAAAATAATTATTATCTTGAAACAGTGAATTTACTCTAAAAACAATAATATTACCTCGTTTTAAACCTTCTTTTCTAAAATCATCTTTATCAATTAAAAAAATTTCCTGATTTTTTAAATTTGGATACATTGATAAACCATCAACCTGAAAAGGTGCATAAGTTAAAGCAAAATGTATCACTAAACTAATTAGGAAAAAATTAGTCATATTATATCACATTACGTTATCTAAACTTTGTAAATTTTTTTCCAACATTTTCAAAGCCTCCTGTCTTTCTTCATCACTCAAAACTTTATCATGATAAAAGCTTTTATTTTCCGCAAAATCAATTCCTTTAGATTTAACTGTTTTAAAAATTATCACTACCGGAAGTCGAGTTTCTAACAATGCTTTCTCATAAGCACTAAAAATTTCATTAAAATCATGACCAGAAAAAACATTAATTACCCGAAATCCCATTGATTCAAATTTATCAGAAATTGGATCAGCTAAATTTAAATTTCTAACAATTCCATCTAATTGGACAGTATTATGATCCACCAGAAAAATCAGATTACCTAATTTAGCCAATCCAGCTTGCAAAGCCGATTCCCAAACCGCCCCCGTTGCCACTTCAGCATCACCCATTAATACAAATACTTTATTTCTTTGCCTCTCAGTCCGCAAAGCCATAGCAAGTCCAACCGCTTCAGCAACCCCTTGACCCGAAACAAAACTTCCAATCATTACTCCGGGCACTTTAGATCTAGGCTGAGCAGTTAACAAAGCACCAGGTGAATTAAAATATTGCAATTCCGTTTCATCAAAAAACCCTAGATCAGCTAGAAGCGCATACCACAATGGTGCTGCCTGACTTTTAGAAAGAATAAAATAATCCTGTTCAGACCATCCTGGTTTAGCTGGATCAATATTTAAAATTGGACCTTCTAAACTTTGACCATAATAAAGCCCAACCAGAATTTCTACCGCCGAATAACAACTACCAATATATCCGCTTTTCGATTTTGCCATCATTTCTAAAATTTTTATTCTCAATTCCAGAGATTTCTTTTTTAACGCCTTTAAATATTCTTGAAATGTCATATTTAATGATTACTAAACATTAATGCCATTAACCAGCTTTAAAACCAAATAATTTTCGTAATTTTCTCGCCCAAAATCGAGAATTACCAACTTGGTTACTACCAATTTGTCGAACAGAAATAATACCGAAATCTTCAATTATACAAAATACTTCCTCCAACTGCAGACCTTTCCAATTTTTAGGCCACCCCCCTTTTAATGGCATTTCCTCCTCTAAATAACGTAAAATTCTCACCTGTAATTCTGAATTTATTTTCGATTCCTCAATATATAAATAACCATCCATCACTAAAAAAATTTTACCAACTAAATATTTCAGATCATTTGTATTTAAACGAATACCCAAATCACTATTTAAATTCTTATTACTTTTCCATTCCTCAATTAAAATTTTCAACATATTTTTATATATGATTTTATCACACATTATACCCCAATTGACATTTTTAAAACACATCAACAAAGACACATTGATTTTATCAAAAAGGTTATTTAAACTGTCGCTACTATTAATTTTCTATTTACAATGATTGACGATCAAATTAAACAATTCCTTTTGGAAATTAAAAAATTAAGACTAGAACTACGCAATATCAAAAAAGATCTTAAATTTGAGGAAAAAATTGATACTCCTGAATATCTTGATCTGGAGAAAGCTTATAAAGATATGCGCAAACAAATGAAAGATCTAAAAGAAGAATGGACAAAAGAACTTCAATCAGATAATGATTATAATCAATTACGCGAAATACATCTCAAAAAGGAAGAAGATATTGCCGAGAAAAAAGAAAAACTTTGGGAATTAATTTCTAAATTACCTCCTAAAGCAGTAATTATTAGTTTAGAAACAGAAGAAGGACCAATCAAAATCAACATTCAACCTGAAATGAGACTTTATTTAAATGGACGAGAAGAAAAACAAAGATAATTCTAAATCCTAGATTTTTTCAAAATTGATTAGCAGATTTCCCAGCCAAAGCACCACAAGCCCATGCAGCTTGCAAATTAAAACCACCAGTAAATCCATCGACATCTAAAATTTCTCCAGCAAAAAATAAACCTGGAATTAATTTTGACTGCATTGTTTTACTATCCACTTCATCTAAATTTACACCTCCAGCAGTCACAAACTCATCACCAACAATGCGTCCTTGAATCACCAACTCCCAATTTTTTAATAAATAAACAACCCTTTTTCTCAAATTTTTACTAACTTCCGAAGCATTAATTAAATTTAGATCTTTGCCTTTGTCTATAAGACATTTAGTTTCAATGAATGAATCAGCCAATCTCTGAGGCACAAAATAACCCAACACATTCTTAAAAAGTTTACCACGATTTAATTCTAAAGATTTCAAAAATTGGTTTCCCAAATCAATGGAAGTTACTAAAGGATAAAAATCAATTTTTAACTTTGATCCTATTAAAAAATTTTCATAAGCAGCTTTCGCCATTAACGCAAACACGCCCGGTCCGCTAATGCCTTGATGAGTAAATAAAATATCCCCTTGATACCGATATTTAATTGTCATTTTTTCATACTCCAAAAAGCTTAAACCAACATTTTCAAAACTTAAACCTGCCAATTGTGAACAGAAATTTTCCTGTAATTTTACAGCTCCCAATGAAGCCGTCAATTTAGTAATTGTATGCCCCAAAGCCTTAGCAAAATCATATCCATCACCAGTTGAACCTGTTTGATGATAAGTATTCCCACCAGTTGTAATAATTAAAGAATTTCCAAAAAATATCTCTCCATTTTTAGACACAATTTCAAAACCATTTTGAGACTTCTTCACCTCTTTAATTTGAAGATTAAATTTAATTTCTACACCCTCTTTATTTAAAGCTTCTTCTAAAGCACCAACAACTTCCTTACCATTATCTGAAACAGGAAATACTCTTAAATCTTCTTCAATTTTTAATTTCACACCCCTTAATTCAAACCAATCCATCACCGCCCTAGGACTAAAACCATACACTGCCGTTTTCAAAAATTTTGCTCCACGAGGATAATTTTCCAATATTTTTTTAAAATCAGTAATTCCCGTTGTCACATTACAACGTCCACCACCAGAAATAATAACTTTCACCCCAAGATAAGAATTCTTTTCCAATAAAATAACCTTAACATCATGCGCTGAAGCTTTTGCAAAATATGCCGCCATCATTCCGGCGGCTCCACCTCCTACAATAATAATTGTTTTCTCTTTTTTCATATATGTATAACTAAATATTATTGATAAATAAAACAAAATTCAACACAAATTAACTCCAAACTTTTTCATTAAAGATTGCCACCAAATTACCTTAAACTCTTCTCTAAATAATAGAAATTATTATAAAACAACAATCAAATCATCAATTAAAAACTTTCAAAAATCACCCATCCATAATCACATAACAGATTTTTAAAATATTTAAAACACCCAACCTCGACTACTCATTAATTTTATGTGTTTTAACTAATCTACGAAGCCTATCGAAAAAGTAAGAAATATTCTCCTCTATCCCAAAATCTATCATTTTAATCAAAACTTCCAATTCCACCATTAAAATCGGATTTATAAAAATATTTCTATCATGAATATGGTTATATAAATCTAATATTTCCAATAAATCAGTTTTGGTTTTTGAAACAAATTGTTTGGTTTTGAAAGCAACTTTTACTGTTGCCATAAGTTTATCTTGCATTTCTTGAGTTAACCGATTTTCCTCAGAAAAGACAGTACATTTAGTAATATATAAACTAATATCAGTAATAATATCTTCATCAAAATCATCAAATTCAGATTTATCTAAACCCACCCCAGCCCCATTTGATTTAACATTTGATTTAACACTTAATTCACGACGAGATAATCTAGGTTTTTTGAACATTCTTATCTCAGCTGATACATTTTTAAACATAGGTAAATCTGACTTGCAATTAGGAGTAATAGACATCTGTCTAGTTAATTAATTTTTACTTTTAATCAATTATACAGGGAATCTTAATTCTGTCTAGAGATAAATTTATCTTATCTTTTCAATGCTCAATTGCATTTCCACCCTCTATCTGTATAATATCCGCGAAAATATATATTAATCTAATCAATATGGATATTAATTTTGAAGGAATTAAAGAAAAAACCTTAGTTCTGATTAAACCAGATGCCATACAACGTGGATTAATCGGAGAAGTTCTTAAAAGATTTGAACAAAAAGGAATTAAAATAATTGGTATTAAAATGATAACTTTAGATGAAGCACTGCTTCGCGAACATTACGCTCATTTAACAGAAAAACCATTTTTCCCAGGTATCACAAAATTCATGAGTTCCTCACCTATAGTAGCTATTTGTGCTGAAGGAAAATCAGTAATTGAGGCCGTCCGTAAAATTAGTGGGGTTACCAAACCACATGAAGCTGAAGCTGGCACTATTCGTGGAGATTTAGCTATGGGAGTGCCATGTAATGTGATTCATGCTTCAGATTCAATTGAAACAGCAATGAAAGAAGTACCACGTTTTTTCAAATCAGATGAACTGTTTGAATATAATAAAAGTGAATATTTACATGTATATGCACCTGAAGAATAAAGCTAAAATTAAAAAATCAATTTTTTAATAAAGTCTTAAATCTTTCTTCATTTTCATAAGGTCCTATCACTGCCAACCTCAACTTTTCCTTTTGAAAAATTACTTTAGCCAATTGATTAACCTGTTCCACAGTTACCATATCAATTCTTTTTTCTATATCTTCAACACTCCTTATTTTACCAAACAATAATTCATATTTCCCCAATAAATGAGCATATTCTTCAGAATTTTCTAAGTGTAAAGTAATTTTCCCCTTTAAATAAGCTTTAGCATTTTCCAATTCTTTTTCAGTAACTCCATCTTTTTCAGCTTTTTCATATTCCTTTAAAATAGCTTCAATAGCTTCATCAATACGACTAACAGTCACTCCGGCAGAAGTGGTAAAAGTACCACAATCTAAATATTCATCCATTGTAGTACTAATATAATATGCTAATCCCTTCTCTTCACGAACTGAAAGAAACATTCTTGAACTCATATTGCCACCTAAAATCACTGTTAATAATTTTGATACATAGATTTTTTCATCATTTTCCGCTAAACCAGGAAAACCAATCATTAAATGAGCCTGCTCAGTTTTCTTTTTTTTCAAAGACACAAAACTATCTTTTTTATATTCCCCAAATGGGACATAATTTAAAGATTTCTTAAAATCATTAAAAATAAAAAGTCTTTTAACTTCTTTTACCAACCAATCATGATCTACATTTCCAGCAACTGCTATTACAATATTTTCTGGTGTATATAATTTATTAAAATAATCCACAAATTGTTCATGAGTTACACCCATAATAACATCTTTCGTTCCAACTTGGTCCCAACCCATCGGACAATCTCCAAAAACCAATTTTTCAAAATCCCAACCAATTTGATACATCGGTGTATCCTGATACATATTATATTCCTCCATAATTACTCCCCTTTCTTTATCAATTTCCATTGAATCAAATTTGGAATTTATCAGCATATCCGACAATACATCTAAAGCAACATTAATTTTATCAGCTGCCACTTTAACATAATAACCAGCATATTCTTTCCCTGTAAAAGCATTAAAATCTCCTCCAACAGAATCAATCGCTCCCGAAACTTCTTTAGTATTTGTATATTTTTTTGCCCCTTTAAAAAACATATGTTCCAAAAAATGAGAAATACCATTAATATTTTTTCGTTCATAACGAGAACCTGCTCCAACCAAAATTAAAACCGTTACCGAATTAGTATTTTCCAGTTTCTTAGTAATAATTCTTAGCTTATTTTCTAAAATAGTTTTATTAATCATATTTATTAAAAATTACTCCATCAGTTTAGCGTATATTTACAGATGACAAAAACTAAAATTTTGGCTAAAATCTCAATTACCAAAAGTATTTACAAATGAAATATCGAAAACGCAGTCACAAACCAAGTAAAATAAATTTTGACCGAAATAAAATTTTTAGTTATTCTATTTATTTGATTGCAGCCATCATGTTTATTAAACTTTTCACTGTACAAGTATTGTCTCATAATTATTATCAACAAATTGCAGCCAAAGAACATTATGGTTACAGTGAATTACCAGCGCATCGTGGTGAAATTTATATTCAGGATTATGCATCAGGAGATAAAATCAGAGTAGCCACAAATATCACCCTAGATCTACTTTATGCTGACCCAACTATGATTAAAAATAAAAAATTGGTAGCAGATCGTATCACTCCGCTAATTTATAACCATGATGAAGCAAAAAAAATTAATCTTCAAAATGTAAAAGATCAGCAAGCAAAAGCCCCTACTCCAGAAGACGCAGCAAAAATCAAACCACTTACTGATAATGAATTATATGCACAATTTTATAACAATATCTTGGAAAAAATTTCCGAAGATCAAAGACAAATAATTATCTTAAGCGATCATATTGATAATGCAACAGCAACCAAAATTAAAGCGGCAAGTTTAAGCGGAATTGAAGTTACCTCTAATAATGTTTTAAAAGCTTATCCACCTCAAATCACAAATTTAACTGAGACCGCCGCCACTCTTGGCAAAATACTCCAAACTCCAACCATGCAATTAGAAAATATCTTACGAGGACGTAATCGTTATGTAATTCTAAAAAGGAAAATAACTCTAGGGATTGCTGCCAAAATAGACCAAATTATAAAAAATGATAAAAACCGAAATTTTACAGGATTGGGTTTAAAAGAAGAATATTACAGATATTATCCTGAGGGAACTTTAGCCTCTAATATCATTGGATTTGTAACACCAGCAGGAAATGGAAGTTATGGAATCGAATCTAATTTTAATACTCAATTACGCGGCAAAAATGGTGTGTTTGAAACTCAAAAAGATTCTGTTGGCCGATTAATCACTGTAGGAAATAGCACCATTCAACCAGCTGTTGACGGCGACAATATAACTCTTACTATTGATCGTACCATTCAATTAACAGTTGAGAATGAATTGAAAAGAGCTGTTATAAATACAAAATCAAATAGCGGACAAGTTTTAATTATGAATCCTAAAACCGGCGCAATTATTGCCATGGCCAATTACCCAACTTATAATCCTAATAATTATAGTACGGTTTATGATAAGAAAAATGTAACACTAAAACCAGATGAAATTACCAACCTTATTCCAATTAAGGGATCAAAAAATACTTATTGGCTCTATGCTAATAAAGCCACCAATGACCGTATTATGATATTTAAAAATACAATTACCGATGGAAGTACAGTTTATCAGGAATATAAAAATAAAGTTGGACCAGAAGTTTATCAAAATAAAACAGTATCTTTACCATATGAACCCGGTTCAGTTTTTAAATCAATTATTATGTCAATCGGCATAGATGATGGAGATGTCTCCCCATCAACTTATATTGATGATCCCGGAGTTTATAAAGTAGATACATATAAAATTCACGATGTTTCCGCAAAATGTACCGGTCATGTTAATATGGCTGAAATTCTTGCCGAATCTTGTAACACAGGCATGGCACATGTCACCGCAAGAATTGGTCGTAGCTTACTGCAAAGCTATTTAATTAAATATGGATTCGGACAAAGAACTGAAATTGAATTTGATAATGAATCAGCAGGTAAAATTAATAAAGGTTACATGGCAGCTTCAGAATTAGCAACAGCCGCCTTCGGACAAGGTTTAACGGTTACACCAATTCAAATTGTAATGGCTTACTCCGCACTCGCCAATAATGGGATTTTAATGCAGCCCCATATTGTTTCTTCAATAGCAACATCTGATGGCAAAGTAACTAAAACTGAACCTTCTGTTTTAGGACAAGTTATTAAACCGAAAACAGCCAAAACCATCACTGAAATGATGGTTGGAGCTATTGAAAATGGTGTAGCCCGTGGTGCCCGTCTCGATAAATATTATATTGCCGGCAAAACTGGAACTTCTCAAACCTATAAATACGGCAAACCCCTAACCGGCATCGGAACCACCATAGCCACAATAGCAGGTTTTGGCCCGGTCGAAGATCCAAAATTCGTAGTTTTCGTCAAACTAGATCATCCTCATACATCTGAATGGGCAGAAACCACAGCTGAACCACTTTTTAAAAATATGTTTAAATTTCTCTTTAATTATTACTCCATTCCACCAGATCGAAAATAGATCTATTCATACCTTAAAGCTTCAATTGGATTTTTCTTACTTGCCACTATAGCCGGCCAAAGCCCAAATATAATCCCAATAAATATACAAACTACCAAAGAAATAATTAAAGCCTGAAAATCAATTAAAAATTTCCAATCTTGTAAGAAAAATCCTAATATAAATGTAATTACATAATCTAATCCAATTCCCACCACCGCACCAAATATTCCTCCAAAAAAAGTAATTAAAATGGCTTCACTTAAAAATTGTAAAATAATATCATTTGATGTAGCTCCAATTGCTTTTCTCAATCCAATTTCTCTAGTGCGTTGATTAACGGCAACAAACATAATATTCATTATTCCAATTCCACCAACAATTAAGGAAATCGACGCAATCGCCACAATAAATAAAGTCAAAATTCCAGCAACTTGATTAAAGATTCCAAGCACCTGACCTTGCGATAAAATATTAAAATCATCTTTAGAAAGATCACCTTGCGGATTATTAATATGATGTAAATTTCTCATTGTTTGCCGCAATCTAATAATCGTATCATTTACGTTCCCAATTGCCCGCACTACTATTTCTTGTACATAATCCACCCCAAAAATATAATTTTTCATTGTTGTAATAGGCACAAAAACAATTTCATCATAACTTCCAGAAATATCTCCTCCCTGTTTTTCCATCACTCCAACAACAGTAAAAGTCTGATTTCGTATTTTAATATTTTTCCCAATCGGATCCAAATTTCCAAATAATTTTTTACTCACTTTCTTTCCTAATACCGCAATTCTAGTTGCTGAATTAACATCACTATCATTAATAAAACGTCCTTTCGCTGCATAAAAATTAAAGGCTTTTGAATAACCTTTTGTAGTACCAACAATTTGTTTTTTTTCAGTTTTATCTTTAACAACTACATTAGCCTCATAAATTAGAAATGGAGTTACATCCGAAACAAAATTCTGTCTTTTTAGAGCCTGATAATCACGATATTTAATACGATCCGGCGTAGTTATAATTCCCAATAAACCTTGATCTGGTGAACCTGGATCAATATAAATTAAATTAGAACCAAAATCAGCAACCGACCCCAATATATAACTTTTCGCTCCTTTCCCTAACGCTGTGATCAAAACTACCGCTCCAACTCCAATAATAATTCCAAGCATCGTCAAAAGAGTTCTTTTTTTAGTTGCCCAAATAGATCGTAATCCGATTTTTAAATATTTTATAAATTTAATCATATTTCCTGAATTAAAGCTTCAATCGGATTTAATTTTGACGCAGACCATGCTGGATACAAACCAAATAAAAGACCAACTATAGCGGAAACTGAAAATGCAATTAAAATAGGACCAATACTTATTACTAACTGCCATTCATCATAAATTCTATTTACAAACAAATAAACCATACCAGATAATCCAATACCCACAATAATACCGATCACACCAGCAATTACAGTTAAAAGTATCGACTCTATTAAAAACTGTAACAAAATATCAGACTGGCTCGCCCCAACTGCTTTTCTAAGTCCAATTTCATAAGTCCTCTCCGTTACTGAAACCAGCATAATATTCATTATCCCAACACCAGCAACCAATAAAGAAATTGCAGCAATCATAATCAAAAAAATCTGTAAAACCATTGAAATCTGTCCAAAAGTATCTGCTGCCTGAACCTGACTAATTACTTTAAAATCATCTTTATTAACATCACCCGTCGGATTATTGATAGAATGTCTTTTTCTCATAAAAATGCGTAAATTATCCATTGCAACACTTATATTCCCTTTTACCCGCACAAAAATCATGGAAACATAATCCACAGTTTTAATTTCAGCATGCATTGTCGTCAACGGAATCATAACTCTGGAATCAAAATCTTGAAAAAATCTGGTCCCTTGTTTATCGGTAATACCAACCACTGTAAAATTTTTACCACCAATAACAATTGCTTTACCAATTGGATTTTGATCACCAAAAAGTTTATCAGAAATTTTATATCCCAATACCGCAATTTCTCGTCGATTTGAAAGATCACTTTGATCAATAAAACGCCCTTTTTTCATCCCAATATTTAAAATTTTCGGGTAATTCTTATCACTTCCAATTATCATAACATTCTGTGTAACAGACAAATGAGTCACCGGTGCCTGATAAATTAAAAACGCACTAACATCTTTTAGATAATTTAGATTTTTAACCGCCAAATAATCCTTATATTTAATTTTATCTATCGCCATTGGTGAAGGAGGTCCACCTTTATTCCCTCCTCCAGGTTGAATCACAATACTTTTAGGTCCAAAACTTTTCACTGAAAATAAAATCATATTTTGAGCACTTTGCCCAATAGAAATAATCGCAATTACAGAAGCAATTCCAATTATAATTCCAAGCATTGTTAAAATGGATTTTAGTTTATTTTCAATCAAATTCAACCATGCCATTCTAGTAAATTTCCAAAATTTTTGCATATTATTTTAACGCACCAAAGTGATTTGTTTTTTTAATTATTTTTTGATATTTAATTAATCCATCAGTTAGATAAATTTCTCTTTGAGCATAGCTAGCCATAGTAGTTTCATGTGTAACTAAAATAATAGTATGACCTTTTTTATTTAATTTATCGAGTAAATTCATTACCTGTTTACCCGAAATTGAATCTAAATTACCAGTCGGTTCATCGGCGAAAATAATATCTGGATTATTAATCAGAGCGCGAGCAATCGCCACACGTTGTTTTTCACCTCCTGAAAGTTTCATCGGTAAATAATTAATACGATGACTTAATCCCACGGCTTCCAATGCTTCCAGCGCTTTATGCCTATCATCTCCACCTTTACTATAAGTCAAAGGTAACATCACATTTTCTAGCACTGTTGCATGAGGCAATAAAAAGAAAGCCTGAAAAACAAATCCAACTTTTGTTAATCTTATTAAAGCTAAATCATCTTCCTTCAATTTTGCAACATCAATACCCTCATATAAATATTCGCCACCTGACAGTTGATCTAAAAATCCCAAAATATGCATTAATGTAGATTTGCCTGAACCAGACGGTCCCATTATTGCCAAGAATTCTCCAACTCTCACTTCCAAATTAATTCCATGCAAAACTGGTGTTGCCACCTCACCATTAAAATAAGTTTTTTCCAAACCTTTAATTTTAATCAATAATTTATGTTTTGATTCAGGCATTCAAAGAATTAACAATAATTTGTTGTCCTTCAGTAAGACCATTTTTAATTTCTACATCTCCATTTAAATTACTAATACCAGTAGTCACTTCCACATTTTTTATTTGATCATTTTTAAAAATACGAATATAACTTTTCCCATTCTTCTGAACCAAAGCCCTTTCTGGGATAGTCAAAACATTATTAGCTATATGCAAAACAATAATCACATCTGCAGTCATACCAGGCTTAATTTTTTCATCTTTATTACTAATTATCACCGTCGCTTTATAAAAAACAACATCTTGAATTTTAGTTTCTACTGGATCAATTGAAGTAATAATACCATTAAAAATTTTGCCAGGAATCGCATCTAATTTAATTTGTGCTTTATCTCCAACCTTTACCTTTTCAATATTTGCCTCCGCAATATTCGCATCAATTTTTAATTTTTGATCAGAAATCATTTCAAAAATCGGTATAAAATCTTGATTAGCCTGAAAAGTATATTGTTCCCCTACTTCAATATTTTTTCTAGTCAATATCCCATTTATCGGTGCTTTCAATAATGTTTTATCGAAATTTTGTTGAGCAAGTTGTAAATTAACACGAGCAGCAACAACCAAAGCTCTTAAATTTGCCACATCCACAGCACGAGGAGGTGCTTTTATCTGATTCAAATTAGCCTCTGCCGAAGAAACCAAAGCTTGATTAATTTTTAACTCAGATTGTAATTGATCAATATTAGTTTGTTTAGTATTTAAATCTAATCGCTGCTGAACTTTCAAAGAATCCAATATTTGCTGTTGCTGTTCATAATAATTTTTTGCTGAATCAGTAGAAGAATTAGAGGTGTCAGAAGATGAAGTAATATTTAATTTGGCATTTAAAAGTATTTGTAAAGTTGAACTTAAACCCCTTAAACCGCCGGAAATAACATTGCCATCATTTAATAGTGTAGATTTTAGAGCAGTAATTTGAGTAGAAGTTATAGTGGATGAAGAAGATAAAATTGTTAAAGCATCAGTAGCCAATGTAATTGCCCTCAACATATTTGAAATATATTGTTCCACAGTTTGAGTAGAAGAAATCAATTGATCTGAAGTGAAAACAAGTTGTGTTTTCAAATTTGTATAAAAAGGATTAAAAGCAAGGATTGTATTATTATACAATTGATTAGAAGGATTTATTTTTGCCTGATCCAAACGATTAAAATCAGACCCCAACAAAGAAGTGCCATTATCTGTAGCAATTGATTTATAATCAATTAAAGCCTGTTGTAATTGACTACTCACATTTAATAATGTTGCTTGTAAATCTTTTTTAGCATTAATCAAAGTTTGATTTGAAGTATTAACGGTATTTCCCTGATTTTTTTGAGCATAATCATATTTATTTTTAGCCTCATCAACAACCAACTGTTGTTGTTTTAAATCTTCTACCTGTTTTTGTCTAATCAACTTTAAATTATTTCTAGTATTATCCAAATTCACTTGAACTTTACTTTCAGCTGCTATTGTTTGATCTAAATTAGCTTGAGCAATAGCAATATTTTGGTCAGTACTACCGGCTAATTTCTGATTGAGGTTTGCATTGACTGCCATTAAATCCGCCCGAGCTTTATTAACTGCAAATTGTTGATCTTTATTAGATAATACAGCAATAATATCCCCTTTCTTAACTATATCTCCCGTATTAAAATTTATTTTTTCCACTTGCCCACTTTGCTGGAATCCCAATTTAACCGTTACCCCAGCTTTAACATTACCAGTAATATCCACTATTTCCCGTAAATTCTGCCTTTTCACTTTAGTATATGTATAAGCACTTGCAGGATTTTTATAAAAAAGAACAATTGCAATCCCCGCAATAATAATCACTCCACCAGCAATCAGCAACCACTTTAACCATTTCCACTTCCCTTTATTTTTATGATTTTCTTCTAAAATTTCACTTAATTTTTTTGCCATTTTTCTCTTTGTTTTTTCTTTATCTAATTATACAAACATTTCAGTATTTTAGCTAATTCTTTTCTATATAACTAAACATCTTCAAAAGAATTTTAAAAAATGTTATACTAATTAGAATTAAAAAAATTAATACAAATCAAAATGAAAGTATCCTCACCATCATCTTTTGAAAAATCTCCAAACATTATTATAGACATAAAAATTTTTATTAAAAAAAATATTTTTCAAGTTACAGAAGCTTATAAAAATATAGCAAAATTATTAGCTAGTGATACAACCAATTCCATCCCCAATATGCAACAGGCATATAAACATATTTATGGTAATCGAAAAGCTAATATTGAGTTACTTTCCGCTTTAGAATACATTCATAGCAAAATCATTCATGAACATCTTTCACTGGAACAAACTCTAACTAAACTGGGAATAAAAGAAATGCCTAATCAACATCCTGTCATAAAAAAACAAAGAGAAACCACACACCAACAAATTAAAAACACTACCCCTAATATTTCTGAACAAGTTATAGAAGAGGTAAATAAACACAATCAATAAAAAATTATTTTTAACCTTTTTTAGTATCTTTTCTTTTATGCATTACATGCTTATGACACTGTTTGCAGAACATTGATAATTCTTTAATAATATTAGCATTATTTCTCTTATTATAAGCGGTTGTCTTTTTAGGAGCATTACATTCTGCACAATACCATGTTGTATAAGTACTTTTTCCTTTAGCCATATATATCTCTATACTAATAAATTTACCACAGAAGTTTATCTGGTTTTGGCATATAGTCAAGAAAAATTACGTTTTTTACTCTAAAGTCTTTCCAAATAAACGAATTTTAGTTTTATTTTTAATAAATTTAAATTTTCTATTTAAAATATAAAGAATCACCAAAATTAAAAAAATCCCACCTAAATACCATAAATAATTTGGTTGACTATCAGAATACGGCTGTTTATTCAATAAATTATCAATATTTTGCTGAGTTAAACTATTTTTCGGTAAATCAGTGGCTATTATATTGGCATCTAAATTTGCATGTGTCCCCATTACTGCTGTAGAAACAGCACTATCACCAGCCGCCGCACCATTATTAACAGGCAACACCCCAATCATAGCTCCATCCTTTAAAGAAGCCAAATCTACCGCTTTAGGAGCGGCGGCTTCAACATTTGCACTCCCTTCAACCACTTTCCATGTTACATTTGGTAAATCTATTCTTTTCCCGTTAAAACTACTAAGTACCAACTTATTCAAAGAAATATTATCAATCGCTCCATTAAATAAAAAACTACCAATTTTACCATCTTGTAAGTGTGTTAAATCTGAAAATTTAGATGTAAAACCAAAAATCACTTGCTGATTATCAGCTTTAGCCAAATAAATCGGCGGCGACAATTTTCCTTCTTTCAAGTTATTAGCTAAATCAAAGTTATCATATTTACCTTTTTGAAAATTTAAATCAAAAGCAATTCCTAGAAAATTTTTAGGAACATTATCAATAAGCAAATTAAGTTTCACCTGATTATTCGGTAAAGTAACTTTTTGTAAAATTATCTCTGGATTCATAATATTTATAGTTAGAATTTTGCCTCGCCAAAGCGAGGCAAAATTTAATTAATACAGCTTTTACTTATATTGTTTAGCAAAATTCGCTCCGATATCGATTAGATCATTTCCATCAATTCTACCATCATAAGTTGTATCCATCAGTGAATCAAAATCCGCATCAGTATCAGTTTGAGAAAAATGCTTAGCTAAATTTTCCAAATCTCGCCCATCAACCAAATCAGATCGGTTATTATCACCCTTCAATCCCCTGTTTTCAGTACCAATCACTTCAACAGCAGTTGAATTTTGTAAGTTCAATACCGCCGTTACACGATATGAATAGTCAACATTTGGAATAATATTTCCACCATTATTCACTCCATCTTGATCTACAAAACTATTTTTAGTTACACTACCTAAAACTTGATAATTACCATGCGCATCTTTTCTTTCCACTAAATATGAATCTGCACCAGAAACGGGAACATCCCAAGTTAAATCAATTGCATACCTTTTAACATCAGGATTAGTTTGTAGATTTGTGACAGGTCCCAACGGTGGAAGTTGAGGACCAACAACAAAATCTCCTCCACTTATCGGCAAAGATAAATCCTTAATCGTATCACTGGCAAAAGAATTTGACCCAATAGTTACATTGGCATCTATCCCATTGACAGCCAGAATTTTAAAAGTTAAAGAAAATAATTGTCCAGAACCACTTTGACCTACTTTCGGTGTAATAGTTCGAGCTTCAGCAATTAATAAATCACCTTTATTTCCATTAACTAATCCACTTTGAAAAGAAGTTTCATAATTACCCGCAGCACTTAAAAAATCTTTTTGATTAACTTGTTGTAGCTGTAAAATTGCCGGATCATAGTTAATCTCCACTCCATAAGAAAAAAGATTATCTACATTTTGAACTTTTACTGGAATTGTCACAGTATCATTTTGAGAACCACCAATATTATTTAAATCTAAATAAATTTTTGGTGAAATATCCGCAAAATTAGCTACAGAATTTTGCTGTTTAGGAGTTCCCATTAAAACAGTCCCATTACGTCCATGCCCAATATTACCCGTAGATGAAGCAAAATTTGAAGCCACATCACCTTTGGAAGGATCAATCCTTTCCATCGTTGAATGATCCTTAGAAGAACCAGCATACCATGGACCTCCGCTTGCATTAACCGTATCTACAATATTCCCTGAGGCATCTAATAGCTGTAATGAATCACCAGAATTTGCCAATGACATATTATATATCAAATCACTCTGAACATCAGCAACAGTATGTTCACTATCTTCCAATAAAAAATAAGCATAAGGGGCAACTGAAGAAGTTGGAAAAGTAAAATTAGCTACTCCATCATCTTTAATTTGCCATCCCGTTAAATCCACAGTTTGAGCAGAATTATTATATAATTCTATCCATTCATCAGATGCAGAATCAGCTGAACCTGCCCAAGCAACCTCATTAATTACCACAGAATTTCCAGCTGCAAAAGCCACAACACCATTACCAAACGTAGCTACCACTATCAAAAATAAATTAATTAAAACCAAACTTTTTTTCATTTTATTTTTTAGCATTTGTCTAAGGTTAATAAATAAGATTCAGGCGCCTGAAAACAGCATCAACATAAACCTCATACCTAAACTAAAAATTAAAAAACACTTAAATAATTAATTTACAACTTAAATCGTAAATGCTAAATTTATAATTGATATAAATAAGCCGCAGTAGCTCAGTTGGTAGAGCGCATCCATGGTAAAAATCGATTTTGCCCTTCGATTGGGAAACTAGTCGTCGAATCCCGAATAACGGTTAAAAACCTCGCTAGGTTCAGACCGTGGCCTCCTCATAAAAGGCCCGAACGACTGACAAGGGTAGCCTCCTTCAAAACTGAAAAAGCTAAATATACAGTCTATCTCTCTGATAAGCGTTTATAAACAGAGATGTAAGAGAAGGATGAGGTCACGAGTTCAAGTCTCGTCTGCGGCTCCAGTTCACAATTAATCTCCAGTTCACAATTAATCTCCAGTTCACAATTAATCTCCAGTTCACAATTAATATCCACCCGCATTAATAATCATTTTTGCAGCTTCAGCACGAGTTAATAAATTAGCCGGACCAAAAAATCCAGTCGGATCACCATCAGTATTAAAATAACCATTCACAATGTTTTTCAGTACTGCAAAATTTACATATTTGCTATACCATTGACCATTAGAAACATCATGAAAATTAGATGTCCCTCCAGTAATTTTCACATTTCCATAATCAGCAATTAAAATAATTTTCAAAGCCTCAACTCGATTAATATCTTGCGCCGGCTTAAAAACATTGTTTTTATATCCTTTAACCCACCCTGCCTTTTTTGCCACAACAATATATGGAGCAAACCACTGCCCCGGCGCAACATCGCTAAACACATAATCCTTAGGAACATTCACATCTTTTTGCTTACAACCTACAACTATTTTTACCAATTGCGCTCTGGTGATTTTATCATCAGGTCCAAATTTATCTAATAATTTCCCTGAAGAATCTTTATAACCTTGCACTCCGCATTTTTGTACCAATTTATTAATATAATTTCGTGCCCAATGATTATGAATATCACTAAAAATAACAGTTGGTGTTATCACGGAAGAAGTAGTAGTAGAAGGAGGAGTATTAGTTTTTGTCGTATTATTAGCAGTTCCAAAACAAGTTCCATCAGTACAAGCAGGTCTTCCAAAAATGGATCCGCCTCCACCTCCTTGATTAGTTGGCGGATCTGGAACCGTCGCAGGTGTTACACTAGCGGAGGCTGTTGATGCAACTGAAGTTCCAGCCAGATTTGTAGCTGTCACTGTAAATGTATATGCAGTTCCATTTGCAAGTCCTGTTATTGAATGTGTTAATGATGTAGTGCCCGCTCCCGCATCGGTTCCACCTGAAGGTATAGATGTCACCGTATATCCAGTGATAGTTGCCCCTCCATTTGAAGCGGGTGCCACAAAAGTCACTGTCGCTGAAGCATCCCCTTCTACCGCAACCACATTAGTTGGCGGATCTGGAACCGTCGCAGGTGTTACACTAGCGGAGGCTGTTGAT
>CAZGKO010000008.1:27402-54330 GCA_964526005.1 uncultured Candidatus Peribacteria bacterium
AAAAGTCACTGTCGCTGAAGCATCCCCTTCTACCGCAACCACATTAGTTGGCGGACTAGGTACAAAATCCCAATTCACATTTCCTCCATTATCTATAGAATTAACATCTGCAATAATAGTATTTCCACCAGAAGCATCAGAATTATTCACAGACACATAAGTAACCATCGGACTAGTTTGTGCCACATTAAAATACCATGGAGCACTTGATGTCATTACAATATTATTCCCACTGCCTCCATTAATATCTATTATAGCAATTGTATAACTTGAAGCAGGATTGAATGTTAAAGTGGAGCCAGCTGTATTATCAGCAAAAGTCCCGTTCACTGTTAATGTATCGGTAAAAATCGCATCATGCATAATAGTTAAATCATTAAATATAGAAGCCCCTATCTGAGGAACAGCACCAGTAAAAGTTACCATTCCACTAGAAGAAAATATGCCAGTATTTGCCCATGTCGAAGCCCCTGTGCCGTCCACAGTAATTAAATTATTTCCTCCATTTAAAGTCCCCTTTGAAATATTTATACTTCCAATTGTTACTGTCGAACCGTTAGCCAATGTCAATGTCCCCACACCCGCCTTAGTTAATTTAGATCCACTACCACTAAAATTTCCTATGGTTAAAATCCCTGTATCAACAGTAATTGATCTATTTGCAGCCATTGTAACCACCCCTGTACCAAAATTAAGATTTTGAGTTCCAATAAAAGTAACATTATCATTCAAATGTATTGGATAATTATTGGTAGTAATTGCAGCACTAGTAGTATTATTAATTATACCTCCGTTAATTGTAAATATTCCTGTCGCAGCACCAAGAGCAGAAGAAGAATTAATATTTAAAGTTCCAGTATTTAATGTAACTCCACCCGTAAAAGTATTTCCACCTGAAAGCGTTAATGGTGAAGTTGAACTATTTTGGAATACTCCCGTAACAAAAGTCTTAATTGGTGCACTAATTAAAACATTTCCATTACCCGCTCCCGAATTGGTAACAGTACCAATATTATTAATATTGCTATATTCCAAAAGAATCCCATCCCCTAGCGCACTATTATTATTCAATATTAAATTTCCCGTTCCATTCACACCACCGTCAATCTTTAACAACGCCCCACCCAAAGCATTAATTAAAGTTGTACCTCCAGAACTTACCGTTATCGGATAAACATCAATATACAACATTGAAGTAGTACTATTCTGTATAATCTTAGTCACATTTGAACCTATTCCAGTAGTTATATAAACAAAACCGCTACCTGTTCCCGAATTAATAATAGTACCAATATTATTTACAGCAATATTACCACCAATATGTATTCCATCATTTAGCGCAGTATTATTTTTAAGAATCAAATTACCTGTACCACTTACACCACCATCACCTGTTAACAGCGGTGGATTACCACCACCAACATTAGCAGTAGCATTATTAATTACAGTTGTTCCCGCAGAATTTACTATTATCGAATAAATACCAAGACCCGAAGCCACATTCTCCTCTGTGATCTTAGTCACATTTGAACCTATTTTGTGTAAACTTACACTATTCCCCGTTCCCGAATTAGTAATAGTACCACTATTATTTACAATAAATACGGAAACCCAAGGATTATTACTATTATTTTTAATAGTTAAATCACCTGTACCAATAATATTACTAACACTTAATCCTCCTCCTAAAGAATCAATTAAAGTTGTTCCCCCAGAATTTACCGTTATCGGATTTGTAATAAAATCAAGTTCATTAATAGAACTATTTTGTATAATCTTAGTAACATTTGAACCGACTCCTCCATCTATATCCATAATAGATGAACTTGTTCCAGAATTAATAATAGAACCACTATTATTTATCAATGCTGAAATAGTAATATCACCACCATTCATTTGAAAAATAATATCACCTGTACCACTCACACCACTAGATACAACAAGCCCCTGATTACCCCCCCCCATATTACTTGTTAAAGTTGTTCCCACTCCCACCAAAGGATTTACCGTTATCGGCACCGTATCAATATAAAATCCCGAAGTGGAAGTATTTTGTATAATTTGAGTAACATTTGAACCTACTCCTCCACTTATATATACATATCCATCAATCGACGAATTAGTAATAGTACCAATATTATTTACAGAGTTTGTAGTAATGCGAATCCCATTCTGGGAATAACTACTAGCACTATTCAACAATAAATCACCTGTACCAATAATTCCACCTGTTATTTTAAGTAAATAATTATGAATATAATCTACTGTACTTGCAGTGGTTGTTAAAGTTAAATTATTATGCATTGTAATTGTTCCACTAAAAATAGTCGCAACTGTAGCACTAATACTTAAAGTCCCTGTACTACCAGTGGCCACAACAATCGAATTAGCAAAAGTTCCAACATAATCACTATTCAATTTCGCATTTGCAGTTCCACCGGCCGAATCACCAATTGTAATCACATTAGTACTTGCTCCAAAAGCATTTATATTTACCGTGCCAGTCACCACACCAGCCAAAATTATTAAACCACCTGTAAAAGTATTCGCCCCTGCAAGTGTCAGCAATCCTCCTCCAGATTTAGAAAGCCCTCCACCTCCACTAATTATTCCATTAATCACTAAAGCTCCACCAGAATTAGAAATATTGACTGTTCTAACTGCACTTACAGCAATATCAAATATAATAGTATTTATACCACTAGTGTTACTAGAAACAATACCTCCCGCCCCAACTGTAATTTGATTTCCAGTCAAAATATAACCACCATTAAGCCCAGAAAACGTTATTGAATTAAAAACGGTGGCAGCCGAAAAATCATTGTTTGAAGTTGAGATTCGAGCTGCTCCATCAGGAAAAACCAAATCATCAGCCCCCGTTCCATTCGGAGCTGTCCCTCCCCAGTTTGCCGCATCAGTCCAATTATTTGTTGTTGAAGCTCCTGTCCATGTAAAAGTTGCAGCAGCAGCCATTTTTGGTGTAACGAAAAAAAATGCCACACTCACCACAGCAAAAACAAATATTAATTCAATTATATGTAGAATACGTGACATTAAAAATATTTATTATATATATTTTATTAATATCAAAAAACACACTATATCACAAACCCACCCCCCAAAATCACAAGCCCCAGATATTTTGTTGATATTGTCCAACCACCCGATTAGTATTAAAAAAATCAATTAAGCTGATTGCCGCTTTCATTCGAGCTATCCATTGATTATTATTATGATAATAACAATCAATAAGTTCTTCCAGATTTCTATATAATTCTGCCGCATCAATATCACTGGAATTATTATTTTCAACAAAATTACTACCAAATCTCCAACCACTTAATGGATTCATATTATACCCCTCAATCCACCAACCATCTAAAATCGACAAATTCAATCCTCCGTTCAAAGCGGCTTTCATGCCACTAGTTCCACTCGCCTCCATTGGCTGTATCGGATTATTCAGCCAAACATCACAGCCAGCCACAAGTTTTAAAGCCGTTACCAAATTATAATCTGGTAAAATTACCAATTTAATTTGACCACGCAATTGATGGGCATAATCAGTTAAAGTTTGTTTCACCTGCTCACAAAACCAATCACCCGGATTGCAATGACCCGCAAAAATTAATTGTAATTTTTCATAGCCAAGTTCCCGTAATTTTTCCAAATCATGAAAAATTAATTCTGGCCGTTTATAAGGCACAAATCTTCTGGCAAAACCAATCGTCAAAATTTTTTCATTAAATAAATCATGATCTTCCACATCGGCAAATGGAAAAAACTTCAGCTGAGAATTAATCCATTTAACCAAAAGTTTTTTTTCTTCTAATTTCGCTTTTAATAATTCTTGATGAGGTAAATTATGAACCTTCTTAAACATTCCCGGATCAGTTTCCCAACCATTTAAAAATTTATCAAATAATTTAGCCATTTCCGAACCAATCCAACGTTTATGATAAATACCATTGGTTACATTTTTAAAATCACGTCCGGGAAACATTTTTCGACAAACATCATTATGTCGAAGAGAAACACTATTAGAACATTTACTTAAATTCATTGCTAATTGTGTCATGCCCAATCTTTCAGGAATAGAAAGTGATCGGATATTAACAGGAATAATATCACCAATAGTTTTAGTCACCAACGGATAGTCAAAATAATCATGACCAGCAGCAACCGGTGTATGAGTTGTAAAAGTACATTTTGATTTCACTTTATTTTGATCTTTTTCTTGTTTCAACAATTCTAAAGTTAGCAAAGCGGAATGCCCTTCATTCATATGATAAATATCAATTCTTTCACCCAACTCTTCTAAAACTTTCACTCCACCAGCCCCCAAAATATATTCTTGCCCCAATCTAGTATAAGGATCACTGGCATATAAATTTTTAGTTAAATCACGATCCCATCTAACATTTGCTTTATTATTACTACTTAAAAAATAAATCGGGATTTTAAATCCACTTTGCCCAATAATTTCAAGACGATAAATATTAATTACCATTTTCCGATTCTCAATTGGCAATAAAATTTGTTGAGGCAATTTTTCCATAAATTTAGTTGGATCAAAAGCTAACTTTTTATTTTCACTTTGATGATAAATCAATGAAACTCCAATCATCGGAATTTTCATATCCGCTGCTGAATATAAAATATCTGCCGCTAAAACCCCCAAGCCTCCAGCATAATTTGGGATTTGATCATCTAAAGCAATTTCCATTGAAAAATAGGCAACTACTTTTTTCTCTACTTTTGAAACAATATCTTCTTTCATATTTTAAAACTTTTTATTTTAATCCATCATAAATTCAAAATCAAAAAACAGCAATAGTCTATTTGATAAAATTAAGTACATGAAAATTGAGCTCAAATTTGACATTTGACATTTGATATTTCATAATGTATTCTAACTTTACTTTATTATAGGTTCAAAATTAGGATTTTAGAGTAGGCTTCTTATATGGAATTAGCTGGCTCTACATCTACCCACTCGGCAGATTGCATCCAGTTAACAAACCGCAACAAATTTTTTATGTACAAGCAGCACTCTAATTTTTCTGGTGGAAAACATTTCAACCACGGAGACAATAAGCCCAGTCATAATAGTGGGAAACCTCATTATGGCACTGGAAATTTCCGTCGACCAATGCAAAAAAGTCGGCGTATTCAAACATCTACTTTAAATATTCATCAATTAATTAATAAAGTTAATGATGCCTCAATCACAAAAACTATTGAACAACCAGTTCAACATACATTCTCCGATTTTATTCTAGATCCTCGTTTACACAATAATATCAATCAAAAAGGTTATATAACACCCACCCCCATTCAGGATCAATCAATTCCAATTGGTTTAACAGGAAGAGATGTAATCGGTTTGGCAAATACTGGAACAGGAAAAACCGCGGCATTTCTTATTCCTTTAATCAATAAAATGCTCCGAGATCGAACTCAAAAAGCTTTAATAATCACCCCAACCCGTGAACTTGCTCTTCAAATTGAAGATGAACTTAAACAATTTGCTCGCGGATTTAATTTACATTCCATACTTTGTATTGGAGGCAGCAATATTATGGTTCAAGCCAGAATGATTAAAAGCCCTTTCAATTTTATTATTGGAACCCCCGGTAGATTATTAGATTTAATGAATCGTCGTATACTTTGGTTTGATCGTTTTCAGAATATCGTCTTGGATGAAGCCGATCGAATGGTTGATATGGGATTTATCAACGATATTAGAACGATTTTAAATAGACTACCCAAAAATCATCAATCATTCTTTTTTACCGCTACTTTAGAGCCAAAAGTAGAAGATTTAATTCGTCAATTTTTAAATAATCCAGTAAAAATTTCCGTTAAAATGCGAGATACAGCAGCCAATATCGAACAAGACATTATCCGAGTTCCTAAAGATAAAACAAATAGATTAAATACACTTATTAATCTTGTACAACAACCAGAATTTAAAAAAGTTTTAGTATTTGGCAGAACTAAACATGGCGTTGAAAAAATCACCAAAGCTTTATACTCTTCCGGTGTAAAATCAGATTCTATACATGGGAATAAATCACAAAATTATCGACAAAAAGCTTTAGTCAAATTTAAAAAAGGCGAAGTCAAAGTTTTGGTTGCTACTGATGTTGCCGCTCGCGGCCTCGACATCAATAATGTCAGCCACGTCATCAATTATGAAATGCCCGCAAATTACGATGACTACATCCATCGCATCGGCCGCACCGGTCGTGCCGATCAAAAAGGTATTGCCCTTACTTTTATAACAGAATAAAAATACAATTATCGAACATACCAATCATACTGGTTAACTATCCACGGCAATCACACCAATCAACTCAAAATCATTCCACCCCAAAAACAGTGATATTGTTTTAAAACAATATCACTGTTTTTGGGGACCGACCCTTTTCCATAATCAACATATTCGTATTCTTAAATTGAAAATCATCCAATGCCTGCTTCCAAGGAATTTTATAAAAAGCACTATAAAACATTTGACCAAAATCACCATGACTAACTATCAATATTTTTTTATCTTTAAAATTCCTGTCAATCCATTTAATCACTCTCGCCGCCCTAACTCTACATTGAGGAAAACTTTCCATACCTTTCGCCTTGATAACCGTTTTTTTATTAAACTTAGTTTTAAAAATATTTTTAGGATTCCTTTTAACCATTTCAGTTCTAGTAATTCCATCCGCCTCCCCACCTCGTCTTTCAATTACATCTTCAACAATTATAGCTTTCTCCAAACCTAAATTAGATTTAATTAATTCAGCATTTACCAATTCATAAGTTTCCAAAGTTCTAATTAACGGTGAAACTATCACCACATCAAATTTTAATTTATTATCACTAATAAATTTAGCAAGCTTTTTAGTTTGTCTAATCCCTTTGGAAGTAAGCGGCACATCACGCCAATAACCAAGAATATCTTTCGCATTATCAATACTCTCAGCATGCCGAACCAAATAAATTATATTCATTTAAATAGTTTGAGAAGTTGAAAATTCACTTCCATCTTTATTTACTATAGACATATCAAATACCAAATTCTTCCCATCTTTTTTATCTAAACTTAAATTATCATGTTTAATTACATTTTTATTATCAATCATCTGTAAAACTTTTCCATTGGCATCAAGTATTTTAATTTGAAAATGCATATTAGGATTCACCTTAATAGCTTTATTTAATTGTGATAAATCCAAAGTAACTTTCTGATTATTTTCTTTATAATTAATAGACCAGCTTTTTCCATCTACATTAAATATAATTTCGCCATTTCCATTACTAGTATTTACTGAAAGCTTATCTAAGCCCACCCCCGAATTATTAATTTCATCAATTTCATTTTGCATCAAATTATGATAATCACGAATTTGATTAATATCACTCTCCATCATTATCAACTGACGATCAAAATTATCCCAATACGCTTGATTTTGAAAACCGGCCTGTCCAAAATCACCCATCATTTCTTGTCCCATAAAATTATCTGGAGAATTATTATCAATATAATGAGAACCCATCATATCTCTGCTATATTGATTAGGAGCAACTCTCCACCACCCTTGATGATTTCCAGCTGCCAACAAAATCACAACCAAAATAATCCCTGTACCAATCCCTGCAAACAAAATAGACCACGAAAAACCAGAATTATGTTTTACCGACTGTTTTTTTTGAATCTGCTCACTCTTATTGATAGAATTATTTTTTTCAGTATTCATAATATTTGATTTAATTTACAATTTATGTGGATTTTTTAGGAGTATTATCACTTGTTTTAGTGGGTGACGTATTCACCTGTGCTTTATCTAATTTTTGAGCTTTATCTTTTTGTGCTTTATTTAATTGCATAGCCCCTCCTTTATCTTTCACAAAAGGAAGCATGTTATCTGGAACTGGTCCACCTTCTTTCAATAATTTTACAACTCGAGAATCTGGTTTCAATTCTTCTATATAACCAACCACGGCCCGATTTAAAATAATTTTATCTTCTGGTTTCTGTAATTCTGATTCCAATTTTACCATTTTAATACGACGAGATTGCACATCTTTATTATTTGGATTAGATTGAACGGTTAAATAATACACGTCAGTCATTACAATTTCTGACATATCCTGACTAATAATTTTACCAAAATATACCCTACCATTAGTCAAAAAGACTCCTTGGTATTTATTCACCAAAGGATAAAATTTAGTATCATTCTTAACAAATAATGGAATTGCCACTAAGACCACAATTACAACTAATAATGTAACAGTCAAAAG
Organism: uncultured Candidatus Peribacteria bacterium; assembly: GCA_964526005.1. Lineage (GTDB taxonomy): Bacteria > Patescibacteriota > Gracilibacteria > UBA1369 > UBA1369 > CAZGKO01. Next base: position 35,707 of record CAZGKO010000008.1, read on the forward strand.
CTGCATAAAAGAAGATTTATAATTCCACATATTATCTTTAGATTTAATTTTCATATTTATTTTATTTTAATAATTCACATTTCTATTATCAATAAAAGCTCCCCTCAAGTCAATAAAAATCCTCAATAAAATTAAATTTGAATATTCATCACTACAATTTCTGGCGAAACTAAAAATCTCATTGGCAATAAAACCTCTCCAATACCAGAAGTCACATAGATATGTAATCCTTTATATTCATACCAGCCCCTATTAAATCCATAAGCCGCAGGAATCAATTTTTTATAAATCAAAGGAATCCGAATTTGTCCCCCATGCGTATGACCAACCACCAATAAATCAGCATTATAATTTGGTAAGCAGTGAGAACTTTCAGGATGATGCGCTAAAATAATAGCATTTTCTTTTTTAGTAATTTTATTAATCTCAGAAAAATCTATTTTATTCTCATTATAATCAGAAAGGCCATAAATATTTAATTTTTTTCCACTAAATTTCAATGAAACTTTTTTATTATCGATAAAATTTACTTTAAAAGGACTAATTGCTTTTCTAACTTCATCACTAGTAAAATATCCCGGTTTTTCTGAATCATGGTTTCCAGCTACAGCATAAATTGGAGCTTTAATATTAACCATTTCAGCATATAAAATTTTCAATTGATTTTGGGTTGGATTATAAATAAGATCTCCAGCAATCAAAACTAGATTGGGATTCAATTTATTAATTTTATAGACCGTTTTTTTCAAAAAATCATGATTCTTAAACACTCCCAAATGCTGATCGGCAATTAAAACAATTTTGATATTTACCGGTTTCCTATTTTGAGAAGAGAATTTAAAACTTTCATTTTTAACTACAATCCTTTGTGGTTCTACAAAACGCATATAAATAAAAAATATAAACAAAATCAGCCAGATAATTGCAATCATCCAAGATACTGTCCCAATTACAGCTAAATAAACAATTAAAATTATACAGAAAAAAAACAGGTAACTTCCCCAAAATAAAAATTTATCGAATAGTTTAAGCATAGATTTCTTAAAAGCATGGGAAAGAATAGCAAGAAATTTCCTACAAAGCCAACTTCCATCCCACTAACCCCCACCCTTTCCAAGGGGACAATACAAAAAATAATCATTTTATCTAAACAAACCTTTAATTTTTGTTTAAAATATAGACAAATGGAAAATTCAAAAATAGCAAAAACTTTTAAAGAAATCGGAAACTTACTCGAAATTGACGAAGTAAATCATTTTCGTGTTTTAGCTTATCGCAATGCAGCTGAAATCATCAAAAGTTATGGACGAGAAATGGAAGCAATTTATAATCAAGATCCAAAAAAACTAAAAGAAATTCCAGGAATTGGCCCTGATTTACAATCAAAAATTGAAGAATTAATAAAAACCGATAAATGCCAATATCATCAGCGATTACTCCAAAAATATGGACAAGGAATAATTGATATATTTTCAGTCCGCGGACTCGGTCCAAAAAAAGTAAAACTTTTTTATCAAAAATTAAAAATCGACAATTTAAAAAAACTAAAAAAAGCAGCTAGAACCGGGGAAATTTCCAAACTTCCACACATGGGTAAGAAAAGCGAACAAGAAATTTTAAAAGCCTTAGAAGAAAAACAAAAATTAAATCACCGTTTACTGTTAAGTGAAGCCCTCCCTATTGCTGAAGAAATTGTCACCTATTTAAAAAAACTACCACAAATTTTCAAAGTACAATATGCTGGAAGTTTACGGAGAGGTAAAGAAACAATTGGTGATTTAGATATTTTAGGAACTCCAAAAAAAAGCTGCGATAATAAAAAAATTATCACTTATTTTCAACAATTTCCTAAAATTGAAAATATTATCGCCAGCGGCCCCACCAAATCCAGTGTAATTCTTCAAAATGGAATTCAGATCGATCTCCGAATCGTAAACCAAAAAAGTTGGGGGGCCGCTCTACATTATTTTACTGGATCCAAAGAACATAATATTGCCATGCGCGATATTGCGAAAAAACAAGGTTATAAAATTAATGAATACGGTGTTTATAAACTTGGCACAACCACCAAAAAAAATATAAAACCAAAAGAAATTTATGTTGCCGGCCGCACTGAAAAAGCAGTTTATAACTATTTTAAATTACCTTATATCCCTCCGCCCCTACGTGAAAACCGCGGTGAATTGGCTGCGGCCACTATTCATAAACTCCCCAAATTAATCGAATTAAAAGATATTCAGGGTTCATTACATAATCACAGCATCTGGTCTGACGGAATTTCTAGCATTGAAGAAATGACTGCCACTAGCCTCAAAGCGGGGTATAAATATTTAGCCATGACCGATCATTCCAAAGGACTTGGCATCGCCAATGGACTCACCAAAAAAAGATTTATAGAGCAATGGAAAGAAATTGATGCCCTCAATAAAAAGTTCACCGGAAAAATCACAATACTCAAAGGAATAGAATGTGATATTCGACACGATGGACAAATGGATTTTGAAAATAATTTTCTAAGAAATTTCGACATCGTAATCGCCTCTATTCATGGAAGTTTTCACCTTGAAGAAAAAATACAAACAAATCGTGTTATCAAAGCTTTAGAAAATCCTTATATCAATATACTAGGACATCCAACTGGACGATTACTTAATGAGAGACTTCCCTATACGATCAATTTAGAAAAAGTAATTTCTACAGCCGCAAAATTCAACAAAATTATCGAAATAAATAGCCAGCCCTCTCGCCTTGATTTACCTGATAATTACATTAAAACTGCCATTGAAAATAATATAAAACTAGCTATTAACAGTGATGCTCACCATATCTCTCAAATTAATTATTTACAATTTGGTATTCTTACTGCCCAAAGAGGTTGGGCTGAAACAAAAGATATTATCAACACAATATCACTTAAAAAATTATTAAAATATTTACAACAAAAATATTAAACCAATTCCAAAATAATATACTTTATAATAAGTAAATATATTTATTCTATTTCATAAGTTACATTCACAGTCACTTTTAATTCTTGTGAACCTGGCTGAATAGAAGGAGCGGGTAGCGCAGTAGTTTTAGCACGTTCCACCCCTACAGAATATGCCATCGGTGCATAAACAGGTATAGAATTTTCATTAAAAGTAATTACTCTACCTAAACCGACACCAGCTGCAGATGCCATATCTTCAGCTTTACTTTTAGCAGCAGCAAAAGCAAGTTTACGAGCATCATCTTTATATTTACTATTATCATCTATATCAAATACCAAAGCCCCAACCTGATTTGCTCCAGCTTGAATTGATTTACTTAAAACTTTATCAACAATTTTTAAATTCCGAATTTTCACATTCGTAGATTGAACCAAACGATAACCAATAATTTTTGATCTTTTTCTACTTGAAGTATTAGTTGGATAAATAACTGGAATATTATTATATTGCGGATAAAGATTATACTGAGAAGTTTTAATATCTTTCGCATCAATTCCCAATTGTTTAAGTTGATCAACAACAGCATTCATTTTAGTATTTCCATTTTTAGTGACTTCCGCCACAGTTTGACCAGTTGAAGAAACAGACAAAGTAATTTTAGCAATATTCGGGATTGCCGTTACTTTCCCTTCACCACTTACCGTAATCGTTCTAGCATACGGCTGATTAACAATTTCCGCCTGAATATTTTTATACCATCCTCCTTTACCAAAATTTGCAAATAAACCTAAAGCTACAGGTATTAAAACAATAGCAGCAATTAAAAAGAAAAGCCCCTTGGCAATTATTAAGAATTTAGATTGGTCTTTCATATTGTGTTTTTGTTAGATTATATTCATCCTAACATAATTAAGTTAGTTGATTCAAAATTATTACAAAATTTTAAATATGCTTTCTTAATTTCAAAATTTATCAAGCAAATACATTTCATGAATTCCAAACAAAATAAATATCTCACAAATTTTAATAATCACTACAATAAACTCAATACTGAGCAACGCCAAGCTGTTGATACATTTGAAGGTCCGGTCATGGTTATTGCCGGAGCGGGAACAGGGAAAACCCAAATCCTAGCAATGCGCATCGCCAAAATTTTAATTGAAACCCAGATTGATCCTTTTAATATTCTCTGTTTAACCTTCACCGATGCTGGAGTGTCCGCGATGCGCAAACGTTTAATTGAAACTATCGGTCCAACCGCATATCACATTAAAATATACACTTTTCATAGTTTTTGTAATGAAATTATCAAAGAAAATCCCGAAGAATTCTCATTCCATAGAGATTTTACACAAATTGATGATCTGGATAAAATTCTCCTACTTCAAGAAATTATCGACGAACTTGGAGTTCGCAGCCCAATCCGTCCACACGGTGATCCATATTTTTATCAATTCGATTTGGAAAATCGTATTAAAGATTTAAAAAAAGAAAATCTCACTCCAACACTTTTTCAAATACAAATCACCGAACTATCCGATTTTCTCAAAGAGTTTGAACCATTAATTACAGATTTCTGTCAAATCAAAGGTGCTCCAAAAGAAGAAGAGATTAATCTAGTTCATCCCGATAAAATTTTTACTCAATTAACAAATATCGCTCATTCCGAAAGTCCACTCACCAAAGCACATTTAAATTTCTATAAAAATAGTTGGAACAATTATCAAACATCTTTAACTGGTGAAAAACGACCAGATTCCACTCATCGTACCGCTTTTAAAAATACAATTAAAAATTTTTTTATCAAAGCAATTAAAGATTTACCCAAACAACAAGAGCTCATCAAAGCTTATTTTCTCTACCAACAAAAACTTAATCAAAAAAACTGGTACGATTACGAAGACATGATCCTATTTGTCAGCCAACGCTTTGCCGTTGATTCAAAATTGCCAGATGGAGGTTTACTCCGAAAATATCAGGAACAATTTCAATATATTCTAGTCGACGAATATCAAGATACCAACTCTGCACAAAATCAAACCATCAATTTATTGGGAAACTATTTTGAATCTCCAAACTTATTCGTCGTTGGTGATGATGACCAATCCATTTATCGTTTTCAAGGAGCATCAATGGAAAATATCATTGATTTTCACAAACACTACAGTTCCACTCAAACCAATAAATTAAAATTAGTTACCCTAATTAAAAATTATCGCAGTCAGCAAGGCATTTTAGACGCTTCTAACGCATTAATTTCAAATAATCAAACCCGCATTGCAAATTATCTTCCAAATATTAATAAAAATCTAAAAACCCAAACTGAATATCCGCAACAAAAACTTTTATTATCAGTTTTTGAAACCGAGAATATCGAAAATTTTGGTATTACTAAAGAAATTCAAAAATTAATTTCCACAGGAACAAATCCAAATGAAATTGCCATCCTCTATCGTTCCCACTATCACTCAGAAGATTTAATTAAATTAATGATTAAACTACAAGTTCCCTTTGAAATTAAAGCCGGCAACGATATTTTAAAAGATTTGGAAATCGGTAAACTCATTCGTCTCTTTAAAATAATAGAAAACCCAAATAATAATGAACTCTTAATTCAATCACTTTTTCTCGATTTTCTAAAAATCAATAAACAAGATATTTTAAAACTCAGCCATTATTTTTTTGTAAGTCGCTTAGAACAACAAAAATACAGCCTTTTCCAAATTCTCTCGCTACCTCAACATCTTGCGAATGCACATTTGGAAGATCCAAAACGTTTACAAAAATTTGCACAAATATTAATAAATTGGAAAGAAGCTTCTGAAAATAAAACTCTTTCTGAATTTTTTGAAATCATAATTAAAGAATCACATTTCCTAGATCACCTTCTAAAAAGTAAAAACCGTCTGGAAGAACTTAATCGACTCAATACTTTATTTCAGGAAATCAAAAACTTAACCTACAAAAACCATCACAACACTATTACAGAATTTCTTGAAGAATTAAAGTTAAGAGCTGAAAACAAATTAAAATTAAAAGAAGAACCTCTCCAAACAAATCATGAAGCAATCCAATTAATGACAGCACACAGTGCTAAAGGTCTTGAATTTGAACATGTTTTTATAATTAAATGTACTCACAATGCATGGGAAAAACAAATTAATCGTGACCGAATTAAACTTCCAAAAGGTTTAATAAAATCAAAAATCGAAGATGAAAAATTAGAAACTGAAGAGGATGAACGCCGTCTTTTTTATGTGGCTTTAACCAGAGCAAAAAAACAAGTACATTTTAGTTATGCCAAATTCAGATCAGAACAAAACAAACAGAAAGAAGCCATCCCCTCCCTCTTTTTAAATGAAATTCCTATAGAATTAATTAAAACGGTTGATACAGGCAAACTAGAGGACCAAGCGCTTGCACAACTGGAAACACTCTTTTTTACTACCCCACAAAAAGATCTAAATCAAGAAAATTCCTTCATTAAACAACTTACTGAACAACACATTATTTCTCCTACCAGTTTAAACAATTATCTTACTTGTCCACGTAAATTTTTCTATCAAAATTTAATACGTATCCCACAAGGTAGAAACAAATCTGCTGCCATGGGATCAGCTATCCACTCCGCTCTAAACACATATTTTCGCAAATATCATCGCAGTAAAATCAAACCGGGAGCTGAATTTCTAACTCTCGAATATCAATATTATCTCGATAAAGAACTTTTAACTAATAAGGACTATAAAGAACGATTGGAAATCGGACAAAATATTTTAAATGATTATTTTACAGAAAAAAATGATCAATTTAGTTTTGATACCATTACCGAATATAATTTCTCCACCCATGGAGTAAATATAGACGATATTCAAATCACTGGTAAAATCGACAAAATCGTCCCGGATTCCAACAAATCCTCTCTTATCATTACAGATTTTAAAACCGGCAATGCTGATAGTGCTCAACAAAGATGCCGCTACGGAGAAGATTACTGGAGACAGGTGATTTTTTATAAAATTCTATGCGATAATTCACCGCAATTTAAAAAAGAATTCCAAAATGCTCAAATGACTTCCGGACAATTAGAATTTTTAGAGAAAAGCCGTAGTAAACAAGAATACCTTAATTCCATTATTGATTTAACTCCACAAGCAATTGACGAAGTTAAAAACTCCATTAAAATAGTTCATCAACAAATAATTGATCTAAATTTTGAAAAAATAGAAAAATCTAATCCATGCGATTATTGTCCTTTTTATAATCTTTGCTGGAAAAATTAAATATATCTACGAACTATAACAAAATATTCAAAGCTATTTAAAAAATATTTAACCTTTTGAAGTCAAATAATAAAAATGATATAATATATACAGTCTTTTGTGTTCGAGAAAGTCTCGTTTACTCTCTCTTCACAACATTAAGGGATACTAATATATTCAATTATTGTGTAATTGAATTGCAATAACCCACTTGGATTTACTGGGGGTACAGTAACCAAGAGACCGGGTAACGGCACAAAAGATTAAAAAAAAATCACTCTATCTAAATTATCAGTTTTAACAAATTTGTTAAAACTGGTTTCAAGATCCTAAAAACACAAGTGATTTCACTCCTACAATAACCCAATCAATCAAAGAACCTAAAATTGAAAATCCAAAATATCTTCGGAAAATAAAGTTATCCAGAACCAAAAAAAGCACAAAATATAAAGAAGCATGAGCCAAATAATAATCATAAGATCTTGCCCATTTTTTAGGAATAATAATTTGTAAAAATTTAGACCCATCCAAAGGTGGAAAAGGCAGCATGTTAAAAACAAATAACACAATCGCAATTTCAAATATATATTCCAATAACATATCCAACCAAAAAGGCATCACCCCAGGTAAATATTTCAAAGGAATAACTATAATTAAAGCAATAATCAAATTAGCCACCGGACCTGCTAAAGCCACTAAAGCTTCATGTGATTTAGGTTTTTTAAAATAAGAAGGATTCACAGGAACTGGTTTTCCCCAACCAATTCCAATTAGAAAAATCATTACAAACCCCAAAGGATCAATATGTTTCAATGGATTTAAACTAACTCTCCCCATTCTTTTAGCAGTGGGATCTCCAAGCACATTTGCTGTCCAAGCATGAGCAAATTCATGAATGGTAATAACCACAAATAGTGCAATGATTAAAAATAAGAATTGTTGCATATCATAAAATTGCCAGATTTATCAAAATAATCAAAACAAAGAGCTTGTCAAAGACAATTTAAATGCTAAAATACTGGCACTTAAAGAAATAATGAATTTAATATGTCTAAAGTTTGCCAACTTACAGGGAAAAGAAGATCAATCGGTAATAAGATCAGTCACTCTAATCGCAAAACCAAAAGAACTTTTGCTCCCAATCTAATTATGAAGACTATACTTGAACCAAGTACTGGGATAAAAATCAGAGTCAAAATGTCCACCAGAGCACAAAGAACTTTACTGAAAAACCCTTCCAAATTCAAAGTAGAATTAGCTAAAATTGCTAAAAAGAAGCTGAAAAAAATGGCAATTAAAAAATAATATTTTTCTATATTATATACATAATCTTCACTACAATTTTAGCGGAAGAAATTTCATAGTGCAGCCACTCTCACCCCTCATTAATTTAATTTCAAATTATTCATTAAATTAATGTAACCTTCCAAACACTTAATTGGCAATACTCACAATAATTAAATCAAAAACTTCTCATGCATCAATCATCTGATAACAATAAATCAATTTGGATAATTATTGGTATACTAATCATCATTTTTTTCGCAGTATGGCAATTCAACAAAGGCGACGATGATATGACTATCGCCTCAATCACCTCCACATCCACTCCCATCACCAATACCATAGTGCCTCAACCAACTCCATCTTATTTACCCACTGCAAAATCCAAAACAATCAATCTCACTAAAATACCCCCATCCCATCCTCATATTACAAAATCCAAAACGATCAGCCACACCAAAACAATTCAATCAAATCACTCTACCACCAAATCTAAAACAACCGAGCCAACCAAAACAATCGCTTCTAAAATGAAATATGCTAATGGCACTTATTCAGCCATCGGCTATTATTTTGAACCCGCAGGGCAAGAACAGGTCAATGTTACTGTCACTCTCAAAAATGATATTGTTACCGCCTCCACATTCACAGGCATACCCAGTAATTTCACCGCCCAAAGAATAATGATGCAATTTCAATCCGGTTTTAAAAATTATGTAGTAGGCAAGCCAATTGATCAAATTTCTTTAGGAGTTGTAAACGGCTCATCTCTAACCCCAATGGGTTTTATGAATGCACTTCAAAAGATCAAAACACAAGCTGCTCAAGCTTAATCAAAATAACTCCGCTACAAATCCCAATGATTTTTTAACCCTATATTCATCATTTAATATTAAATACTCAAACTTAAATTGTTTTTCTAAATTTTCCGGAGGCACTAAAAATAACGCCGTAGCCAAAGCATCCGCCAAAACCGCCTGATCCGCCATCACCCATGTTGCTAATATCTGTTTAGGAGAAGCAGCTTTATCAATATCTATAATATGATGAAAATCCCCCCAAGACCTACGATTACTCCCAGAACTACACATAGCTCCTTTTTTCATTTCTACCACTCCAATCACCATTTTGGAATCCCCAGGATGTTCCAGCCCCACCCTAATAGGGTCTCCATGTCCACAATAAAAAATATCACCACTACCATCAACCAAATAACGCCGCACTCCACGTTGACGTAAAAAAGCAGCAATAATATCAACAAAATATCCTTTCCCCAAAGCTCCAAAATCAAATAAAACCGGCTCCTTTAATTTAATTGTATCATGATCCACAATACTAACGACCTCCAACAAATCTGGAACTTTTCTAATCACATTTTTAGTCTCCAAAGAATAATCGGCATCATAACCTAAATCACTAATCATAAAGCCAATCAAAGGATTTAGTTTTTTATCAGAAACCAAATACAGATCTTGATACCATTTGAGCATTTTAATAAAATGATCCGAAACTTTTTGTATACCTGTTTTTTTAGTTAATTTCCAAACTAGAGAAGTTTTAATAAAACGAGAGTAGGTTTGATCAAATTTCAATGATTCATTCATAATATAATGACGTATTTCTTCCATTACCAAATTATCTAATTTATCCCAAATAGAAATTTTCCAACTTGTTCCCATTGATTCATAAGAAAAAGTTTTCGGATCTACATTTAATTTAGAACTCTTTTCAGGCATTATTTGATATTAAGCAAAACCGGGAAAATAATCGGTCATAATCTTTTTTCGATGTACTCCCATCTGCAATAATAATTTTCTATAATTATTAACCATAGCAGTGGGGCCAGATAAATAAAAGAATCTGTCTTTATAATCCGGAATTTTTTGAGAAATCATTTCCTTGGTCACAAAACCTTTTTCACCTTTCCAATCAACCGGAACCTTATTTGTATCCGTTAAAACATAAATCGTATTAACATGTAATTCTTCAGCAGCCCTTTCAAACACATCACGATAAGCAAGTTCCAGCTCAGTTTTTGAAGTATATAAAAGTATAATTGAGCGAGGTTCATTTTTATCCAAAACATATTGCATCATACTACGAAAAGGAGTGATTCCAATTCCCCCTGCAATAAATACCGTTTTTTCAGCTAAATTTTTAGATAAGATAAAATCACCGGCCAATTGACCAGCATAGAGCAAATCACCAGATTTCATTTTCAATAAAGATTTCTTAAAACTACTAGGATTATTAGCAAATTTAATTCCCAATTTAATCTCACTTTCCGTAGGAGACGAAGCCAATGTGAAATATCTTCTATCACCACGATCATCTACAGGATAATGCGGTAAAGTACATTCAATATACTGTCCGGGAATATAATCTACTTTTTTTTCAGAAGTAAAAATAAATTCATAAGTATTTTGAGCAATTTCCCTTTTTTCTTTCAAACTTAAAATTAATCTTCGCTTAATATTTACAAATATTGAAAATATATTTCCTATCAATAATGATAGCTCGGGAGTTGAAAAAACCGGACCAAAACTAAACGGTATACCAAATAAAATACCAACTAAAATCGCAAAAATAATTCTAAATCTATTTCGAGAAGGTATGGTAATCGGTTCTGTTAACATTACTGCTCCAAAAAAGAAAATCGGCCATGAGACCAGATCTTGCCATAATAAACCAATATTTCCATAACCTCTTATTATATCTGAAACAAAAATCGTTACCAACGCCACAATTAAAAATATAAAAAATATTTTAAAACGCCGCATTTTTTTCACAATCAAAAAACCAATAATTAAAACCAAAGGTAACATTGATAAATTTGCCACCCACCAAATTGCCGAACCATTAATAAAACCCATTGCAAATGCAGCAAAAGCAGCCGGATTAAAAATATGTTTCTTCCCAATTGCTAAAATATATTTTGAAAGCATTGCAATAATGCCGGCAAGCATCAGCCCCCACACATCTGCAATTTGCACAATCGGAGCTAAAATAAAAAACAAAATCAAAGCGGTAATCAGCGCCGATTCCGTATTAGTGGGGGCTTTAAATAATTTTGCCAAAATCCAGTTACTAACCTGACAAACCAATAATAATAAAATTACAGATTCCAATAAAGATACCCCGCTATAAGAAATAATTTTGGCAAAACCAAATCCAATCGCAAAAACAGCTAATACAAAAAGACCATATAAAACCAAACGATACATTGTAATATCATTCAGCATCTTATTAATCAGCCCCCACAATCCCCCATTCCAAAAATCTCTCTTTCTTAAATTAATATCTTCCATAATTTCCTATATAATTTAGCGATCAAATTTAGTAAGTCCCCAACAACTGGAATAACCCATTTATACTGTGCAACATACCACAAGTCATCTTTAAAATCACAGATTAAAATACCTAAAAATAAAAACTTAATTGACATCACAGACTATTTCCAAAACAATAATCAAGAACACAATTTATAGTGACATAGTCACAATGAAACAAAATTTTTTAAAAATTAGCGATTACAGCTTAATCGGTGACTTACAAACAACGGCATTAGTCGGTAAAAACGGCTCAATTGATTGGTACTGCCTCCCTTATCTCAATTCCAACTCCATTTTTTCTAAAATTCTCGATGCACAAATTGGCGGACAATTTTCCATAGAACCAAGTGGACGATATCGAAGCAAACAAAATTATATTGAAAATACCAATATCTTAGAAACTCATTTCCAAAACAGTAACGGCAGTGCTACTTTAACTGATTTTATGCCGATCAAATCAAATCAAAATGGCGAAACTCATTGCCCCATTATTATGCGAAAAATTACATGTACTAAAGGCTCTATTAAATTTCAAATTAATTTTCAACCCGCTTTTGATTACGCACGCGCAAAAACAACTTTAAAAATAAATAAACAGGGAATCACTGCCAGAGGCGATCATCAGAAAATATATTTATTTACTCCAATCCCTCTTATCATCAATCAACAATCCGCTACAGGAAAATTTAAATTAAATAAAAATGAAACCTACTGGTTTATACTTAGATATAATAAAAATCATCATCTCACCAGAGAACATTGTGAACATGCATTGGAGACCACCAATGCATTTTGGCTTAGCTGGGTAAATGATAGAGATGTCAGTAAAACCAAAACCGGTCTTTTTAATGCCCCTTGGCGTAAAATAATTATCCGCTCCGGCCTTGTTTTAAAATTATTAATTGAAGATAATTCCGGTGCCATTTGTGCAGCACCGACCACTTCTCTCCCCGAAAGTATAGGTGGTAAAAGAAATTGGGATTATCGTTTTAATTGGATTAGAGATGCAAGTTTCACAGTGGAAGCTCTTTATAATCTTGGCTATATTCAAGAAGCACAAAAAAATTTGCAATGGTTTTTACAAATTTGTACGGAAAATATTGAACCTAAAAATATTCAGCCTCTTTATGGACTGCATGGAGAAACAGATTTAAAAGAAGAATATTTAATTCATCTTTCTGGATATAAAAAATCAACACCAGTACGTATCGGAAACCATGCCTCCAATTTAAACCAACTAGATATTTATGGGGAACTGATCAATGCTTTTTATCAAACCAGCAGATTTGGAAGAGATATAACAGATCAAGAATGGGATTTGTTAAGTAAAATAGTAGAATTTATTTGTACCGCTTGGCATCAAAAAGATGCTGGCATTTGGGAAACTCGTGGAAAATATCAACATTTTGTTCACTCTAAATTAATGTGCTGGGTTGCTTTTGATCGTGCTATTAAAATCGCCGAAACACAGGAAAAAAGACATCCCAATCAAAGATGGAGCGAGATGCGTGATATAATTAAAAAAGAAATTTTAAAAAAAGGATATAATCATAAATTAAAAAGCTTTGTTCAAGCTTATGACTCCGATATTATTGACTCAACCGCTTTACTCATTCCAATTCATAAATTATTACCATTCAATGACCCACGAGTTCAGGGCACTCTTAATGCAATTATACAAAAACTATCTACTAAAAACGGTCTACTCTATCGTTATGAAAACCGTACTGATGATGGATTTAAAGGAAAAGAAGGAGCATTTTTATTAAGTTCTTTTTGGTTAATAGATGTCCTCGCCTATTCAGGCAGAACTGAAGAAGCAAAAAAATTATTTTTAAAAATGCTGGACTATACAAGTCCAACCGGACTTTTAGCTGAAGAAATCAATTTCAAAACCGGTAATTTACTTGGGAATTATCCTCAAGCATATAGTCATATCGGTTTAATCAACAGTGCACTCTTTATTAATAAAGCCGAACAAGAAGGTCTGCTTCAATTAACCGAAGCAGATTTTAAAAATCTCTCCCGCCGTCTCCGAAATATTATCAAAGAATAAATCTCAATTTAAAAATTTATTCCGTAGCATAACACACATTAGTTTCATAAGTATCACGACTGGTTTCCGTTATCCACAAACATAGTGTTTGATCTTTTAACATTTTTTTAATTTTCGGATCAGCCAACAATAATTTACTTAATCGATTATAAATTTGACCAATTCTTTGATCATGCTGAACCAGATCAAAATGTAAAATAATCGGTTTATCAGAATGTTTGGATTGATAATTTTTTTCAATAATATCTATTAATACTTTTACATGTTCAAACATAATATTCGGATCATTTATCCAACTAATTTCCATCACACTTTGACCCATCAAAGTACTAGCCAAATGTAAATTACTGATCCGAATAGTTTGTTCATCATGTGCTTCAGTTTCCACACCAATCGGGTTTCCTTGATATGCACGAATTACTCCTTCTTCACGATTAGTCGCTACTGGAGATTCCAAACGATTCCCAGCATCCGCAAACAAAGTTTGATATTCCTCACATTGTTTAGAAGTAAAAGTTCTATCAATCTTAGTAGCAGAATAAATTGGTTTACCAATTCCAGTATCATGAGTGGTTCTAAACACTTTAAATAATCCAACAGCAAATTCTTTTGGATACCGATCCTTCAACCATTCTTCAGTAATCAAACAATCCTTAATAGATTCCAATTGAGCGGCAAATAAATTACTATTATGCGCACCGCACCCATGTTTTGGATAGTGATGACTATTAAAATGAGATTGAAATTCAATATAAATCCGAGATAATTTTTCTTCTTGATAATCTTTTAACGAAGCTGCCACTTTCGGACCACACAATAAATCAAGTCGATCAAATATGTTCTGTTTTAATTCTATATTATTGGCTAGTAATTCAACAATATCTTTTGGATTTTTAGGTTGTTCCACCTCTGGAAATAAAATTACACCTGCAATCGGCAACCATTCCACATCAAACCTTCCCAATAATTTATTCTTTGGTAAATAAAGTGGCAATGAATTTCTACCATCAGCACATTCAAACATAATATGGCTACGAAATTTCTTCGGTTTTTCCAGATCACGTAATCTCAATTCAGTTGGAGCTGCTTTATATAAAGCATGATCAAGAGACAAAATTCGATTTAAACTGGAAACATAATCTCCATATTGAGTTACATTTTTAAAACCTCCCACCGGTTCTTTTGGAAATCGCTTTATATGATCTTCAATTATAGATAATATAACATCATTATCTTTCGTAATACCAATTTTTTCCCTAAATTGAGCCCCCATTTCCATTTCAATACTTGGAACATCCATTTTACTACGATCAGCTAAAACAGCTCTAACATCTCCCAGAGCATTTAAAATCCCTCCATCTGGAATAGATTTTGGTGGAATTGAACTTACTTTATCTCGCAAGTTTGGTAATAAAGAATGGGCCACATCCGATTTATCCAATTCATTCAGATCGCCCATAATACCATTTAGATTTTTTCCTGACATAATAATTCAATTTAAAAGAATAATAGATTATAACATATCTATACCAAAGCTGTAAACCCATCAAGTTTAACTTTTTTTGGATAAGCCAAAACAACTTCTCCCAATTCCTGCTGCAAATTATTTAAAGAATATTCTTGATTTTCAGCATCACCAATCGCCACTATCAGAAAAGGATTTTCAGAATCAATCATTGAACCAAAACCATGATCTCCAGTAGCAATATCAATACTTATTTTTAATTCTTCAATAGCATAATCTCGACTTATAAATCGACGACTAATCACAAATCCCTGTGGCAATTGCAAATTAGACGCATAATCAAACTTCCCCGTTCCATCATAATAAACCACCCGAGCAATATGCAAACCACTTGGACGAGACATTTGATCAATTTCCAAATGTCCCTGATAAGAAATCCCCATCTTAGCGGCTAAATCTTTAGCAAACTTTTTTCCATATTCATCAGCTTGATCTAAATCTAAATTATTATTCCGCGCATAAAGTCCAGCCGCCCCACATTCCTCATGACTATATATTTGATTTACTCCAGCTTTTTGTAGAATTTCCGCCGCCTTATCCACATTTAATAAAATACCCGAACCTGCTAAATGAATCCCCCCCGGAGTTCCTTCATCAATACAGCGTACAGCCAAATCTTTTAGAATAAACGCATTATTTAAATCAACAATCCCCGCACAATACGCAGTTATCCCTTTTTCATAAATTTCCCTTAACATTATTTCCTGTTTTGCAAATGCAGCCTTAATCTCATCTAAATTAATATGACTCATAAAAATATCATTTAAAAAATCAACGCGGGGAATTTACCACCATTTCAAATGTAATTCCAGCCTTTTGAAAAAAACAGTAATGTGTAATGGGATACTAAGAAAGTTTCTCATTTGAGATAAAATTTAAATATCATAAACTCAACTACTAGAATAAAGATAATATCATTGCCAGAAATATCAAATAAACTAATTACTAGAAAGACGCCAACCAAGCCGAAAAATACCATGCCGAGGCGCAATGCGCCGAGGCAACTTCTTATGATTTTACAAAAAGCACAATTTGGCGGAGAGAGAGGGATTCGAACCCTCGAAACGGTTGCCCGTTTATACGCTTTCCAAGCGCACCTGATCGACCACTCCAGCACCTCTCCAAAATATAAATTACAAAAGTAATAGCCGCATACTTCATCACTTATATCGCGTACTTTATCGCTTATATATGGTTAAATGTCAAATTTAATCAAACTTGCTTCTAAAAATAGCCTTACATTATATACAATTAAAATACTTAAAACTTTACAAAACAACCAATTTGTACTAATATAAGTATAGTTTTTTATATCTTAAACAAAAACAAAATGGATACTTGCACAAGACACTGGGGAACTCACAAAGCATGGAAAGGGCTCGCCATGGTAATATTCGGTGTACTTTTTCTTTTAGGCACACTAGGAGTTTGGCCTGCATTTACATTTGCAACATATTGGCCATTACTCTTAATTGTCTGGGGACTCATCAAAATGTGCCCTTGCAAAGAATGTACTGGTGAAACAATGAAAAAATAAATTATTCACATCTGTTTCAAAATATTTTTTCCTAAATGCCAACCCTGATAATTTGACATATATTTAAAAAATAGGCAAATTCACAATTGCATGATTTCTTAATTATTAAATATATGTCAAAAACAGGATTCAGCGAAGTGATTGTTGGTCTCGATTATGGTGACGAAGGCAAAGGTCGCATCACAGACCAAAAACTTTCCACTGGTGATTATCAAATTGATGTTAGATTTAATGGTGGAAATAATGCCGGACACTCCTTAAAATTACCTAACGGAAATGTTTTAGTAGTAAATTCCATACCATCTGGCATATTACACTCAGATATTATTAATTATATTGGCTCAGGTTGTGTTGTTGACCCTGTCCATCTAATTCATAATGAAATTCCAAAAATTGAAAAACACCTAAAATTAACGGGTCGTTTAAAAATCTCCGCTTTAGCCACAGCTGTCACCCCAATTCATATTCTTTGGGATCAAATCACCGGTAAATCAATTGGCACAACTGGCAAAGGAATCGGTCCCGCCTATAGTGATCGTGCACGTCGTGCCGAAAGAGATTCTATTCGGAATGTTCGTTTAACCGATGTTATAAATACACCGGGAAATACTCTCTATTTACTCCGTGATCATTATTCTCAATTAGCCGCGATTTTATCAACCAGAGCTTTTGCACTCACTAGAAAACAACTAGCTTCAAAATTGGGTATGTCCACCAAAACAATTGATGAATGTTCCAATAATCCTGATACATTACTTTGTCAATTACCCGGAAAAATTGGGATTTGGGAGCAGATTGACCAATTCATTACATGTACATTAGAGCTTGAAGCTAGAGGGTTTATTGAGAAAAATCCACTTTGGTTAACACATGAAGTTAAAAGCGGTAAAAATGTTTTAATGGAAGGTGCCCAAGCCCATGGATTAGATGTCACACACGGAATCCCTCCTTTTACTACTTCCAGCAACACTATTGCTCCTAATGCTTATGTAGGAGGTGATCTCCCCGTAAAATATCATCACAAGACTATAGGAGTTTCCAAATTAATTTGTAGTCGCGTTGGTGCCGGACCTTTTGTAGGCGAACTTGGCGACAAAACTTCTGAGGAATATTGTACTGAAAAAGATGAGGATGGAAATACACGTTGGACCAAAGATGAAGAACAAAAAATATATGAATCTAAAATGGATGAATTGAAACATTCTCCTGACCCTTTTAAATTTGGAATTTATTTAAGAATGAAAACCGGTGAATATGGCGCAACCACCGGACGTCCACGACGTGTTGGAATAATAGATTTAGTACGTCTACGCCACGCCTGCGCAATTAATGGAGTAGATGAATTATATTTAACCAAAGGCGATTGTCTTCAAGAATATCATAACAATGTAGCTCTCGAAGGAATTATTCCCGTAATTTCACATTATACATTAAATGGAAAATTAATTGATTATATTCCAACTACCGCCAAAGAACTTCATGAAATTAAACCTATTACAAAAGTTTTTGCAACTCCAGAACACAATTCTGAAGGCAAATATGACGAATCTTTTGAAGCATTACCTCCAGAAATACAAAAGATCGTAACATATATTCAAGAAATTGTTGCCACCAAAATTGTCGGTCTTGGAATTGGCCCATCCCGTGATGAAATAATTCATTTATAAAATATATACCTTCAATCAATTGTCTTGT
>CAZGKO010000009.1:0-31555 GCA_964526005.1 uncultured Candidatus Peribacteria bacterium
GCACGAGTGAAGCGAGTGCGATGTGGCG
Organism: uncultured Candidatus Peribacteria bacterium; assembly: GCA_964526005.1. Lineage (GTDB taxonomy): Bacteria > Patescibacteriota > Gracilibacteria > UBA1369 > UBA1369 > CAZGKO01. Next base: position 29 of record CAZGKO010000009.1, read on the forward strand.
CGGTGGAGTTGAGAGAGTTACCACTTTCTGTTCTTAGCGTACGCGGAAATTTAGAGCCACCTCGCGGGTTGTGCGTGACCACTTCAGAGCGCTTCGCGCTCGAAAAAGGTTCGCGCAAAGTGTATAATTTCTGCACCAAATCATCAAACGTACACACCAAAATTAAATCATTCTGCACAAAATTTCATAAATTTATTCCAAATTTTTTGAATATGATCAGCAGTATTTTGATCAATTAAATCTCCTTGTTCATTAAATTTTTGCGAAGCTAGTCCCAAATAAAATTCTGGTTGTCCCAATACTTTAGTATCAAGGAAAAGCAAAATTTGTTTCAAATGAGACTGAGCCACCGCCGTTCCAATTGAACCAATTGACGCTCCACAAATTAAAATCTTTTTTCCAACAAAAGAATTAGTACCATTAGGACGAGAAACCCAATCAATAGCATTTTTTAATACACCAGGAATAGATCGATTATATTCTGCAGTAGCAATTAATACACCATCAGATTTTTTAATTTTGTCTTTAACTATTTGTACTTCTTGCGGAAATGCAGAACTCTCAATATCTTGATTATAAAGAGGGAAATCCCCGATTTCTACAACTTCTATTTCCACACCTGGAGGAACCAATTTCTGAAAAGCAGACATTAACATTCTATTGTATGAACCTTTTCTCAAACTTCCAACAATTCCAATAAATTTTTTATTTATCATTTTTTACAGATTAATTTTTATTAAATAAAAATTAATCTGTTTGCGTGATTTTGTAAAGATTCAATTGATTGATCTTATAAAGAATTGTAAAATATACCCAACTAAAATAAAAGACATGCCTGGAGAATATATTGACGCAAAAGATATTACTACTTACTGGAAACAATTAAGAGCTTTTTACGAAGCACAAAGTCCAGAATTTTATGAAATCACCAAATCAGAATATGATCAGATCAATCGTAGCGAAAGAGAAGATAGCGACAATCATATTAATCAAGAAAGACTCGGCGATGAGACCGATGTCGTTGACGTATCATTTTACAAATATCTCCCATACAATAAAATTGTTTATCGCACTCATATCATTGATATAAAAGGAAATCGTGAAGATCACTATTATGTAATCAGCGTTAATAATTAATCGGTATTTCGATTTTTCCTCTCCAACCGATTAAATGAAAATTGAAAAAACAATTCACAAGCTTTTTCAAATTGCTCATTTTCTACCAATTTTTCAATATAATATAAATTCAATACTTCCAAAGCTTCTTTCCAAACACTATCATATTTAACATCAGTAATTCCTAAAATATTCCTAATCTGATCTCCTTTTTGATCAGAAATAATTTTAATAAAGTATATTTTATTAATCTTAATACATTCTAAAATAGCCTTTTTCTCAAAAACTAAAAAATTAAATAAAAGAGTTCTTTGCCAATCAAATTGCAATTTAAGAGATTCAACCAAAACCTGAAAACCTCTTTTCAAATAAAATTTTAAAATTGCTTCACCATGTTTTTGAAAAAAAAACATTAATTCCTGAGAAACAGCCGCCTGCTCACTATAATAATTATACCTATTCATAACATAATAACTAATTAAGTTATTGTTTATAACATATATGAATACCACTGTCAATGTTTTCACAAAAAGTCACAAATTTTAACCTGTTTACCCTCATCGAAAATGTTAATATCTAACCAATATGAAAAAAACACCCCACGCAAAAAAACTTCATTCTCACCAAAACGCATATCAAGAACATCCTTTAAATAGCTTGTTCAATTGTTGTCTAGAGAATAAACCAACCCCAATAAGCCCCCGAATACAAAAGCTCCGTAAACAAAAACTACGCGGCAAAATCCAAATCATTACTATTAAACCACACCAAAAGTTAATCGTTAAACCAAATATGATCGTCGGCGATTTGATTGCCGCGTATCCTTTAATTAAAGCTGAATTAGAAGAAATCCATCCCCTTGGACTACTTTCACCAACCCTCAATCAAACAACTTTGGAAATTTTTCTGGACGATCTACATCTGAATCTTAAAAAGATATGCCAAACACTCACCAAATTAACCTTACCCAATTAACACAGTGAACAATTTTGCCGAAATCATCGTCAATCGCAAATTCAAATCAGAGAAAATGCAAACTCTTACTTATGCCATTCCCAAAAATATATCAGCCCGGCAAGGGCAATTTGTTGAAATCCCTTTAAGAAATTCTAAATTAAAAGGCCTGATTTTTTATATTCACCAAAATAAACCTTCTTACCCTACAAAAAATATTATTCAAATAATAGAAAAAGCTCCTCATTTAAACGGTATTCAACTTAAACTTTTAAAACATATTTCTAAATATTATTTCACTTCCTTAACCAAATCTTTAAAACTATTTGTCCCACCAAATTTTTTTACTAGAAAAAAACTACAAATCCCCCCAATCAACCCTAATCCTGAACCTCAACAATTAAATAAATCTCAACTCATCTTAAGCGATGAACAAACCGCAGCCATTAACAAAATCAAAACCACTCAACAACAAACAATTCTAATTCATGGTATTACCGGCTCTGGAAAAACTGAAATTTATCGTCGTTTAGCAAAAGAAGTACTAATCAAAAATAAACAGGTTTTAATTCTAATTCCAGAGATTTCCCTAACTCCTCAAACCGTTAATAATTTTCAAAAACAATTCGGCAAAAATATTGCTATTTTTCATTCTCATCTCACTCCAAAACAAAAAGAAATATATTGGCATCAGGTTCGCAATCATGAGACCGGTTTAATAATCGGTTCACGCTCAGCTATTTTCGCTCCCTTTCAAAACCTCGGTTTAATCATTATTGATGAAGAACATGAAGATTCATATAAACAAAATCAAAGCCCACGTTATCACGTCCGTGATTTAGCAATTTGGTTAGCCGAAAACTTAAATATCAAAGTGATTTTAGGTTCGGCCACTCCATCAATTGAGAGTTATTCTAAAGCAAAAAACGGTCAATATGGACTTATAGAAATGCACAATCGGGTTGGTAATCGGGTCAGCAATAATATAGACAATCGAATCAACAATCAGGTCGATAATCAAGTCAGCAATAATCACCACAACATTCCCAATCAATTGCCTTCCATCAAAATAATCGATTTAAGAGAAGAAATGAAAAAAAGAAATTATTCTATTTTTAGTGAATATTTACAAAAATGTTTAAAAGAAAACCTAATTAAAAAAGAACAATCCATTTTATTTTTAAACCGTCGAGGAGCAGCATCGGCAATGATCTGTCGTGATTGTGGAGAAAGTGAAATGTGCTCACACTGCGATATTACACTCACCTATCATAAAAAAATCTTAATTGAAGATTCGATTATGCCAGCACAAAGATTAATTTGTCATCATTGCGGACGAATTTATAAAATCCCGTTAAATTGCCAAAATTGCGGAAGTCATGCTATTAAATATATAGGAGTGGGAACGCAAAAAATCGAAGAAGAAGTATTAAAACTTTTTCCACAAGCCCGAATTTTGCGAGCCGATCGCGACACAACTAGAAAAGCAGGTGACTTTGAACAGATCTATAATCAGTTTAAAAATCAAGAAGCCGATATTTTAATCGGAACCCAAATGATCGGCAAAGGATTGCATTTGCCCAATGTTACTCTAGTTGGAATCATACTGGCTGATCTAAGTTTAACCATTCCAGATTTTCGTTCTGGTGAAAAAACTTTTCAATTATTAACTCAGGTAGCTGGACGTTCTGGCCGCAATAAACCCGGTGAAGTGATTATTCAAACCTATCAACCTGAACACTATTCCATTGTAGATACTCTCCACCATGACTATCAGAATTTTTATAATCATGAAATTCATCATCGACGTGAAACTAATCTCCCCCCTTATTCACGTTTTTTAAAATTAACCATTTCCACCTGTAATTATCAAAAAACTTACCAAATATCCTGTCAAATTCTTGAAGAACTCCAAAAATATTTGGCCGAAAATCCAACTGAATCCCTCCAAGAAATCACTTCTTTCCCCGCCTTAATTACTAAACTCAAAAACAAATACCGCTGGCATATTCTTTTAACAGGTCCAAATCCACGTGATTTCTTTGAAAAATTCTACTATACCCACACCTTTAAAAATGATATAAAAATAGACGTGGATCCTTTAAGCACCATTTAATATTAATTATTTGAAAAATGTCTGCACTCAAAAATAAAAAAAGACTAGTTACTGGAATAAAATCTTCTGGAATTTTACATATCGGCAATTACCTAGGATCCATCCAGCCATCAATCGAATTACAAAAAGATTATGAAAGTTTTATTTTTATTGCCGATCTACATTCCCTCACCACGGTCCATGACCAAAAAACTCTTCAAAAGAATATTCTTAATGCCGTTTTAGATTATTTGGCATGCGGTCTTGATCCAAAAAATACTATTTTTTATCGCCAATCCGATATTCATGAACATAGTGAATTATCTTGGATTTTAAGTTGCATCACCCCTTTTGGCTTAATGGAGCGAGCACATGCATGGAAAGATGCCATCAACAAAAAATTAAAAGATCCAACTATCGGTTTATTCACTTATCCGGTACTAATGTCCGCCGATATTCTCTTATATGAACCAGATATAGTCCCCGTTGGCAAAGATCAAAAACAACATGTTGAAATTGCCCGTGATCTCGCAGAAAAATTTAATTATCGTTATGGACAAACTTTTAAATTACCAAAAGTCTATTCACCAAAACAAGTAGAAACTGTAATTGGTACAGACGGTGAACATAAGATGAGTAAAAGTTATGGAAATATTATTAGCATGTTTTCCGAACCAGAAATAATTAAAAAACAGATTATGAAAATTAAAACTGATTCGACCCTACTCAAAGAACCTAAAAATCCCGATACTGATATTGTCTATAAAATCTACAGCTATTTTGCCACTCCTTTAGAAATTTCTAACTTAAAAGATAAATATTTAGCTGGTGGATTTGGTTATGGAGAAGCTAAACAACTTTTATTGGGAAAATTAACCTCAGTGTTTGAACCTATGCGGCAAAAAAGAATTGAACTTGCCAATAACTTAGGTTATCTTGATGACATCTTAAAAGAAGGAGCAAAAAAAGCCAGAAAAATTGCCAGCCAAAAATTAGCTGAAGTTAAAGAAAAAACGGGCTTAGTCATTTAGAAAAAATAACGATTTTTACAAGTTATAGGAATGAAGCAAACAAAATTTATATTTATAACAGGCGGAGTATGTTCTTCCCTTGGGAAAGGCATTGCTTCAGCTTCTATCGGTGCACTCCTCAAATCTTGTGGTTTCAAAATCTTTCATCTCAAATTAGATCCTTATATTAATGTTGATCCCGGAACCATGAATCCATTTCAACATGGAGAAGTTTATGTTTTGGAAGACGGTTCTGAAACTGATTTGGATTTGGGACATTATGAAAGATTTATTGAGGAAAATTTAAGCTCCAATTCTTCTATTACAACAGGAAAAATTTATTCTGAAGTAATTGCCGATGAAAGAAAAGGTATTTATCTTGGAGGAACAATTCAAATTATTCCCCATATTACCAATGCAATTAAAAAGAGAATTATTAATGCTGGTAAAAAAAGCAAAGCTGATATCGTAGTAATCGAAATTGGAGGAACAACCGGAGATATTGAAGGTCTCCCTATTTTAGAATCAATTCGTCAACTCCGTTTTGAACTAGGACATGAAAACACTTTATTTGTACATTTAACCTTGCTTCCATATCTGATGGGTGCCAGAGAATTAAAAACTAAACCAACACAAGCTTCAGTACGTGAATTACGATCTATAGGTTTACAACCAGATATTATCTTAGCCCGTGCTGATTATCCCATAAAAAAGGAATTACTTAATAAAATAGCACTGTTTTGTGATATAGACAAAAATGCTGTTATTCCGGCTCCTACCGTTCAATCAATTTATTTTGTACCAACCAATTATGCAGAATATAATGTCCACAAACTATTGGCGAAAAAATTAGGACTGGGCAAAATTAAACCGAATCTTAAACAATGGGAAAATCTCAACGAGAAAATCAAAGCTAAAAAAGAGTTACTACGTATTGCTCTGATTGTTAAATATTCTGGACTAGATGATGCCTATTTAAGTGTTATAGAATCATTAAAAATCGCTTGTTATCATCAAAATCGAGAATTAGAATTAGACTGGATTAACGCTGAGAAACTAGAAGAAAAAGATAAAAAAACACTCGAAAACTTAAAAAAAGCTGATGGCATATTAGTTCCGGGTGGATTTGGAATACGTGGTACTGAAGGGAAAATCTGGGCAGCTCGCTATGCGCGTGAGAATAAAGTCCCTTATTTAGGAATTTGCCTTGGTATGCAATTAATGTGTATTGAATACATGCGTTATTTAACTGGAGATGAAAAATATACTTCTGAGGAATTTGATGAATCCGGTCATTTAGGGTCTAAATATCATGTTATTAATTTTCTTCCAAGCCAATATAAAGAAAGAGACAAAGGAGGAACCCTTCGTCTAGGAGCTTATCCTTGCACACTCAAACCACATACTCTAGCACAAAAACTTTATGGTAAAAAGACAATTCAAGAACGACATCGCCACCGATATGAATTTAATAATAAGATGAAAATTAAACTGGAAAATGGCGGACTAATTTCTTCTGGCATATTTATTAAAGGAAACCTTGTAGAAATTGTCGAATTAAAAAATCATCCATTTATGATAGGTTGTCAATTTCACCCTGAATTTTTATCACGCCCACACCATCCACATCCACTATTCACCGGATTAATCAAGGCAAGCATCATTTATAATAGAAATCGCTAATGCCTAAATTTAGTTACACAGTCCTAAATAATGATAATAAGCAATTAACAGGAACTATTAATGCACAAAATGAAGGGGTTGCCCGTCATGAATTAAATGCCCTGGGATTCTCTGTTATAAGCATAAATCAAGCTTCTAAAAAAGATGATAATGTCCTTCAAGCCCTTAATAAAGAAACTAAAAATATTTCTAAATATGAATTTTCAGGAATCGATAAAAACAACAAAAAGGTTACTGGTACAATTCAAGGTCAAGATATTTACCTGGTCTATAAAAGATTAATTGAGGAATATCAATTTAATATTTCGGCCATTTATTCATTTAATTTATCAACAGACGAGAAAGAAAAAGCCCATCAGCAAGGTATAGATAAATTAGCAGATCGTTATCAAGAAGAACAATTTAGCAAAGAAAATTTACTACGACAAAAAGAATCCTCCGAACAAGAATTGAAAGAAAAACAAGCTGCTTTAAAACAACAAATCGATTTTGTATTACAAAAAATAAATACTATTCTTGACACTTACCAAAACGAACTTAATCCACAAACAAAAGCAAAAATAAAATATTATATTGAAAAGATTTTAAGAATCAGAAACAGTACAAATCTAAATTATGTCCGCCACACCGCCGAAGAAATGCTTGATTATATACAAAAAGCAGAATTGTTTTTACATGAAGAATTACGTTCAAAAGAAAAAACAGAACTCGTAGTTGAAGCCAAAAGCATGATGATGGATCTTCACAATGTTAATACCAAAGGTCAAAAAGACCTGGCACGCAGCATGAGAGAATGGCGACAAGCAAATATCGTCACAAATCCATCCCCCACTCCATTAGACATAACTATAAATTGGTTTTTTAGTTTATTTATTGGTACTCAACCTGACAGTTCCGAAATTATCGAAGCTCGCAATAGCCTAATTCAAACTAAACAACAACTTTGGCAATTTTTAAAAATTTATTTACAATCCCCAAATAAACAATTTAAACAAGAAACATTAACCAACTTAAAACGACTTTGGAATTTAAAAAAAGAAAAAAAGCAAATTCTACATGACTTAATTCAAAAACAAAAAAACAAGCTATTAGAAACAACTTCCACCACAAATATAGACAAATTTTTAGGGGAAATTTTAAAATTAGCAGGCTGGGTATTTTTCTTTTATATGATATATTATTATCTAGCAATATATTCAAGTACCAAACAAATCAATCTACCCTTCACACCAAAATTGGAAAATATTTTTCAAAGTTCCATAATTAAATATTTCTTTACAATTTTATTCATTTTTATTGCCCTACTTGGAATTAAAATTGAATTCACGCCTCGAAAAAAGAATTTTGATCTAATCTTAATTTTTCTTTTTCTAATTCTCAGTCTATTAATTGTTCTAAATTTTTAATGTACCCTATTTTATTACAATTAGGTCCAATTACAATTTATTCTATTTGGATTTTTCTAATTTTTGGACTTTTCGCAACACTTATTGCAATCACCAAATTAGTTAAATTTCGAAGCGTAAAATTAAATTTTTTAGCTGAAAACAGCCTTTTACTTTTTTTTAGTGCCCTAATATTTGCTCGACTAGTATTCATAATTAGAAATTTTTCTTATTTTTGGGGTCAAATCATCAATAACCATAGCTATTTTGATATATTTTATATTTGGGATAAAGGACTTTCAATCTGGGGAGCCATTTTAGGAATTTTTTTAGTACTTTTTATTCTTTGCCGTCGTAACAATGAAAATTTTGGAGCATGGAGTGATATTTTAATTACTAGTATTCTTATTGGAATGATTTTTGGAAATATCGGAACTTTTTTAGATGGCAGAAATTATGGCACTCCAACCAATTTGCCATGGGGAGTCATTGTAGAAACTTCACGTTATGCAGTCGCCATTCATCCAACTCAAATTTACGCCAGCATTTATTCCCTTATATTAAGTATAATATTAGTTAAACTTTTTAATCAGCATTTTTTCAAAATTGCTGGTCGATTAAGTTTATTTGCAATTGCCTCTTATTCTTTTTTAAGATTTTTCGATGAATTTATGAGAGGAGATGAAACCGCTTCTTTCTTTTTCTTAAGAGAACCTCAATACTACTGCTTGCTTGCATTCGGAATTAGTGTATATTTCCTATACAAACAATTTAAAACTGAAACTAAATTGAAACAATCATGACTCAAGTAGCAATCAATATCCTCAATTATTTCTTCATTCTAACTCCGGGTAACATATCATCCAATTATAGGTTTTTAATCAGTTTCATTGCTATATTATGTTTTCTTTTTGTTATCATCGTCATTATATTCAGGAAAGTCAGCCATAATAAAATTGCCAATAAACTACTTAAACCATTCATAGCAGAATTTATAATTTTAGCAATTTTTTTCTTATTATACCTATCATTTCGTTCAAATAATATCGCTATCTTTTCAGCCCGAATTTTATTCTATTTATTAGGTCTATGGTTACTTTTTGCAATTTACCGTGTAATAAATGCAATTACAAAAAAATATAATCATTTGAAAAGTTTAGAAATCTCAAGAAAAAACCATGGTCATAAATATTTTATACTCAAAAATAAAAACCGAAAAAAAGAAAAAAAACGTTAAAATTTAAAAGGATTTATTGAAAATATTTCTATCTGCTTATTACGAATAGGATCAAAATTAATTTGTCCTGGTTTTATATTCAATATCAATAGCGCTCCACCAACCATTTTACCAGCTAATCCTTTAACTATATAAATTTGCTCTCTATTGATAAACACAAATGGATAATCTTTAACCGAACCAATTTTAACAACATTATCAAAAGAACGATTAGCAAGATAATAATTATTATCTTGCTTAAAAAGAAGTAATCCTTCTTCCGAAAAACAAGCAATTAAATCAATTTTATCACTTAATCGTACTAATAAATTCTTTTTACCAAAAGGATTCTCTTGCCACACAGCACCAGATTTTTCCAACCAAATTAAACCTTGATAATCAGAATATACAGGTCCACTAACAGCATTATCAGTTAATAATTCCAAATTATTATTTCTCATATGAAACCATGCGAAATTCCCATTTTTCTGCGCCACTTTCAATAACTGCATATTCCCAAAATTAACAATGCGAAATGCCTCAATCTTAGAATTTAAATTTATTTTTTTCTTAATATTCAAACTATCTCCATTTAATTCACCAGAATAAATCACTTTTCCATTAAACCAAATTCGCCAATGACCAAAAGGTGATAATTTATTATTTGGTAATATCAATTTTTGATTTTGCCTTAAATCATAGTGAAATACTTTTCCACTTCCAATATTATAAGATAAAATATCACCTCTTATTCCTAATATTTTTAAATGTGGATTCCATACTATCTTTAAAGGATTTAAATTAGCTCCAAAATTTAAGTTACCAGAAATTTGCATTGCTTTAATATTTTTGAAATCATCATTTTCTTCCACAATCCAATGATTTGTAAAATAAATTTTCTCATTATCTTTAAAAACTTTCTCAAGTTTTAAATAATTATTTAGATCTTTAGGCCAAAAGAAAATATCATTAATTGAATTAACAAGATTTTCATGCACTGCCAGTTTTCTATTCCAAGAAGAAAATCCATTTTTATTCAATATTAAAAAATGTTTTCCCAAATGAACTCCAAACAATTTAGTCGGAACCATATCTGCCACATTTTTACCATCTAAATTTACATCAACCTTAGAATTATTTGGATAAGTTAAATCAATAATACTGGTTACTAAAATATTTTTATTAACTAAATCAAATCTATAACCATTCGCTAAAAATAATAAAACAAACAAAGTTACCAAAAATGACAACAGCACCAGGAGTCTTATTATAAACTTCCAAAAAAATTTAGACATGTAAATTTACTCGATTGCCAAAATCTGATAATTAATTTCACCTGACGGAGCATCAATCTTTAATTTTTCACCAACTTTTCCATCTAAAAGAGCCATTCCAACTGGAGAAACATTTGAAATTCTACCGGAAATCGGATCAGCCTCAGTAGAACCAACAATTGTATAAGTATGTTTTTGCTTAGCACACTTACCTGAAAGAACTTTAATTGTAACCGTATTTCCAAGCTGTACTGAAACTTGTTCACTAGCTTGATGATGAGCGGCCTCTTCATCAATCACCTTCACGTATTTAATTTGCTCATTAAGTTGAAGGATTCTACCTTCCACAAACGCCTGTTCATTTTTAGCTTCCTCATATTCAGAATTTTCTGAAAGATCACCATAAGAAACAGCCTCTTTAATTCTACCAGCCACTTCTCTCCTTTTTACATTTTCCAAATGGTCCAGTTCAGTCCTTAATTGCTTTAAACCGTCTTTAGTTAAAAATGTGACCTTTTTCTCATCTATAACAGCTATTGTGGTTTTTTTATTATCTTTTGTCATACTTTATAAAATATATATTATTAATTTGGCCTAATTTTACTACTAGTAGGATGATCTTTTAATTTTTGCAATACTTTTGCTTCAATTTGACGGATTCTTTCACGCGTAACACCAAATTCTTGACCAACCTCCTCTAAAGTATGTTGAACTCCATCTATCAATCCAAAACGCATTTGAATTATTTTTCTTTCACGAGGAGAAAGATATTGAAGCATTTCATAAATATTTTCTTTAATCAATTGTCTATTAGTCGCTTCTGCCGGTTGTACAGTATCACTATCTTCCAAAAAATCCCCCAATTTACTATCTTCTTCAGTACCTACTGGGGCTTCCAATGATACAATATCCTGAGAGATTTTCAAAATATGCTTCACCTTCTTCACATCCATATCCATTTCAGAAGCCAATTCTTCTACGGCAGGCTCACGTCCCAACTCTTGTACTAAACGTCTCTGAGCATGAGTTAGCTTATTAATAGTTTCAACCATATGTACTGGGATTCTAATTGTTCTGGCTTGATCAGCAATAGCACGTGTAATAGCCTGACGAATCCACCAAGTAGCATAAGTAGAAAATTTAAAACCACGATCCGGATCAAATTTTTCTACCGCTCTCAATAAACCAATATTTCCTTCTTGCATCAAATCCAAGAAAGAAAGTCCGCGACCAATATATTTTTTTGAAATACTGACCACCAATCTCAAATTAGATTCAGCTAATTTAGATTTAGCTGATTGATCGCCCTTTCTAATCCGAAGAGCCAACTCTATTTCTTCCTTAGCGGAAAGTAAATTAATTTTGCCAATTTCACAAAGATATAAACGAATTGAATCATTGGCAATTTCCTTTAGATCAACTGATTTAGCAGAAGATTTTGTTGTATTTTTAACTGTTTTTAGTTCAGCTGGCGTTTTCATTTCCAGCATTTTTTCTTTAGCATCAATCACTTCAATACCTAAATCTAAAAACAAAGCATAAATTTCATCCAACAAGAGAATATCTTCTTCCAAATTAGGCATTACACGTAACAACTCTTGATGAGAAACAAACCCATGCTCACGTCCTTTTTTTACTAAGTCACGAACTTCCGATGGAAATTGAGCCAACATATCATCAGACGGTTGAACTATAAATTTTTTTGTTCTAGCCATGATTAAAAGTTAATCATTAAAAGATAATTTTTTAATTTTTTGAAGTACTTTTTCTATCAATTGAGAATCATTTTCTTTTTCAGCGTGCTGTAATTCACGATGCAATCTTCTTTTTAAATTAGTAATATTATCATATCTAATTCTTTCCACTAATTTATCAACTTCATCGAGAAGACTTTCATTACTAAAATCTCCATATTTCTCACCAACATACAAGGTGACTAAACTAATTAAGGATTGATTCTCATTAGTTAACCCATCCCAAATACGTTTGAACAACACTTCTTTTTTATCTTTCGGAGTATACTGTTCTTGATATGTATTGTAAATTGTTTTTAAATTTTCTGATAAAATATCTTGACTAATATTTATTTTGTTATTAAAAAATAATTTAGTATTTTCTAAATAAAGCCCAATTAAAATCTCCTGAGGTCCTAATTTCACAATATTTCCCACATCTTCTATAATTGCATTCGCCTGTACATATCCACTGTTTTTTGACATTGAATTTAATTTAATTTCATCATAAACCTGCACCTCCATCAAATCTAAATCCAGAGCTATTCTTTTAATATATTCATCTCTTTCAATAGAACTTTTAATTTTTAATAAATATGGACCAAATTCAGATAATATTTTTCGCTTCTCCGAAATAGACTGATGACCATATTTATTTATAACTTCCTGATATAATGCCTCAATAAAAAGAGGACTCTGAGCATATATTTTTTGAATTTTTATAGATCCTTTCTGACAAAATTCCGCAATATCTTTTCCTTCAGGTAAAATTAATACCTTAATGTCAAAATTCATTTCCAATGCTAATTCAAAAGCCCGTTTTGAAGCCTCTCGTCCAGCATTATCTCGATCAAAACCAAGCACCAATGTCTGAGCAATTGGCTTTAGCAAAGAAAGCTGTTTTTGAGTTAAAGCAGTGCCGTTACAGGCAACCACATTATCTAAACCATTCTGAAAAGCAGCCAGCATATCCATATATCCTTCCACAATTAAAACTTCATTCCTTTTTTTAATATTATTTTTAGCTAATTGAAAACCATATAACAAATTCCCTTTTTGATATAATTTAGTTTCAGGAGTATTTAAATATTTCGGTTCCTGATCTTGAATTAGTGCTCGTCCACCAAATCCAACAACCTTACCCAACCCATCCATTACAGGAAACATCAAACGACCACGGAAACGATCATAAATACTACTACCTGATATATCTTTAGATAAAGCCAATCCAACCTGAATTATTTTTGATTTGGAAAAGTTTTTCTTTAATAAAAAATTATTTGTTTCACTAAATGAATCAGGAGCATATCCCAATTTAAACATTTTTATAGTTTGTTCAGTTAATCCTCTTGTTAATAAATATTCCATAACCTGATCCCCTTTTTTAGTTTGCCATAATTTTTCCTCATAGAATGAAGTGACCGCTTCATTGACTTCAACCATCAACATTTTATCACTTTTCTTTAATCTATCTGCGAGTTTATGATTTTCTAAATCAACTCCAACCCTTTCAGCTAATACTTTTAAAACTTCATTAAATTCTAAATTTTCAACTTCCATCAAAAAATTAAAAATATCACCTCCTTTATTACAACCAAAACACCAACAAATTCCTTTATCTGGACTGACAATAAAACTTGGTGTCTTCTCAGCATGAAAAGGACAAAGTCCTTTTAGAGTCCTTCCTACTTGTTTTAAAACAACATATTGAGAAACCAACTCCTCAATTGATACTTTCGATTTAATATCAGAAATCACCTGACTCATACTCCAAAAATTACTAAAGTATATACGCTTATTTAACCCTCTTTCATTAATTTTTCAATATTAAAACTCTCGCTTCAATTCCATTATTTTGTTTTAACCAACTTTTTGATCATGAATAGTAACCCAAAACCCAATCATAGCCATTAACACAATCATCAAAATAAAAATCCAAAACTTCAATACAGAAGTTAAAAAAACCGCAGCCAATCCAAAAATCAAACTAACCATATATATCAACAACAGAACTTGCCTAATAGATAATCCAAAATAAAGCAATCGATGATGAAAATGATACAGATCACCTTTTAACGGAGATTTTTTATTTATAATTCTACGCAAAATTACCCAAATCGCATCCAAAATCGGAAATCCCATCACTAATATCGCTGTCCCCAACTTTGCACCCGAATAAATTGCAAGAATTGCAAAAATAAATCCTAAAAACATACTACCAGTATCCCCCATCAACATTTTCGCAGGATAAAAATCAAAACGGAAAAAAGCTATCAAAGCACCAACGAGAATAATCGACATAATCGCAATATCAAATTGATAACTAGCATTAATATTCCGTAGACTAAGCATTAAAAATGCAACAGCGGCAATCATTCCCACCCCTGAAGGCAACCCATTTAATCCATCAACCCAATTAAAAATATTAATCAAACCGACAATCCAGATCAATGTAATAATAATAGCCAATACCGCCAATACATTTCCACCCAATTGAAATTGACCAAACATAATACCAAAATCCAATCCCGTTAAAGGATTATGAAAATGATCAATTAAAATACCGCCCCACAAAATTGGCACTAAAGCAGCAGTTATTTGTAATAACAAACGATAAATCGGTTTAATCCCTTTCCGATCATCCCAAAAACTCATCCCTACAATAATCAAAATTCCAACCATAACACTCATATATTTAATGCTATAAGGAACAAAAATAAAAGTCATTAAAATAAAAGTTAGCACAAAAGCCAAACCTGCAGGGTAAGGAATCGGACCACGCTTTTTTCCAAATTGATCTTTTTCAGGTTTATCTAAAAATCCCCATTTTGGGAAAAAACTCAATATTAATCGGCAAAGAACATAAGTCATTAAAAAACTGGATAGTAAGACTAAAAACCAAAACATAAATTTTTATTAATGACTTTTACACTATATTAACTCTTACACTATATTAAATTTTCTTTTAAATTTCAATTCTTTACCATCTTTAGTTAATTCTAAAATCCCAACCAGTTTATTATTGAAATATCCCAAAAAAGGTTCATGAAATTTCCTGATCTTTGTTTGAATAAAATTTCCTTGCTCCAAAATTTTATATTGAGATTTAGTCAACTCTAAAACATCAAAATTCTTCAGAAATTTCACTGCTTTAATTAAATTGTCTACTTTAATTTCCTCTAATTTTAAAGAATTTTTAACATCCCAAGAATCAATTGAAATCCTTCTCAATTGATTTACCAAACCCCCAATCCCCAGTTCCCGACCTAAATCATCAACTAAACTACGAATATATGTCCCACTACTACAATGTACATTCAAAACCAATAAAGGATAGTTATATTCAATAATTTCCAAATTATAAATTTGCACCAGTCTTTTTGGCATTATAACTGTCTTTCCTTGACGAGCTAATTTATAAGCCTTTTCACCACCAATTTTTATAGCACTAAAACATGGAGGGATTTGTTCAATTTCACCACTAAATTTTTCTTTTAACAATTTTTTTATTTTAATAAGATTGGGAATTTTTTCTTTTAGCACTTTTATTTCTTCAATATTACCTTCTAAATCAAAAGTATCTGAAATCTTTCCAAACTCAACCGTCACCACATAAGTTTTATCTTTTTTTTCAAGAAAATGTAAAAGTTTAGTATATTCCCCTAAAGCTAAAATCATTAATCCTGAAGCCAACGGATCAAGAGTCCCTGCAAAACCAACTTTTTTCTGATTAAAAATCCTTCGTAAGGCTAAAACCAATTTAAAACTATTCAAACCCTTTTCCTTATCAATAAGTAAAAATCCATTTTCCATAATTAAAGTTCTACATTCAATGGTTTGGATAAAATTTCTCGTGCAACTTTTCGATCATCCCACTCAATTTTACGACCAGCATTCATCTGCACAGTTTCAGCGCCCTTTCCAGCAATAACCACCGTATCTTTAGGTTGAGCAATTAAAAGAGCAAATCGAATTGCTTCATAACGAGTAGGGATTTTCCAAAAATATTGTCCTTCTTTTCTTTTTATACCTTTAGAAATTTCTTCAATAATTTTAATAGAATCCTCACTATAAGGATCATCATCTGTTAAAATCACTACATCAGCCAATTGATCGGCAACCGCCCCCATCTTCGATCTTTTTTCCATATCACGTCCACCTCCAGTTGCACCAAATACAACATATAACTTTCCTTCCGTACTTCCCTTATATAATTCCAAAACTTGTTTTAAAGATTGCTCAGTATGTGCATAATCTACAATAACAGCAAAAGACTGTCCCGCATGTATTTGTTCAAAACGTCCGGGAATAGTGTGAGCCTTTTCCAAAGCTTTTTTAATTATTTTCAATTTAATACCATTCGCCAAGGATGCGGTGGCGGCCGCCACCGCATTATAAACATTAAATTGACCGGGCAAACTGATTGATAAATTAGACTGATTATTCGGCACATGAAAAACAAAATCGACACCATCAGTTTTAAGTTTTAAATCAGTAGCATAACATGTCCCCCCTTTCAAACCGTAACTATATTTGTTATCAGCCAGAAATTGATCAAAATAGACAAAATTCTCATCATCGGAATTAAGCACAGAAATTTTTGAAATTTGCGGTTTTCGAGTAGCTCTGTTTAATCTGGAAAATAACAATCCCTTAGTCCGAATATATTCCTGAAATCCACCATGATATTCTAAATGATCTTCACCAATATTAGTCAGTACCGCCGTATCAAAATTAATTCCCCAAACCCTGTTTTGAGACAAAGCATGAGAAGAAACTTCTATCACAGCATATTGACACCTTGAAGCTACCATTTGTCTTAAAAGTTTTTGCAAAAAAAACGGACTCAAAGTGGTCATCTTAGATTTATTTACCCACTTTCTATTTCCCACCTGAAAATTTGTTGTAGAAGCAATACCAACTTTATATCCAGCTTCTTCCAAAATTTTAGCAATCAAATTTACAGTTGTGGTTTTCCCTTTAGTTCCAGTCACCCCAATCACTGCAATATGACCAGATGGGAATCCATTAACAATTGCCGCGATCACCGCCTTAATTTTATGATAAAACAGTCGCAACGGACTTTGATCTGGGAATAAATCTTTTAAAAAATCCATTAGCTTAAATTTTAATTATTTTTGTTTCTATTTCTTTTCTTGGCAAGACAGAAATCGCCAAAATTAGCCAAAACAACATTGCCAAATCATTTTTAAAGAAATAGGTATCTACCATACCATGCAACAACATTACTGTAAAAAGAGTAATACCAATTAAACGAAAATATTTCATATCAAAATCTTCACTTCTCAAATAAGAACTATAAACAATATAAATTAAATATAAAAATAGTAAAAGTCCCGGAAAGCCCAAATATAACCAAAAAGTTAAAAAAGTATTATGAGGATGAAGCATAACTAATTCATAAGGTTGTCGTCCTAAAATTTGTGCAGCATGTAAATCATATTGCCCTTTAAATTGTCCAAGACCAATTCCAAAAAATGGATTTCTTTCAATTAAACCAAAAGCCACATCATAAACTTGCACTCGTACAGCTGTAGATGAACGACTAGCGACATCAGTAAAAACTTGCCATTTTTTAGTATTAATAAACAAAGCCGATGCCGCCAGAATCACACAAAACCCCAATACCGCCAATAAAAATATAATTTTTTTAGACAATAATCTCTCTCTATCCATTTCATATTTTTTAAAAATTTTTAAACTACAAACTAGATAAATCACCATTCCTATAAAAACCGCTATTATCGCACCATAAGATTGAGTAGTTAATAATACAAAACTTAAAAATAAAGCACAAATTGTCCAAATTAGAAATTTTTTCAAATTAGCTTTTTCCAAAATCGCCCGAATTAAAAATATCCAGCATAAAACAACTGCTGGAGACATATACATTGCTAAATAATTTGCATTGATAAAAGGACCTGACACCCGAGCATCGGGAGTAATGAAATGACCACTTATAAATTGCCAAAAACCCCAAACAGCTAAAGGTAATACCGAAATTAAATAAGCATATAAACTAGTTTTTAACTGAACACGTTGTTTTGTGAATGTTTTTAAAAATAAAAAATAAATTAATGGAAGAATAATCCAACCCTTTAAAATCCCCAAAGCAATTCTTTTTGCTTCAAAAACAGTTGAGCCATCACGAAGCAGATATTGAGATGGAACATTTATACTATAACTAAGTATAAATAACAGTAAAATTCCCCAAAAAATCAATCCAGTATTCTCTGCTAACCACATTTTATAATTAAAAAAACAACCTTCTTTTAAACATTTCCAGATTTTAGCTATTATCCAAAACAATACGGTTAAACCAATAATAATTTCTAAAACATTAGTAGGAATAGGACCAAAATTCACTTTTACCAAATAAAGAGGAAAAAACAATGGCATTAGAAAAACTAGTTTTTCTGTTAATCCTTGCCAAAAACCTTGTTTCAAATTTGTGGATACTTGGAACATCGACAATAATTATTTTTTCAGTTTTTCCAATTGACTACGAAGCTTTTCTTCAACCAAATCAGCCCCCTCTTCAACAGTTTTACAAAAAGATTCAGCAAAAAGATCTTGTTTTGGAATAACAAGATTTACGGCAATCTTAATATCTTGATTGGAAATTTTACTATTATGATATTCAATTTCCACTTTAGCCAATACAGAAGGATCTTCTAAAATTATAAATCTACTTAAAGCTTCCAATTTGCCCATTATATAATCTTTTTGACGCTCATTCAGTTTAATATTTTTTTGATAAATATTTATTTGCATATTTTTTTATATTTAAAATCCTACCGAGTATAGCACCATATCGGTTTGCAGAAAAATCGAATTTAAGGTATAATTTAAAGATTTATTTATATAAGTAAGTATGATAAGAACAAAGAATGCTCAAAAAAGTGATAGCTTTGCAGACAGGACTAAAAAACAATTTGAAAAAGAAAACGTATGGCAAAGATTCAAAAGTGAAGCCAAATTCAATTTAACAGATATAATCAGCAGCCTCCAAGACCTAGCACAAAATACTTTTCCTGAAGATAAATTTAATATTGCCGCCTATATGGAAGCAATATTAAATTCTTTAACAGAAAACATTTCTCCAGAAATCGGAGTTAAAGATTTCTGGTTAAAGATAGGAGAAATCGGCTGTGAAACATTAAAAATCGAAAATGGACATCTCAATTTTTATAAATCCGATAATTCAAAAATTGATATAACCCCTTATACCCAACCAATTGTTTTTGAAGCCCAGTCTAGTTTTTACAAGCAGAGACAAATGGAAAGAAAAAGTTATATTGAAACCGCTAAAAAACAATTAACTGAACTTAAAAAAGCAATTAAACAAAAAGAAAATCTTTAAATTGAAATTAATACAACTTTAAAAAAATAAATATAAATAAAATTTAAATATGAAAGAAATTAATAATATTCATAAACTCTTCCCCAAAAATTCTTTTAGCTTATTACCAAGTAGATTTGTTTTTTTAGCAACAGAAACAGGTTCAGGAAGACCAGATACCCCCCCCAATCCAGATACAAAACCCCCAATTAAAAATATTGATGCAATTAATAGAGAAACACCATTCACTAGCAACCTTGACACTGACTTAAAACAATTAGCAAACAATGATAACTTATTCCAGGCCAATCTTCGCAACGCAATTGAAGAGACTTTGAACAAACAAAATTATGGTAAAGATATTAAACAATTCTGGAAAGACTTAAAAGACAATAAGTGTAGTAAAATATTAATGGAAAACGGTTTAGTCAAATTCCTAAATAAAGAATCAAAAGAAATCACACCAAAACTCAGAGAGTTCCCCATTGAAATTAGTTTAAAACAACTCGCCACTGGTGCCCCCCGTAGCAGGTATTATGACCCCACAAGCGGTTTAGTTGATTTGAAAGGTGCAAAAGAGACCAAAGAAATCAGAGTACAAAATATCATTTTAAATGAAAGAATTGGAACTTTAATCAAAGTTACAGATTTAAGAGGAAAAACTAGAACAGCCGCCTTCAAAAAAGATAAGAACGCCTATTATCTCAACGGCAACAAAGAAAGAGCTAAAATTTTTAATGGCTATCATGTTAAATTAGTCAATTCACCAACACAACCTTCACAAAAAACACCAGAAATAAATCATCAATATCCTTCTGCAGGAGGGTATCGTAGAACTTTAGAATTTCCCATTAAATCTTATCTTGCCACTGCACTTAATTTACCTTATAAATGGAAAAAACCAAATCTTAAAGAAAATGAGGAGTTAAACCGACTGCGTGCACTACATTATACATCCATTGATCAATATGCTAAATTTTTAAAAAAAAACGGAGGCATTAAATCTAATAGTAATAACATTTCACTATTAATAGATACCCATCTTGAAAAAAAACGAAAAACCGCTCAAACAACAGATGATTGGTCTAGACAAGCACAAGAAAGAAAACGTGAAAAACGTAAAAAACAATCTGAAGAAAGATTAATACATAATATACCAGTTAATGCGCTTGAACTTCGTAAATTTAAAATGAGTCCATCAATTATCGCTTTAATTGATGATCCAGCAGAATGGAGCAAAGCATGGGTAGCAGGCACTCTAAAAAATCTTCGAGTTTTAAAAGGTATTATTGAAAGTGAACCAATATTTGGAATATATAGTAAAAATCCAGATTTATTAAGACAAGTTATTGTAAAGGCAATTGCAAAGGGCGACAATACACAAATTGATTTTGAAGATTTTTTAGACAGCATTGTACATATTCGTCTACCATCTTATTCCCAAAAAATTACTCCAAGAGAACATCTTAAAGGTATTAGTAAATTCAGTAACTTTTGGAAAAAACTTAAAAATCCAACCGGATCTGACAAACTGGTTCAAGGGTTCTTAAAGAAACTTGGAATAAATACTTATAACAGTGCCACATTAGCTTTGCGGGAGCCAAAAAAAGATAAGATTGAAGTGAACTTAATATTTGAAGGACATGCCTATCGTATTGTTTTAGATGACGGCTGGGCCACTAACACCGTTAGTATTTTCACATATCCATCATTACAACCATATCCAAATAATAATGGCTACGATCAATATGAACATTTTACAGATAGCCATTTAACTAATGTAAATAACAGTCCAAATAATAAAATAATAAAGTGGTTCCGTAATGCTGTTACCCCACGCGCAACATATAGTGATTTCGTCGCAGAATATAAAAAATATTTTGATAAAAATGGTACTCCAAAATATAAGAATATTGATCCCACATTTTTGAAAAGATTTAATAACATCATTATTGCTGGCAATCGATTTTTATCTGAGTTACAAGAACTTAAATATTGCCCCCAACCGAAACCGAGAAGTTTTTTCGAAACTCGATTTAAAAAACAACGGAAACTAATAAGCATAATTAATAAAATTTTTCCATTAACCCCCTCAAATCGTGCATGGGCAGATGTTCACGCTGGAATAGGTAAACCTACCAAAGGAAGACTTTCTCAATACATGGCTCCTCAATTTGCCAATGGAGAATTTATTAAAGAAGTTGTTGAAAATGGGAAAATCAATGAAACTAAAATGTTGAAAAAATTAAATAATTTTATTGATCTAGCAGTGAGCCGTGGTCCACTCACTCATCCAGGAACTTTTACAAAAGAATATAATAAGTATTTTAATGGACCTGTCCCCACATTAACTGTAAACAGTTTAGCATATTTATTAAATAATCCGGAAATAATTAACCTGATTCATGACGGATTTCTGGATTCACATAATGACAAAATAAAAGAATCACATGAAAAAACTAAAGAACAGTTAAAAGAATTATATAATTCTTGGAAAAATCACCTTACACCCAAGGATTACAACACTTTAAAAAAAGCATTAATAAAAGCTAAAATCCCAAAGGAACAAATCCCAAAAGTAATTCAAAAAGTTTTACCATTATATTTTGGAGCAGCCATAGATTTCAATACCGGCAATGTCACTCTCGGAGCAGGTGTTCTTATACCAGTAAAACTTGGGAATTATGGAACAATTTATTTTGGAGGTGGTGCCGGCATCGGCCTTGGCATAACAACGGGTGTAGATGTGGGAGCAATGATCGGATATAAAACCCCTCATCTTGGTCCTTTCAGTTTAGTGGTAGGGGGCGGTGCCGAAGTAAATATCGGAACAAAAGGTGTTGATATTGGAGTTGGATATGGAGTTGGTATCCCAATCACTTTGACTGGAAGAACAAGCGGCACCAAAATCACCATTACTCTTGGTGTAGCAATGATAGGGGGTGTTATACCCTTCCCCTGTTTCACAATCAGTTGCGCACCAAATCAGCAAATTAGACTTGCAGAAGCTCAAAAAGCGGCTGAAAAAGGCTTCGGATTAGATAAAATTATAACTGCTTTAAGAAAAGCCAAATCTCTTGTAGAGAAAAAAACAATTATTGGTAAAAATCCTTGGTTACATAATGCGATTTCTTCCGCAAATAAGAAACCATTTGCAGAAATTTCTGCCCAAACTGTGATTACTGGTTACAAAACTTTCAAACATAATCTCGATAACCAAATTATCAGCAATTATGATCCAGGAAATAGCCATTCATTTGGTATCGGTATGAATAATAGTGGCAAATTTATTCTTGGAGTTGGTAGTGGAGTTAATTTTAAAATCATAAATTTAACTGCCACCATACCCGGTAAAACTCCCGCAGCTCTCAATCAACAAATCACTGTAGCCCAAAGACTCTCATTATTACAAAAATTACAAAAAGGTACAGCTACTCCACAAGACAAACTTACAATTCGAGATCTTAGAAATAGTGGGAAAATAATTCATACACGTAATGGGGACGAGGTTTTACAATCACCTAAAAATAGTGTTCCATCTCATATTGAAAATGGGAAAATCACAAATATTCCAGAGTTAGAAAAGACATTAAATAAAATTCTTGGTCCACTTCATCTTAAAGTTCAATATGATCGAAAAATAAGGATGTTTGAATTAGAAATCATGAATAGAAATGAAAATACAAATTATGATATTGCTATTGATCCTCAATGTAGAAATACCGGTTTAATTTTTCATAATGGAAAAATTTATATTGGTTCCGATTTCAACCCTAAAAGCAATTTAACCATTCTTCGTTCCGATTATACATATCCTTTTAAAAAACAAGGGGCATTTTATCATTCTATTATTACCATTAGCGACTCTCCTCTCACTTCCGCTATAAACATTTATAAAAATGCTCCTAAATTACTTTCTGCCAGAGGTGACGGAGTTTGGCGTTATGAAAACGGATTCAGTTTTGATTCTCAGGAAAAACCACCAACCAGCGGAATTTATTCCTATAACAAAAATATGCGCAAAAGTTGGCACGTTGATGAAGAAACTTTAGCCGATCAAAACCAATCTAATGCTCCAACAAACTCACAAAAATTTAACGATAATTTCAAAAAATTAACTATTAATGAAAGCGAAAAAGGTAATATTGATCACAAGAGTGCCAATACATTTTCTAAATACTTTATTCACAAATATCCAATTAAATATCGTCGTCTAAGTACTGCTGAAATTAATTCAAGAAATTATTTTAAATTAAATGGTTTAATTATTAAAGAATGGAAAAACAGTCATAAAAATAAGAAACCAAGTATTGGAGAACTCAATTATATTCGGACACAACTTCTCGATAACAGTTTCTCTGAAGGTCACAACTTTAAAAATCTACAAAAAGCACTATCAGCACATTTAAGAGGAACTGAACAAATTGTTAAAACCAGATTTGAAAATTTAATTAAACAAAATCACCAAAAATATCATAACGACGATCCTCGTTATATCATTAGAAATGCAGATCAATTAGGTAGAATTGCTTTGAATCGTATGAAAGATATTAACGCTAATCACCCAAATCCACAAAAAATTGTAGAATTAAATAAAATTGACCGTAGTTCAACCGTAGTTGCAACTCTCGGTATTCTTGGTTTCCGTGCATCAATTTATTCTGGTGATGCATTAAAAAAGGAAAAAATGATTGGTGCCAGTAACGATTATTCAAAAACACTAAGAGATAACCCTAACTCTGCTAAAGCCGATCTTGCCAGATTAATTCTTGAAGAAAACAGTCCACTCCCTAATAACGGGATCATCCCGACCAGTAACACTGAAACACTAAATAATGAAAAAGAAAATATTTCCGAATTATTGGGATCTGATTTGAGTTTAAAAATTATGAATTTATTCCAAAATCCTCTCAGTCAAAAAATATTTAACCCGGGAGTAAGAGATGAAATCATTCGATTAGCAGCTAATCGTCGCAATTTAACCTTTAATACACTTTCTGCAAAAGCTATTTTTGAATTTAAAAATTTATTAGAAGGATTACGAAAAGCAGAAGACAGAGGTGATAAATATTATACCTTAAACCACGATCCTGATTTCATAATTAAAATTACACTCAATATTCAAGATGGTGTTTATGTAAAATGTGCCAATTATAGCAATTGGATCAATGAAGGATTTGACTTGCAATATCGTACTTCTAAAATGCCAGCCACTTCTCCATTAAGGGCTGCTTATGGGCAAGCAACAGCTTCTACTGTAGCACACAACCAAGTTGAATATTCAACCATTGGTGTTGCTGCCGCACTCGCCATCACCCCACCAGCCCCGACAACTAAAAGTAGTAGTGGAGGTGGAGGACAACCTAAACCTAAACCAGGAACAGGACAAACCCCAACAGCTGATCAACACCCACCAGCAACCCCCCCTTCCACACCAACCAAACAAGGCACCTAACACCTGAACCAACTCCCAACTCACCATAATTAAAAATAAAAAACATCATGAAAAAAATATTAAGAATAAATTTAGTTTTTCAATTCATGCTTGCGATCGGATTAATTTTAATCCCTATAAGTGCCAATGCAGCAGTTGAAAAACTAAATTTACCCACTTGTAGTCTAGCGGTCTATCCTTTTAGCGCAACCAGCCCAGCCATTTATGGAAATCAAGAAACTCCTTATATTAATTATTTAAGTGAATCCACATGTAAATCACGCACGCCATACGGTGCTTCATATAATCAACCTCCAAAAAAATCTGAAAATCCACTCCTATCAGGTGCTAACGGAAAAAATATTCCTAAAGTTGATCACCTTCATGCTTATATAAATAGTTCTCTTCAAGATGATTATTATTACCAATCTCTTATCGATAAATTTGAGATTAAATTACAATCAGACGCACTCAAAAATATAAATTTAAATAGTGTAAAATGTATTACACCGGCACCAAATTCATATAAAGGTAATGCAAATGATCTTTTAGATTGTAATGGCACAGCTAAAGGTTTATATGGTGGAACTAAAATATCTTTCAACAAAACCACTGGCATTATTACATGGAAATTTGGAACCAATAATTCAACACAAAGACCTCAACGTTGGGGAAATAATAAAGGATTAAACTCTATTATTTCACAAATCACAGGAAGTAACGTAAATTTAACCAATTTCAACAGTCTCTATAGAAAATTCGATCCAGAAATTACTTTTTTCACTAAAAATAATAATAAAACAATCTGGTCAGCAACTACCACTTCACGAATATTAATCAGAAATTATGCGATTTTAAAAAATTCAGTAAATTCATCCGGACCGAATTACGGAAATTTCAATAAATATTGCTCTAAACTAGGAGATTACACCAAATGGTGTCCAGTTCCCACCCCTGCAGGACATAATTATGCAACAGAAAAATTGGGCTCTTTCGGGCAACAAGAATGGTTTTGGTTTCCGATTGGTTCAGTAGTTTCAGTTTGGGAAAAACCAGCTGCACCCCCAACAATGTGCGTTAACTTAACCATTTCACCAAATAATATCAAAGCTAATACTCCGATCAATTTCACTGTTACCCCACATTTTACTCCGACCAATAAATCCATCCCTTTAAATTATAAATGGACAGCCACCGAAGCTTTAAATAATTGGGCGATCAATGCAATGAAAAATTTTATTATTCAAGATAATACTAATTTATATAATATTTCTCCGATTACCACAAGCATTGTTAAAAAAAGTAACTTTAATTTAATTCCAGTTAATTTTGGAGCAACCGATATTTTCCGCGCACCAACCCCTTCTGAATTAAAGAAAAATATAACACCCGACAATACCAAAGTTATAAATAATCTGCCCGATTTTATCAAATATGGAGGATTTAAAGATAATCCCACAATAAAAGTCACCCCACAAAATCCTTTTTTAGAAAAAACCGATAATAAAACTTGGTATTCTGGAGGACCGGGTGGAACCTTAATCACAGTTCAAGGACAAAGTAAAAATGGGAAAACATTCCCTACTTGTAAAGCCACTGTATTAATTCCATCAGCACAATCACTTTGCCAACTTTTAACCGTCACATTTCTCAATCAAACAACCAAAAAACCCACAACTAATTTAATTGCTGGCAACTCTTATATTATCAAAATCAATCAAACCAATTCCAAACGTAGCGATGGCACACCAATACAAAGATACAAACTTAATGTTACAAATGCAAAAGGAGTAGGCAAAGTCAATCCTGCAAGTACTAATGCCACCAATTGTTCAGCAATTGGTGCAACTTATAACCCTTCAACCTCTACATTCACCGTTAAATCTACTCCTGTTTCCTGTGAATATATTTATACACCAAATAGTGGCGACCATATTACATTAATTGCTGACCCCAGTGATAATGTTGCCACTTGTCAAATAAATAAGATCATTCCGCCCGCCCCATTAAAAATTTGCTCCACATTGGTTCCAACAATTAATACTCAAGATTTTACAAGCCTCAATCAGTTTAAATCTGGAAATGGTTATGATTTCGGAATTAATGCCGCCAGCTCTAAATATACCGATGGATCCAGTCTCGATAAATATAGTCTCGATTTAATTGGCAAAGGGATTTTAACTCAAAAATCAAGCAATGCCTCAACTTGTCCAAATCCAGTTAAATCACAGCAATCTATTAATTTATTCCATTACCAAGTAACTGACGCTCCATCTAAATGTATTTATCATTACACAAACGCCAATTCCGGTGATGAAATTAGTTTTAAAACTTCCGCTCCAATCAATTCAAAAAGCC
Source organism: uncultured Candidatus Peribacteria bacterium (assembly GCA_964526005.1). Classification (GTDB taxonomy): domain Bacteria; phylum Patescibacteriota; class Gracilibacteria; order UBA1369; family UBA1369; genus CAZGKO01. Next base: position 27,650 of record CAZGKO010000009.1, read on the forward strand.
AATGTTCAGCAGATTTTAAAATCCCTCCAAAAACTCAACCAGAAATTTGTGCAAATATTAATCTAAATGTTAATGGACAATTAAATAATAATCCAACTTTAAAACCCGGAACCAATTATAATTTACAAGTCAACCCTCTCACCAATAAGGGAAATCCTATTAATATGGTTACTTGGACTGAAAATGGAAATGGAAAACTAGTTGGAAATCCACTTAATGAATTGCTCCATCCGGGATCATGTCCTTTGATTATCGACAATGCAAGTAAAACTGTTCCAAGTTTCTGTAAATATTTTTATGGAGTACCAACAGGTTCAAATCAATCCGGAGGGTTCAGTGTTGATACTATTATTCCTCAAAATATTCAGGATTCGGCATCTTGTCACGCTAAATCGTCTTTCTTCACTCCTCCACTCAATCAGCAAGATAAATGTTTATATATTGATTTAGATTATCAGCCGGAACCATTCAGTAATATTAATTCCAGCGGAACCACGCATATCAGCACCATGATAGCTAGAGTAGCCTTATTATCAGGTAAACAATATACTGGACAAGTGGAATTTAAAACTAATGACAATTCAGGGAGATTTGACGGCGGAATTAACAGCACTGGAACAAATCCTCATTCCACTTCAGTCGATAATTTAAATTCCACTGGACTTATCACTTATACCCCTGGGAAACCAACAACAGGCATTGATGTGTTTTTAAATAATGCTGGTAATAACTTAGATATTTCTTCTCCAGCTTGTCAAATCGCATTACATCCAGTAATTACTCCTATAAAGAAATATATTTGCAATACCCCCCCAACCATTAAGAAAACTGGTAATCAATATTGCGTTACAAATCCACAACCAAATCAAAATCTTTGTTGGAATATAACTGGAATCAACACCACATTTAATAATGGCAACACCCAAGATTCCGGAACATGTGTTACTCTCAAAACTACTCCTACTAATAAATCATTCAACTTAAATGTTCAAGATTGTAATCCAAATTACAGTTTAATTTGTTCTGCAAATTATCATGAAACCAATGTACCAACCTTAGTAAAAGAAGTAAGTAAATTCTTAAACGGAATTTATACAAAATCCATAACATATTCTGCTACAAATACAAATACACCTACAAATACAAATGCGCCATTTTACAAAATAATATTTACACCAAATAATTATCTCCAAGGAAAATGGATGAGCGCAACTATTACCGACCCTGCTTTCAGTGGGAAAATCGCTGGCAACATGGATTCGACAAATAACAAAAAATCAACTTTTTCAGGAGACATCAGCTTCAATAAGCAATTTACAGTAAAATCACAAAACAATACTTATAATTATTGTAATAACACTGATCTTTCCAACGGGAATGCATGCTATCAAATAAACCCCAACAAAAAAGAAATTATCATAAATGGTATTCACAGTTCCAATCCAATCACAATCAGCTATCAAGGTAATATGAATTCCACACTCACATTATCAGACTGTCAAACTGGAAATTATTGTAAAGAAACATTTAAAAATATATCTAAATTGACTGATATGGAAACTTGTACCAAAATCACTAACTCAAAAGGGAAAAGCCAATGGACTTGTATACCTGTTAGCATTCCCTCCAAACCAATCGTTTCTAATGACACCAATGTAGATATTATTTGCCCTTATCTTTTAACCAGAGCTTCCGGTGACATATTCACTGAAGGAAATCTCAAATACGGAACAGATATTTCCAAATGTTATCCTTATAAAAATACAAGTGGATTAATCATTAAACCGATCAAAGCCATATCTGAAAATCTAGCTAAAACAGGTGAATCACATTTTGTAACTATTAATCACGAAATTTGTTCCGCAGGACAAAATGATTTTAAAAAACTCTTTTTAAACAAATCAACTAACTCACCTATAACTCCAGAACAAAAAGCCACAATCAATGCACTAAAAAAAGTATATGGAGCTGATCTCACCAAACTTTCCAGCCAAATTTGTGAAGTTGGTCTCTTGCCCGGAACCGCTTGGACAAAAGCTGATATTCAAAAAGCCATTACTACCAATATCAATATATTAACCCGCTGGTCCACACCATCCAATTCTACAACTATTAATTTAACCAATTCTTCTGTTTATTTCTATGATGGCTCCATGAGAAAAGGAAATGTAACTTTAAATGGTATGGAAATCAAAGATGGTCAGGGTGCCAAAACAATTATTGTAAAAAATGCAAATCTATATATTGCTGGTAATATAACTTATGGACCAGGCACAGTAAATAAATCAAGCGATATTGCATCTCTTGGAGTAATAGTAATCAATGGCAATATTATAATTGATCCATCAGTTAAAACTTTATCAGGAGCATATATAGCAATCAACACCAAAGATAATGGAAGAGGATTAATTCTTTCTGGAAACAAAAACAAAAACAATGGAGTTCAATCAGATAAAACTTTAACCATTTACGGTTCACTGTTTGGAGATATCGGAGACTTATTCAACAATCGTATTGCCGCAGGATCACCTGCTAAAAATCAAGGATCAATCACGGTTCGTTACGATCAAAGAATTATTGAAAATCCTCCAGCCGGATTCAGTGATATTTTAGGTTCACTTTCCCAAAGCCAAATCGCTAGATAATTTTTCTTATCACATACACAAACTCGCCCAATAATTTTATTGGGCGAGTTTTACAATCATCAATTCTATAATCCGTTCAAATTCCGAACTATCTCCAGTTGAAATCTTAATTCGACCAGTTTTAAAATCATAATCAATTTTAGCAAGATTAGCATAGATAATTTTCAAATCTCGATCAGAAAAATTTTTAATTTGCCCTATCATTTTACTAACTACAAAAGGATGCGATTTAATCTGCCGAGCAATATCCCCCACTCTCATTCCTTTCATCACCAAATCTTTTACCTGTATCATAATTCTAAAATGACGTACTAACATAAAAAATATCCCGATAACTTCCTCTCCACTCCCCACCAAAAGTCTAAAAATATGCAAAACCTCCCGCAAATTTCTAGCTCCAAGTTCATCGGTCATTTTGAAAATCGAACTAGATAAATTTATCGTAACCAACTTTTTAATCATCATCGCATTGATTAAAGCACCATCCGCATATAACAATAATTTTTGAATTTCCTTATCCAAAAACCATAAATTAGTACCAACCAATTCCAATAATAATTGAGCTTCAGTACGTCCAATTTCTACACCAGATTTTTTAAATCGCATTACAATCCAAATCAGTAAATCTTTCTCTTTCATAGAATAAAACCAATCCACCTTCCCAATTTTTTCTAATTTTTTAAATAAAACCATTCTTTTATCTGGAATTTTATTCTCCAAAAAAACCAAAACTGTATATTCCGGAATTCGATCCATCAATTCAACAATCTTTTTACGATCTTCTTCTTTTATATTTCCTAAAAAATCACGAACCAAAATTAATTTTTTCTCACTTAAAAAAGGTGCAGTTAAAACCGCCTGTTCAAGATCAGAATAACGTAATTTATCTCCTTCCAAAATCAATAAATTCATCTCTCCATATTTTTTTAGAAATTTTTCTTTCCATAAATTAGCCTTTTCCACCGCTGAAAAATTATCTTCTCCGGCGAATAAAAACACTTGTTTTATTTGCTTATCATCCTTCATTAATCTAATTATTATATTGGAATTTTTAAATGCCAATCAGTTACCTGTTCATAAGCCGCCGCTACCCTAAATAATTGCCCCTCACTAAATTGAGGACCAATAATTTGTAAACCAATCGGTAAATTTTCTGAAGAAAACCCACAAGGTATAGAAAGTGCCGGCAAACCTGCCATTGAAGCTGGAATAGTAAAAATATCCTCCAAATACATATCTAAAGGATCATTAGATTTTGAAC
>CAZGKO010000009.1:31565-32371 GCA_964526005.1 uncultured Candidatus Peribacteria bacterium
ACTGGAGCCATCAATACATCACATTTCTTAAAAACTTCTTCAAAATCTTGAATAATTAAAGTTCTAACCCTTTGTGCTTTCAAATAATAAGCATCAAAATACCCTGCAGAAAGCACATAAGTTCCGCTTAAAATTCTTCTTTTCACTTCATCACCAAAACCTTCATCCCTCACTTTATAATATTGATCAATAATATCTTTCGTATCCTGTTGCGATTTCAATCCAAATCTAATCCCATCATATCGAGCCAAATTTGCCGAAAGTTCAGCCGGCATTATAATATAATAAATTGCTACTGCATATTTAGTATAAGGTAAACTAACTTCAATCAATTCAACTCCCATTTTTTCATATTCAGCAATTGCCATCCGTACACTTTTTTCAATTTCTTTATCAAGTCCATCGGTAAAATATTCCTTAGGAATTCCAATCTTTAAACCTTTTACCCCTTTAGTTAAATTCTCAGAATAATTTGGAACCTCAACTAAAGAAGTTGTTGAATCAGCCGGATCATTCCCAGCTATTGATTGTAAGATCAAAGCTAAATCTTCAACAGTTTTAGCAAAAGGACCTATTGTATCAAGTGAAGAGGCCATCGCTGTCACACCTGAACGAGAAACTCTTCCATAAGTCACTTTTAAACCAGCAACACCACAAAATGAGGCGGGCTGACGAATTGACCCACCTGTATCAGTCCCAATTCCATATACCGCTAAATTAGCCGCAACCGCCGCCGCCGGCCCGCCACTTGATCCTCCTGCCACTCTGCTTTTATCCCATGGATTTTTTGTTACTCCAAAAAATGA
>CAZGKO010000009.1:32381-49747 GCA_964526005.1 uncultured Candidatus Peribacteria bacterium
GAATATTCTGTTGAGCTACCACAAGCAAACTCATCGGTATTAGCTTTGCCCAACATTACCAATCCTGAATTTTTTAATTTAGAAATCACGGTAGCATCGTAAGGCGGCACAAAATTTTCCAACATTTTAGAAGCAGAAGTCGAACAAACTCCAGCAGTATTAATAATATCTTTAATTGCAACAGAAGATCCATCCAAAGGTCCAAGATTTTTCCCAGTAGCATATCTTTGATCAGATTCCCTAGCTTGATTTAAAGCATATTCTTTTGCAACTGTTAAATAAGCATTTAAATCCGGATTTATTTTTTCAATTTCAGTAAGATATTCACCGACAACTTCACTCGGTTTTACTTTCTTATCTTTAAAAGCCTGATATGATTTGGCAATAGTCCAATTTTCCATTTATTCTTCTTTAATAACAGATTGCACAGCTATTTGATGCGCCATTTTCGGTAAAGGGGAACATTTTAAAAGTTTATCCACATCCGCAAAAAACTTAACTTCATCTTCACGCATCACACCAGTCAGACCTGTTACTTGTGTTGTAGGTTCCACATTAGAAATATCAACTTCATCTAAAATTTTCATATAATCCAAAATTGAATTCATTTGTCCAGAATATTCTTCAGACTCATCATTAGTTAAACCAATTCTAGCTAATTCCCCAATATATTTAACCTTTTCTGGAGTGATAATTTTCTTTTCTTCAGACATGACATAATATTTACAACAAAATAATTTTACCTATTTGCCATACAAAGACAAGCCCAAAAAACATTGAGATTAGCTGGCTTTTTAAGAAAAAAAAGTTATAATAAATTTAATTCAAAGACAAACTTCTTAACAGTTGCAAAGTGTGGAAAATAGTTTAGATACAAACGAAACAACCTATGAAAATAATGATCTTTTCGCACCTATCCGACAAGTTGCCTTAATATTTTTTATATTACTGGGGGGAACACATATCCTAACTGGTTTAATGGCTTCAAACAGCTACCTATTGCCAATAAGTAATATTATTAATAAAGTTTTAGATATTCCATTTGCAATTATTGCAGCCAGTTATGGACTAAGCAACATAAAAATTGCCTCTAATAGTCCACATAAAAATTTAATTTACACTCTAATCGGCTTAACTCTGTTAAGCTTGCTTCTAATTCTACTTTATATTAACATTTTCATCCCGAATCGTATTTAAAGTCCACTTTAACAGATTCGCATTTTTTAATGCAAATATCATGAAATTTTGGAACAGAAAAAATATTCCTGAAAATAAAAAAATCGTCATGACTTTCGGTAGTTTTGATTTTTTACATGCCGGACATGAATATTATCTCAAACAAGCCAAAGAATTAGGAGATTATTTGATTGTAATAGTAGCCCGCGATGCCACAATCTGCTCCACCAAAGGACATAAACCCAGCTTTTCTGAAAAACAAAGGATTAAAACCATTAAAAAACTTGGCATCGCCGATTTGATTATATTAGGTCATTATAAAAATAAACATCAAGTAATTCTTGATTACAAACCCAATGTTATTGCTCTTGGTTATGACCAATTTATTTTTACACAAACACTCAACAAAACATTAATTAAAAATAATCTAAATTGCCAAATTATTCGCCTCCAAGCATATTTCCCGGCGGTTTATAAATCCTCTCTAATCAAAAGAAAAATCACTAAAGAGAATAAATCTTCTGATTCTGCTAATCTCGATTTGCCACAGCAAATCGAGATTAGCAGAATCCTTTGTAATAAGGAATTAACAAAATTCAGTTAATCATGTCCAAAAATAAAAATAAAAATAAAAATCAATTAATTACAATCAGCCCAAATCTTTTTCAGGAATTTTTTCAGGGACTAAAATTAGCAAGCACTAATTTATGGAGAAATAAATCGCTTTCTCTTGCCACAATTCTTGTGGTAGGTATTATGATTTGTATTTTTAACAGTATTCTGGCAGTAAATATGATTTCTCGACAAGCACTTTCTAATTTAAATCAAAAAGTCGATTTAATTTTATATTTACAAGACAATATCAGTTATTACGATGCAATCAGCTTAACAGAACAAGTTAAACAAATATCTGGTGTTCAAAATGTAGAATATATTTCTAAAAACGAAGCCCTCAAAGAAATCTCTAAAACCTATCCCAACACCACTAATTTCCTACGCAAATTCAATATCCAAAATCCCCTTCCACCTTCTTTATCTATCACTACTAAAAAAGCAGAAACTTTCCAAAATATTATCAATGCAATTAAAAATTCTCCCTATAAAAACGAAATTGTTATTCCTAAAAGTAGCCAAAGCCGCAATGAGCAATCTATTCTCTCTAACACCGCAATAAATCTGGTTAATATCAACAATTTCGTCAATCAATTGATTTTCTGGGTCATATTTATTTTTATCATCGGTGGTTCTTTAATTATTATCAGTTCTATTCAACTCACTATTTATACTCGCCGTGAAGAAATTTATATTATGCGATTAGTTGGTGCCACTCCTTTCTTCATTCGTTTACCATTTTTAATTGAAGCTTCTTTTTATGCTATTTTCGCGGTAATCACAAGTTTCATTTTACTGGCTATAGCAGGATATTTTTTAGGAACAAGCAATTTTCAATATTTACAAACCTTACAAAATTTCAGTTTAATTAAATTCTTTTTTCAAGAACTTTTAATCACCATTATCCTTAGCTTAATTGGCAGCTTTATCACCGTAGAGCATCATTTAAAATCAAAACTAATTAGTCCTTAAAAACAAATGCGCGAAAGCAGATACAAAAATACAATTGCTATCATTCTTAAAAAAAAATTTCTAGGTGAAAATGACCTTCTATTAACAATGTTCAGTCCTCATCTCGGAAAATTTCAAATTATTTCAAAAAGTTCTCGAAAAATTTTAAGTACCAAGGGCAGTCATATTGATATTCTTAATTTAGTTAATATTCAATTATATCAAAAATTAGATCGTTATTTATTAATTCAATGTCAGGCAATTAATACTTTCACCCCAATTAAAGATAATATTCAAAGCACTTTAGTTGCACAGGTAATTGCTGAAATTATTTATCGATCAACCGATGGTATTGAAGAAAACGCTATTTTATTTCAATTAATTCTCGATTGTTTAAATAGTTTGGAAAAAAGTCACAACTTACTCCTAAGTTTAGAACATTTTAAAATTAAATTATTAGATAAACTTGGACTATTACCAGATCTTGATTCATGTCCACTCTGCCATCAACATTGGCCAATAGACCAAATTATATATTTACAAAATGATCATTTCTTAATTTGTGGTAATTGCGCTCAAACCGAACTACCAACCAGTTTAATTTCAATAACATTTCCCATATTAAAATTATTAAATTACCTAGCCACTGCAAATTTCAATCAACTCAAAATTAATTTAAAAAATAAAGAATTAATTAAATTACAAACCATTTCTCGTCACTTATTTAATTTCCATATTCAACAGGAAATTAAGTCTGAAAGAATACTTTTCGCACTTCAATAAAACCAATCAATTATATCCGTGTAATTTTTTCCACCCCTGCAAGTAAACCAATATAATTACTAATATTATTCAATTGTTCCTCATCAATCACTTTTAATACTAATTGTTTAGTCTCTTTATCCATACGTCTTTTTATTGATGACATGCTCACAATTGGAATTTGCTGATTATTTAAAAAATCTACTAAATCAGTAACCAGCCCTTCTCTTTTTTTAATATCCAAAAGTAATGAAACTTGAAATTCTTTAAAATTCACATGTTTTTCTGTTTTAGAACTTTTTAAATATGCTTCCAGAATTCTATTCGGATCAGCAGTTTTAATAAATTTACAAGATTTCTTATGAATACTTACCCCTTTAGATAGAGTTATATAAGCCACAATATCATCAGTCACCTTAACTTTACAACAATTAGACATTCGATAAGGCATATTTTCTTCTCCACCAATAATTAGTAAATTATCAGCTTTTTTACCACGTGATTTTTTAGTAGGTAAAATTGATTTTACAGCTCGATTTTTCAACTCTTTATTCTTTAAAAACGCCTCCACCGAAAGTCCCATCACATTTCTAAACACCTGCCTTCCAGTTAATTTCCCACTGCCAACTTCTTTTAAAAGAATTTCCCTTTCTTTCATTGAAAGATTTTTAGAAGAATATTTTTTCAACAATGTTAAATTTTCATCTAATTGAGCCAGTCCTGACTTATCTAAAAGTTCATTAATTCTATTTTTACCCAAGATAATTAAATCACCATCATCCATCCCTCGAAAATAATTACGAATCCTATTTTTAGCATTATGAGTTTTCACAAAAGACAACCATGATAATTTTGGATCCATTTTCTTATTAGCAACTATTTCCACAATATCACCACTTTTTAAAGCATGATCCAATGAAACAACCTGCCCATTCACTTTTGCCAAATAACAACCATGCCCAATATCCGAATGAATACTATAAGCAAAATCTACGGGAGTTGCCTCCATTGGCAATTCTTTTACTAAATTATCAGGAGTTAAAACAAAAATACGATCAGGAAATAAATCTATTTTTAGCGCAGCAGTTCTATCATTACTAAATTTATTACCCTTTAACTCCTTTAATGCTTTCATTAAATCCTCATCCATCGGCTGATGCTGACTCTCTTTATAAAGCCAATGTGAAGCCTTACCACTCTCACTATAATGATGCATTTTATCTGTCCTAATCTGAATTTCTACAGGTTTTTTAGAATCTCCAAGATCTAAACCAATTACAACCGTGTGCAAACTCTGATAACCATTTTTCTTGGGATTTATTATATAATCCTTAAAACGATCGGGAAGATATTTATATTTTTTATGTAATAAACTTAAAATTGCATAGAGTTTCTCCAAATCCTCCTTGGAATCTGTTTCTAAATTTTCATTGGTAGGTAATATGATGCGATAAGCAAAAACGTCATAAAGCTTATCTAAAGTAGATGTCTTTTTTTTAAGTTTTTTATATAAACTATAAAGATTCTTTAATCGTCCGGACACTTCAACTTTAATATTATTTTCTTCTAAAAATCTTTTTAATTCTTTTTTAATAACTTCAATATCTTGTAAATTTTTTACAAGATATTCATCAACATCCCTTTTCACCACATCATATTCACGTGGGTAGACATAACGAAAAGCCAAATCCTCAAGAATCAATTGATATTCATAAAGTCCCAAACGTGAAGCAATCGGCACATAAACATCTAGAATTTCACGAGCATTCGCTTTTTGTTTTTCTACCCCTTTATATTCTAAAGTTTCAGCATTGTCTATTCTTTCCGCCAACCGAATCAAAATCACTCTAAAATCTTTTGCTAAAGTTAAAAACATTTTTGATATAATTCTATTATCAGAAAAAGAATAACGTGATTTAATTCCATTAATTTTCCCCAAACTTGTAACCAGATCACATACTTCTTTCCCAAATAATTTTTTAATTTTATCTAAATCACAGCGAGATGAATAACATGCACTTACCAAAATCGATGCCATTATCATAGTTTTATCAGGATGTAGAGGTAAGATTTTATCTACTGTAAAACGAAGACAACGTAAAAAATAAGATTCTCCAGAATAGCGATATAAAGATTCATACAAATAAGCAGCATGACCAAGCAACTCCTCTAAAAGTTTTTGATCTTCCTCAGAAGCAAAATATTGCTCTAACTGATCACGATATTTCTGTGCTTTGATCATCATAAATTAAAACTCTAAATATAAAGTATATATATACTCTTTTAAATCGCCATGTCACTTTATTTTTGAATCATATTTACACCAGAACCCTGCACTTCTTTTATTTTAATACCTTTCACCAAAGCATCAAAATTAGATTGAACAGCATCATCTCTTAATGTCAATAATTTCAATAAACTCATATAATCCATAACTAATTTTTGTAAAGCTGATCGCTGAGCTTTTAATTCCACTCCCTTTTGAGCCACAACAATATAATTATCAAGTAAAGTGGAGGCAGCATCAGCCTTACCTTTCTCCATATAAGTAAAAAAATCAGTATTATATCTTTGTTTATCAGGATTTAAACTATTAATGGAAACAGTATAATTATCAATAATTGATTTCATTTCTTGTAATTTAATATTCCCTTGAACAATTAAAGTTTTAGTATTATTTAAGAATTTCTGTAAAGCCTGAACACGATTGACACTTCTATTTAAATATTGATCAAGATTTACTTGTGAGGAAAATTTTAATTGCTGCAAAAGATTTACATAAACTTCAAAACGAGATTTTATTGCAACAACATCTTTCATCTCTCCAAAAAAGAAAGCCGCAGTCATACCCGTTTCTTTATAGACAGTTGGTTCTTTTAATTTACCAAAATAATAAGCATCAAACATAGAAGATGTAACCATGTCTTTTGCTGAACCACGGTTTGTCCCAATTACAAAAGCTGTTTTAATTCCCCATTGTCGTAATAAAGAATTATTAATAACAATTTCTTGTTGCACAACTACTTGCTGAGAACCTGTCCCAAATTGGAAATTTCTAAACCAATTTGGAATATTACCCAATATTTTTATATTCACGCCAACCCAAAAAATAATAAAAATTAATACAACAAATATTACTATACTCAATAAAAATTTTACTATTCTTAAAAAATTTTTACTAGAGCCTCCACTACTTTTAACATTCACTATTTCACTTGTTTTCAATGGAACTGGCTTAGCTGTCACAACTCTCTGAATCCAATTAAACAAATGTCCCAAAACCCCTTGTTTTTTCGGTACATCTTCTAATGGAGCCGCCAAATTTTGTCGTAATTTTTTTACCTCTTCTTCAGCCTTAGAATCCTTTTTGTCAACTTCAGAATCAGACCCCTCAACTTCAGAATCAGAATCCTTTTTGTCAAGCTTAGAATCTTCTTCTTCAATCTCAGATTCTTTTTCTTCAGCCTCAGTCTCAGAATCTTTTTCTTCAACCTGATTAATTTCTTCTGAATCAGTATTATATAAAACAGTTGTATTTTCTAAATTTTTTTCATCATTTTCAGGAACTGATTCTTCATCAAATTTTTCTTCCTGCCTAATCTCCGGCTCACGTTGTGATGCATCAACATCAATTCCATCTTCTTCAGGAAAAACAGGCTGAACATCATTCAGCCACTCATCTTCCGTAGATGATTTTTGATCAACTTCCGATTCTTTCTCACTAGAAACAGGAATATTTACAAATGGAACATCCTGTCCAGGTTCCAACACCCCTTTCTTTTGTGCCGTAATATTTTTTTCAACAGATTTAGGCAAAGGAGAAACCAATTTTTCTTTTTTCATAACTATTTCCCCCATATCTTCTTTTCTCGTTACTACCTTTTCCCCCATTATTACTTTTTTTTCTATAGCTTCTTGTTTTTCCTGTTTAATCTTCAATTTTCGACGTTTACGTCGACGTTTTTCCCTTTCTCTTTGAGATACTGTTTTTACTGGTTTATTAGAAACTCCATTATCAGATCTTCCTTTATCAGAACCCGCATTATTAGAAACCCCATTATCAGATCTTCCTTTATGAGACGCTTTTTTATTAGACTTTTTTACCTTTACCCTAGATGAATTATTTATATTTGAAGCATTAACCGGTATTTGCCCACCAGCTATATTATCACCAGCTATATTACTATCTGATTTTGGTTGATTTTGATCGTCCATTTTCAATTTCAATTTATCTATATATTATAGCATTTTTAAAGGTTTTTTTCTAACCAAAAACCTAGATCAAGAACAGCTTTATTGTTAATATAGCAACACTAAAACAAATTTTCACATAAATGAAATTTCTAAATACCTCAGAACAAGAAAATCAAGAACAAGAAAATAAAAAGTTAGAAAAAAAAACCAATATTCCAATTGAAGAATCATATTGCCACACATACCACAAAATCCTTGAAGAACTTCTCAATTAAACTAATTCAACAGAATGAAATCCAAGATTAAATTTATTCTTTTGACTCAGATTCTTCCTTTTTTCCGTCATCAACTTTAATATTTTCTGCCGCCGTTGGAGTAGCTTCAACTTTAACCCCATCAGGCACTTCTGCAACTTCTTCTTTAAATTCCTCAACTTCAGTAACAGTAACAAGAACATCCCCCGGATCATCTATTATCTCAACTTTATCACCTAAATTCAAATCCTTTACAGTAATTGCATCACCAATATTTACAAATTTACTAAGATCAATTTTAATTCCATGTGGAATATCCATTGGCAAACAACAAATTTCAATTTCATGTTTTGCCACAGTAATTGTCGCATTAAAATTTTTAACCGCCGGAGAAAGACCTTCAGTTTCCACCGGAACAGAAGTGGTAATTTTTTCTTTCATATTTACATGAAGGAAATCAATATGATTAATTCTATCAGTTACAGGATCAAAAACCATTTCATGAACCAAAACTGGTGTTTCCTTATTATCAATCATTAAATTAAATACCTGAGTAGTAGAAACTTTCTTAAAAAGTTTGCGGAATCCATGATAATCAACCTGAACATTAATAGAAGCAAAGTCTTTTCCATAACAAACCGATGGAATCAAACTCTGCTTACGCAAATCTTTGGCTTTATTTGTTAATTCTCTAATTTTGGCTTCTAATACAACAAGACTCATAATAATAAAACTCTTACGGAATAAAAAGCGATCATACTCTAACTGAAAAAACTCATACACGCAACATTTTTTCAATACATAAATATGCCTTATAAAACATAATTAGAAATTAATTTGATTTTTTCAGGTAAAAACACTAATTTCTAAATATAGAATATAATAAAAATGTAAAATATAATAAAATATCATGTTTCAAAAAATGAAAGATCTGCTGGAAATGCAGAACAAAGCAAAAACTGTACAAAAAAAATTAGAATCCATCCACATTGAAGCCGAAGAAGGACAAATAACTGTTATTTTCAACGCCAAACAAGAACCAATTTCCTTTAAAATTCATGATGGAGAAATCAATCCTAAAAAATTAGAAGAAGATCTATTAAAGGCTTGCAAAAAAGGCTTAAAAAAAGCTCAAGAAATTGCTGCCACAGAAATGAAAGATATTATGGGTAATTTAGGATTACCCGGCATGCCTAATGTTTAATACAATTCAATGTACAGAAGACATCGCAAAGCAAACCTTTGGAAATATGTTTTTATCGGTATTGTTTTAATTATTATTATCAGCGGATATTATTGGTCACATTATCAATATGCTATTAATACTCCTGTTAATGCCACTAATACTAAAACAATTTATTTTACAATTAAAAAAGGAGAATCCGCCAATCAAATTGCTAAACAACTAACCAAGAATAATTTAATTTCAGATAGTGGGAGTTTTTCCCTTTACACACGCCTTAATCATTTAGATACCGAATTTAAACCAGGTCGTTATCCGCTCTCACAATCACTAACAGTTCCAGAAATCACCGCTACATTAAGTTCAAATAAATATCGACAAGTAATTATCACCATTCCAGAAGGAGATACAGTTTATGATATTGATCAAATTTTAATCAATGATGGATTAATTCAAGGTGGAGAATTTATCAATGCCGTTAACAATTATCATAATTATTCCAAATATAAATTTTTAAATCAAAGTTCACAGCAAAATTTAATTCATCCTCTTGAAGGGTATCTTTTCCCCGATACATATTTTGTTAATCCAAATAATTTTTCTTCAGCAATATTAATTGATTTAATGCTTAAAAATTTCAAACATAAAATTGCAGGATTAATTCCCGCTCATCCTGATCACACACTTAGCAACACTATTATTGTAGCTTCCATGATTGAAAAAGAAGCCAATAATAATATTGATCGTAAGTTAATTTCTGGAATTATCTGGAAAAGATTAGACCAACATTGGGCGCTCGGCATTGATGCTCCCCTGCTTTATTTAAAAAAAGATCGTACTATCAATTATCAAGATTTACAAAAAAACAGTCCATATAATACTCGCAAAAACCCTGGTTTACCCCCCGGTCCAATCGACAATCCCGGATTAAATTCAATTAAAGCCGCATTTAAGCCCACTAATAGTCCTTATTATTATTATCTCACTTCCAAAAACGGCAAAATGATTTATGCCAAAACCAATAATGAACATAATGCTAATAAAGCAAAATATTTATATTAATCAGATTTATTAAAATTCTATGGCGCAGAAATAGTTGTTACATTTGGAGTGCTCGCTACATTTATGATGGTATTTGTCGAATTAGGATTTTCATAATCAATACTAAGCACTAAATCCGCCGATTTTTTTCCAGCACCATCTACAGCATAAATATTATATTTATTTATTCCCTGTTTTAAATTTCCATAACTTTCTTTCACATTATAAACCCATGTTTTATCACCCGCCTGAAATTTACTTAATTGATAATCATTCACAAAAACTTTAGTTGCATTAGAAGCAATACCAGAAATCAAAAACCCATCTACCGTTAATTTCATACCTTTCCGATAAGGTTTACCTGACACTGTAGAAACTTTTAGTGAAGCATTTAACAAATTAGAAGAATTGACCGACGTATTGGTAGAATTTGCAGAAGTAGAAGAATGTAAATTATTAGGATTAAAATTCACAGTTATTTGAGCGACTGGTGAAGGCACATTATTAATATAATAAGCAATCACTTGATAGACATTTTTACCTGGTAATATATTATTATATTTAGGATCCAAATGATATTTAAAAGTCAGAATATTTGGATTAAATTTACTTAATGAAATCACTTCTTTTTGTGATTTACCACTCAATAATTGATGAACTCTTACAGCTTTAGTACCAACTGAAACTGTCCCACTAATTGTTAATATTCCATTAATTGTATCAACAGAAGAAGATGTTGGATTAGTAATAATTGGTGCAGCGGAAGTGGAAACGGAAGTGGAAGAAGTAGTAGTATTATTTAATGAATTAGGTTTATTTACATTACTATTCGTATTCACTTCTAAACTAGCTTGAGTATCTAAAATAGGAGGAGAATATTGTCCAGAAGCAAAATTAGTTGGATTATCATCTTCTGAATGATTCCAAATATACCAAGGAGTAGAAGTGAATTTGCTATCAATAGCCTTTAATACAGAAGGATTTTGACGATTGAAAAAAGCCTGCATAACCGCCTTATCCAAAGTTAATTCTTGACCAATTCCTGTAGAAACAGTATCAATAATATTAATTCGTCCATCTTGAACTTCAGTTATATCAGCCTGCACTTCACCACGCATTACTTTCAAATCTTCCGTAGTATCTGTCTTAGTTAAATCAAAAATTGTGCCAGTAATTGAATAAGTAGCATCATCGGTTTGAATAACAAAATCCGTTTTTTTGACAATACCATTTTTAACAGGTTTATTCACCCAAACTTCACCATGATTCAAACTGAGTAATATTTCCTGTGAATCACCATGTTTAGTAATATCAATTAAAGTTACCTGAGTATCTTCATTCATACGCAACAAAGTTCCATCATAAAAACTAATTACACCTTTGGAAGAATTTAATGTCTTCACAGAATCACCTAAACGAACTTTTACCCCATGATAAGTATTTTCCCATTCTGTTTTCCCGTATGGCAAAACCTTAGCTCTTCCTTCTGCAAGATAAATAACGGCATCACCTTTTACTGATGCAAAAAGACTACTTCCAATCTGAAAAATCAAAACGATCAGTACCCCCAGACAAAGTAGTATAATAAACGGAAAAAAATATTGAGAAGATTTTCTTCTTCGATATACTCGCATTTATTTTAATCAAATTAGTCAAGCGAAGGCATTATAACAAAATACCAAACAAGGTAAAGACATTCTTTTATCAAGATAAATTCTCAAAAATAAATCACTCATTCTGAACCTGATTCAAATTCAAAATCAAAATCCTAATTCCTTCCGAATCGCATTCACATCATGTGTCAACCGATTATCCATTTTCATCTGATTCAAAATTTTACTACAAGCATGCATCACCGTGGTATGATTTCTGCCACCAAAATTCTCACCAATAGTTTCATAAGATTGAGAAAGAATTTCCCTAATTAAATACATGGAAATTTGACGAGGAATCATAACTTCTTTTTTCCTTTCTTCACCAACTAAATCACTTTTAGTCAAATTAAAATATTTAGCAACAATTTCAATTACATCTTCCAAATTACGAGCAATATTTTTTTTACGATCTTCAAAAGTAATACTCAAATCTCCTTTTTCACGATTTAATTTTTTAATAACCTGTGCCACACTGCGAATCGTGGGGGTAGACTGTTCTAATTGAGCTTCTCCAATTGAAGTGATTAGAATACCGATCATCTCACGCACACTCGCAGTAACATTATAAGCAATAAATTCCAGAATTTCCGGATCAATAATAACTTGATATTCCTGACATTTTTCTTTTAAAATTGCCAGTCTAGATTCAAAACTCGGCAAATTAATTTCAATCAGCATCCCCATTCCAAAACGACTTTTCATTCGATCATCAAAACCTTTTAATGCTCTGGGAGAACGATCAGCACTTAAAATAATCTGTTTGCCATTATCATAAAGATCATTAAAAGTATGAAAAAACTCCTGTTCGGAAGTAGCCATATTAGCAAAAAACTGAATATCATCAACAATTAAACAATCTAAATTACGATACTCATCTTTAAAAGGTTTCGTATGTCTTTTACCGATTGCTTCTACAATTTTATTTACAAAATGCTCAGCAGTCATATAGACAACCCGCATATTTGGATAATTTCTCAAGATTTCCAAACCAGTAGCCTGCAAAAGATGAGTTTTCCCCAAACCAACACCACCATATATATATAATGGATTATAAATTCCAGCAGGTTTAGCTCCTACTGCCATACAGGCGGCATGCACCAATCGATTTTCTGACCCCGGAATAAAATTTTGCAATGTATAACGATGATTAAACATCTTACTGCGAATGCCGCCTTCCAAAACCACCTCTTGTCGATTACGCACTTTTCGCAGTCTTTTTTTGCCACCACCAATCACTGACATAAATAAGTCCAAAGGCAATTTATCTTCACAATCATTTTCCTGAAGTGAAGATTTCAGTTCATATTTAATTTCCTGTAAATCAGGATACAGTTCCTTAATTAAAGGTAATATTTTAGTATGATATTTGCCTTGCACATAATCGGGTCCAATTATTGAAGCAAAACCGATTATCAAAACGCCCTTTTCATAAGAAAGAATGGCACTATTCACAAAAATAGTCAAAAGATGACCTCGATCAATTTGAGAGTAAATACCTCCCAAAATTTTTTCCCACATTTCTTTTTTATCCAGCATTTCTGCCATAAAGAAATTGTTATTAAACCAAAATGCCTTCGCATATTAGCAAACTTTTTTGCTAAAACAAGTTTCATTAGCTTGACCAAAGAAAGAAAGTTCCGTGTCCGCGTATAATTTCACATCCGTGTCCGCACATTTAAAAAACACCATTAACCCACCCCAAATAAACGAGCAATATCATTAAAAGTAATCAAGAAAATCAATAACAATAATAATAAAAATCCTGTAATATTAATTATCCCTTCCAAACGTGGATTTATTTTTCGACCAATTAACATTGAAACAAAAATCAATAATAACCTCCCCCCATCAAGACCTGGAAAAGGTAAAATATTGATAATTGCTAAAGATAAAGAAAGCAGAGCAGTAAAACGAATCAGCGACATAATTCCTTGCTGCACAAAAGTATATGTTAATTGCGCAATGCCAACCGGTCCAACCACACCAGCAGGAACCTGAAACCGTGTAACAATACTTTGAATTACTCCACCAAACATTTGAACCGTCACCACAGAAAGTGTATACATCTCTTTAAAAGCATTTCCAAAAGCTTCATACCAAGGATATTGAATATTTTTCATTTTCAAAACTGAATAAGGAACAGTCTTTAAATAAAAAGACAAACCAGAATGATCAGATTTATCAAGTTGCGCCAAAATTATCCCAACCAAACCATTTGAATTGGGTTGAATAGAAATATCCATCACCTTACCTGACCTGATTATTTTATATTTATTTTCACCTGTCCCCTTCGTTGCTAACATTTTCTTTAAATCATTAATCGAATAAATATTTTGAGAATTAATCGCTAAAACCTCATCACCTTTTTTTAATCCTGCTTTTATCGCTGGTGAATTGGGCAATACCTCACTAATCACAATTTGAGCTATTCTATTTTGTGTAATTTTAAAATTCAAATCAACATTATTGCGCAAAACTTTTATTTTTAAATTAGAATCGTTTTGCAGAATTTGATTTAACTTATCAAAATCAAAAATCTGTTCACCATTCACCGAAACAATCACATCTCCTTTTTCTAAACCTGCTTTAGCATAAATGGAATTTTGATCAATATCATAAATGGTCGGCTTTGGTAAAAAGATGGAATCATCTAAAATAAACCATGGTGAATTTTTAGAATATTTTGCAGTAATATTTTGTAAAGCTCCATTCCTTAATACTGTAATTTTATATTTTTTAGCATCTATCAATTTACTAAACTCATCACCCAAAATAATCTTTTGATTATTGATCGCCAGCAATCGGTCATGAGCCTGAAATAAATTTTGTCCAGAGCTTTCCACAGTTTTTACTACCAAACCAGATTCAACCTGAATATTACCAGAATTAATTCCGTCATAAATTTGCTGAGTATTGGTAATCAAAGGCTGCATCCCAATAATTAAACCAAAACTCAATAAAATATAAGCCAATAGAAAATTCATAAATACTCCAGCCACCACAATCACAATTTTTTTCCATGGAGATTTAGACACAAAACTATTTTGGCTTTTCAAAGATTTAGAACTCACTTTATCTTCACCAAAAAGCCTCACAAAACCACCAAAAGGAATTGCGTTAATCGAAAATAAAGTACCGTTTTTTTTCTTTTTCACTCCCCAAATTCGAGGCGGCAAACCAAAACCAAATTCTTCCACCTTCACACCCATTTTTTTAGCAGCAAAATAATGCCCTGCTTCATGAACTAAAATCAACACAGAAAAAATAATCAGAAAAGCAATAATAGTAAGTAACAATGTCATTTTATTTTTATTTTATTCTAGATTTTCATAATATCTTCTTCTTTAGCCTTAGCACTATGTTCCATCGCTTCATTTATTTTATCAACCAATTCTTGAATTTTCTTTTCCAAAACTTCCAACTGATCTTCAGTAATTTCATTATTTTTTTCCATATTTTTCGCCGTAGTCATAACTTCTTGACGCACGTTTCGTACAGCAATTTTAGCTTCTTCTTCCATTTTACCAATTATTTTAGTTAATGCTTTACGTCTCTCCTCAGTTAATTTAGGTACATTAATCCGAATCACAATTCCATCATTTTGAGGAGTAAGCCCCAAATCAGAGATTTGAATTGCATTTTCAATAGCTTTTAAATTATTTTTATCCCAAGGTTGTATTTGAACCGTTTTAGCATCTGGAACAGACACACTCGCAACCGCTTTCAGCGGTTGCATCGTTCCATAAGAATTAATCATTAATCTTTCCACTAACGCAGAGCTAGCACGTCCAATTTGTAATCCTGTAAATTCTCCACCCAAATGTCCTTGAATTTTTTTCAGATTATCTTCCAAATGTTTAAGTAAAACTTCCATAAAATTTAATTTTAATTAATGATTAAATAATAAATAAGTTAAAGCAATTCCTAACGCCAATCCCACTAAAAAAATAATTGGCGTTTTCTTTTCGGTTTTTTCTTCCATTGCTCCAGCAAGATCAGTCAATAAATTGGAAGACATAATTAAATCTTCATTTTTATTTTTTTCTAAAACATCCACAAAATTTCTAGTCGCTACCAATTGTACAAATTTTTCAAATTTCACTTTTATCAAATCTTTAGCTTGATCTTTAAGATTGGAAACAGGTTTTTCCTCTATTTTTTCCTGTGGAGATTTAGCGGTAACTTTTATTACCGCATGTTCCAATTTCTCAGCAAAATTCTCCATTTTCTGATTAACATCAGCAGTTGAAATACGACGAGCTTCATTATCAATCAACAAAGTTGAATCATCATTTGTCTGATCAATAGATTCATTAATTTTACTTACTTTAAAAGCCGGATTCCCTTTTTCTCGATCACGTAAATCTAAAACCCCATCACTCTCAGCAATCTCCAGTTTTTTAATTCCTTTAACCATATTTGTTTTTTGGTATCTTACTGCCTGAATATAAACTTTTTTACTGAAAGGAGCAAACTAAAATAACCCCCTCGTCCTGAACCGAGGTTCTTCCTCTACCTCGTCCTGAACCGACCCCCCCCCCTCTGGGAAGAGGGTAGACACAGACCCTCCCCCGTGTTAAATTCTAAACATTATGAAATCATAAATATGAAAAAGAAAAAACCAAATTGGCAATCTGGTTTATCGCTTCTGTTAGCGGTAATTCTAATAGGGCTTTTAGTTAGTGCCTCCGTGGGATTGGCAACTATAGTTGTAGATTCAATTCGTCAAAGCAATGAGATGCGCCAAAGCACCATAGCATATAATAATGCTGAAAGTGCTTTAGAACAGGCTTTAATGATAAATGCCACTCGTGAGCATGATGGCACGGGTATTGGCACCAATTTAACAATTTCTTGCCCGTTAAATCCCCAATGTATTTTATCTAAAGCAAAATATACCTTCACAATCAAAGGATTATTAACCACAACCACAAATAAATTAGTGAAAGACTATATCATTCCTTTTCCTTGGACGGGAAATGCCCCTTGGAAAGGTCAAGGTTCCAAACCCACTGGCGGATGTGATGCAGCTAACCCACCAAAAACAAATACCAGTGGAACATTTTCTTTCACAACTCCCGAACCCAACCAAAAAACTAAAGATTATAATATATTAAATCATCCATGCAATTGGAACACCATTAAAGTTGGACAAAAAGTTTCCATCCCTTTATATGCCGTGACAAATAACGGGAATAGTCAAAGTTATAAAAATATAAAATTTTTTAAATTACGTTTGCGCACCCCATGTTTTAATGGTTCAGATTTTTGTAATGAAAACAGCACCAAACTCACAGACAGACGCAGTCAATTAAATTGTTTTGATAAAGGCGTGAAAGAAGAATTATGCAAAGCAGCAGATTTTTCATTCTGGCAACATAAAAAAGGCGAAGTAATAATGATTTGGCAAATTGATGTAACAAATAAAAACAATAAATTAATAAGTTTTTTACCTTGGAGGTATATATCCCCCTCCTCCTACGACCCCTCCGATTCGGAACTTTATGAAGGAAAAATAAATAAAGACCTTTCTCATGG
>CAZGKO010000010.1:0-16364 GCA_964526005.1 uncultured Candidatus Peribacteria bacterium
GCACGAGTGAAGCGAGTGCGATGTGGCGCGGTGGAGTTGAGAGAGTTACCACTTTTCCGTACCGTCGCCCTCCCATTTCGTCGCTACGCGACATCCTTTTCTGCCACTTTGCGCGCCTTCGGCGCGCCGTCCGTCCACGCTTTCAGCGCGAGAAGTATCGTTTTGTGCGCCCGGAGGGAATCGAACCCCCATTGCTGGTTCCGAAGACCAGTACTTTATCCGTTAAGCTACGGGCGCATAGGTTTATTAATCGAGGTAATATTAGGTTGTGTGGGTTTTTGATATTAATTTTTTTCTTTTGCCGTTTTCTTGAGCATTGCCCAATTATACCAATCTACTAAAACGAAACTGGCAATAAAAATTGATGAATAAGTACCAACAATAATACCAATTAAAATTGCGATATTGAAGGCACGAATTGTATCGGGTCCCCATATCACTAAAGCTAACAAGGCTAAAGCTACAGTGAATGAGGTGTTTATTGAGCGACTCATGGTTTCATTAACCGATAAATTAGTCATATCTTCTAAGGTCATATCTTTTGGAGGGGCTTTTAATTTTTCACGCAAGCGATCTAATACTACGATAGAGTCATGAACCGAGAAACCCATTGTAGTTAAAAGTGCAGTGATAAACAGGGCATCAACTTCTAAATTTAGAATATAACCTAGGGTAATATAAATTCCAACCATGATAATTAAATCGTGTGCTAAAGCGATAATTGTTGAGACACCAAAGCGCCATTTTCCAACTGAGCGTGGTACTTTACGAAAAGCAAATGCAACATAAAATACGATCATTAATGAAGCTAATAGTACGGCAAAAAGGGCTTTATATCTTAAACTTGCTCCAACAGTTGGTCCGATTGATTCAAATCTGTTTTCGGTTAAGTTACCAAATTTAGCTTTTAGGTTCCTTATGATTTGATCGTGTTGATCAGCGGACATTGATTTAGTTTTGATGATAATGGCATCATTGGAATTATAAATTTCAGGAGTTCCCAGATCCAATTTAGATTCAGGAGTTGGAGAAACGGTTGTGCTTGGCGAAGTTGTATTGTTTGTTGTGGAAGGAGAGGAGGTTTGAGTTATTTTGCCATTTGTGCCAATTGTATAGTTTGTGGTAGGCACGGTTCCTTTTGCGGAAGGAGGCGTTGTGCCAGTGGTAGGAATAGCGGCGGTAGCAGCATTATTAATATTTTTCTGGCTGTCTGCTAAAGCTTTGGTAATTTGATTAAAAGTTGGCGGATTATCGAATTTAATTTCCATTAAACTTCCACCAGTAAAGTCCATACCGGGTCTGAGTCCAAAAACAAAAAGTCCTAAAATAGAGAGGAGAATAAAAGTGATGGAAATACTATAAAATAATTTGCGTCTTCCAATAACTTGAAGAGGTTTTGCATCTTTTCTCTTTGGGAAACCGAAGAAACCTAGATAATGACCGAGTCTTGTATGACATGCGGCTGCTAAAAGAACCCGAGTAATAGTAATGGCAGTGAACATAGAAATTAAAATACCTGCACCAAGATTGAAAGCAAATCCCTGAATGATTGAAGAACCAAAATAAAATAATATTCCACAAGTAATTAAAGAGGAGAAATTAGAATCTTTAATACTGCTCCACGCTCTGTCAAAACCAACTTGAATTGCCGAATTAAGTTCTCGTCCATCACGAATTTCCTCTTTAACTCTTTCAAAAATCAAAATATTAGCATCTACAGCCATACCAATAGAGAGGACTATACCTGCAATACCTGCAAGAGTTAGGACAATCGGAGTAGAAAGAATAAAACTTAAAAAGAAAAGAATAAAACAGCTTAAAATTAAAGTCAGTAATTTTTCTGGACCGGATTCTTTATTATTTAGAATCCGCATAATAAGATAAATAAATATTGCTATCGATATTGGTAAAGAATATTGAAAAGGAATGGTAGATTTAATTAAGAAGAACATGATTATCGTATAAATTGTCAAAGCAATCGCAGCAATTAAACCAGCAAATCGATAATATCCAATCATGAACAGAATAACTAAAAAGAAACCAATTAAACCAGCAAAGATACTATTGTTTAAAGCTTGAGCACCCAGTGATGCACCGATAGTATATTGTCCAACTAAAACAATTGGGGCAGGAATAGCACCAGTATTTAAATCACGAGCTAGGTTTTCAGCTTCTTTAATAGTGAAGCGTCCTTGAATAACCGCTTTTCCTCCAGAGATTTTTTGATTTACAACTGGGGCAGAAATTAAATTGCCACCTACAAAAATTGCAATTTGTTTACCAATATTTTTGCCTGTTAATGTCTCAAATTTTTTGGCTCCTTCAGCATTAAATGTAATTGATACTTGTGGATTGACATATTTATCGAAAGTAACATCAGCACGTTGAAAAAATTGTCCATTCAATCCTGTTTTTACCCAATGACTATCGGCAGAATTATAGAAGAGACGAGCATATTTATATTGTTCTTGTTTTTCGGTATGGGTATTGGCTTTTGTAATCTCAATCGCTTTGATAATTTGATAACCGAAAGTGGTGGGTATAACAGCACTGATGTCATTGGCTTTTTGAAGAGCCATGGCAGCATCGGTATATTCTTTTACATAAACTTTAGAATTAGCTGTGACTGGCGTGCTATTGATTCCTGCTTTATTTTTTGTAGCCGTATCATTGGAATATTGTTTAACGAGTTTATCAAAATTAGCAGGGTTAGCAGTAGCTTTTGCTTGAATACTCGCAGCTAATTTTTTAGCTTCATCTTGTGTTCTAGTGACGGAGGCTTCTGCTTTTACAGCTCCTTTGTATGCAATTAATATATCAGCTGTTTTAACTGATCGTTGAACTTTGATTGTTCGGTCAACCTTTTGTTTAGCAATCAATTGGATGATATTATATCCTTTTTGTTGAACTAAGCTTCCATTTGTACCAAGTGTTACTTCTTTATCTATTTGAAAGACATTTGGGGAAATTTCACCGGTTTTTAAGGTTTGTAATTGCTTTAAAATATTTGTGTTTATTTGATCTCCGAATTGCCATTTGGTACTTTTAGTATATTTAACTGTATCTGAATTTGATTCTTCCTGCTCAGCTCCAAACACTTGGAAATCTTCTTTTCCCGCTTTAAATGTCTCTAAAGCTTTTTGGGCAGTTGCTTGTATTTTCTTGGCATGGTTTGGGTCTGGTGCTGTACGGGCTGTTTTAAATTCCAGTTGAATGGTTTTTCCAACAGTTGCTTTTGCTTTGTTTAAATCTTTTATTCCAGCTAATTCGACAATAATGTGATGTTCTTCACCGACTGTTGAACTATATATATGGGGTTCAGAAACACCTAGACTATTTACTCTTTTTTGAATTACACTGATTATGCCATTAATAATTGATGAGCGATCTTTTTCAGGAACTTTACTTAAATCAATTTTATAATCAAGTTGTGATCCACCCTGTAGGTCAAGACCCAAATTGATTTTATTTTGGACAAAATTGTCTGGTAGGAAAGGTAAGAGACTCTTTTGCGTGGTTCCAGGGAGACTATAAAATCCTAATAATAGCGCAAATACCAGAATGATTATGACATGCAAAAATTTATTATGTTTCATAACGATTATATTTAATTAATTGCGCTTTATATCTTATATTTGCGCGCGGGAAGTATATTCATAAATAAAAAATTGGGCAAGTATTTCACAATAAGTCTGGTCTTTTTTCTTTGATTTTTCCTAATAAATCTTTTAAAAGATAGCTTTTATTTTTAGGACAGACCAGAAGAGCATCTGGAGTATCAATGATAACTAAATCTTTAAGTCCGATTGTAGCAATCATTTTGCCGGATTGTCCATAGATTAAATTATTAGAGCTGTTGAGTTCTAAATGTTCTCCTTTAATAACATTTCCATTATTGATTTGGTTAGAAGAAATCTCATTCCATAGACCTTCCCATGTGCCAATATCACTCCATCCTAAATTGGCGGGAATAATTCTAACTTGTTCTGGATCGATTTTCTCCATAATTCCATAATCAATTGAAATTCTTTTAGTTTGAGGATAAAGTTGTTCAAGTTGTTCGGAAAAATTGGGTTTATCAATATATTCATTAATTTTTTGAAGTATTTTCCAAGTTTGAGGTTGATGTTTTTGAAATTGTTCTAAGATAGCTGAAGTTTGCCAGACATATAAACCTGTATTCCAAAAGCATTCATGATATTTGAGAAGTTTTTTAGCAGTTTCCAAATTTGGTTTCTCGACAAATTTTTCAAAAGCATAGATGGTGACATCATCAATGTTTTGAATGGGTTTACCGACTTTTACGTATCCTAAATTAACACTTGGGAAATTAGCTTTTACTTCAATGATATTAAAAGTGTTTTGTTCTCTTGCCAATTGATCGGCGATTTTTAATGTCTTGATCAATTCTTCCTGATTTTGAATTAAATGATCGGCATAGATTATGGACATTACACTGTTTGGGTGGCGATGATGTAATATTGTGGCGATTAAACCAATGCAAGGTGCGGTGTCCATTAAAGCTGGTTCAATAATTAAATTTTCTGTGGGAACTAAATTTGCGGTTTGGACTTTTACTTGATCAAGATAATTTTTGGTTGTAGCAATATAAATATCTTCTGGTTTTTGAAAAGAGAGTCTTTTAATTGTTTCTAATAAGAGAGACTCATCTGAAATCAGGTTGTGAAATTGTTTGGGACTTTTTTTGCGACTTAGAGGCCAAAGTCTGGTTCCCGTGCCTCCTGCTAGTATTACTGTTTTCATGCTCAATATGGAAAGAAACTAAAGTTTAAATACCAGTTTAGTAGATTTGTGCCCCAAACAATAGTTAATAATGTGGCAAAGGCCATAAAAGGTAAAAATGGGAAAGCAGATTGTTTTTTAAACTTTTTACTAATTAATAGAATTGCGGCGATGATTCCACCAGTTAAATAACTGAGTACTAAAAATACTAAAGTTAATTCCCATGTGAAAAGAGCGGCGATTCCCAGACTAAAAATAAAATCTCCATTACCTAGCCATTTGCTTTTGGAAAGTAAAATTTGTCCTCCGAAGAGAGTAATAACAATTAATAAACTATAAAAATGTGAGATTAAATAATTTGGTGTAAATTTTAAACTGAATGCACAAACTATTAGCCATATCCAAAGTAAAAGATTGGGAACAGCCATTATTTTTAGATCGAAATAGGTGATTGTGATTAAAAGTAGGGCTGTAATAAATAAATAAAAGAGTAAAAATTGAGTTTGGAATATTGGTAATATGAAAGCTAAAATCGGTGGAGCGGGAATGGTACTGAGTGTGAAATTAATATAGACAAATACTAAAACCAGACCTGTAAATATTTCGATTAAAGGATATTCAACACTGATTTTTTTGTGACAATGAGCGCATTTACCACCAGTAATTATATAACTAAAAATAGGGATTAATTGCCATGCTCGTAATGTTTTTTTGCATTTGGGACATTTAGAACGTCCGAATAAAACACCCTTTTCTTTTTTGATGATGCGATTGACTATGACGCTTAAGAAGCTGCCGATAATAGTTCCTAGTAGAAATATTAAAATTGTTACTAAAATTATGTTCATGGTTGTAAAAGGTTAGCCTGCATGGTTTTTTTTGATGAATTAAATTTGCTGATAAGGGTGTTATAACGGTTGGTTGCTGTTTTGGCAACGCTGTCACCGCTTCCTAATTGATTTGCTTTTTTATAAAAAATTAAAGCCTGATCATATTGATTTCGGTTTTCAAATAAAAGTCCATAATTTAAATAAATTGCATCGAGATTTGGATCAAGTGTTAAAGCAGTTTTTAATTCTTGTTCTGCCTTGTTGAGTTGTTGATTGTATATTAATGACCAGCCAAGTAAATTATGACTCATTGCTGAATTTGGGAATCGACTAACGGCATTTTGAGCTAGTTCCATTGCTTGTTTAGGTTGATTCAGTTTATCAAGATAAATATAAATTGGGCGTATATAATAATTGGCATTAACATTGACGGATGCTAACACTTGTTTATAGCTGGCGGCTGATTTTGTGTAATTGTGTTGAAGTAAATAAATTTCCGCTAATTTTTGTTCAATTTGAATTTCAGGTTGATAGCCAAGTTTTTTTGCTTTTAATAAATCATTGATGGCATTTTGATATTGATTGAGACTATATTCTGAGAGGGCAAGAAAGAAATAAGTATCTGATTTGTCTGGATCTAAAGCTTTGGCTCTTTGCAAAGCTTCTAGTGCATCATTTGGTTTATTTATTTCGAGATAAGCGTGTCCGAGAATTATCCACGCATCACGATAATCAGATTTATCTTTGGTAACTTCAAATAAAAGTCCAATGGCCATTTGATATTCACCTGTCTGATCATAGGAGCGTGCTAGCAAAACCTTGAGATAAACAGTGGGAGCTTCAGCATTAAAATTATATTTATCAAATGCATTAAGAAAATTATTTATTTTAGCTTTAATATTTTTGTTACCGTTAATTGAGTTTGCTTTGTTTAAATCGTTTTTGGCGGTTTTATAATTGCCTAAATAGGCTTCAGTAATTCCTTTATAAAAATATAGTTCCTGATTGTCATTGACTATGGTAGCGAGTAAAGTTTTTGCGTCTTGAACCTTTCTTTCTCCGAGATAAGCACGTGCTAAATAGATAGTGGCTGTTAAATCATTTGGTTTTTTTTGTAAAACTGTTTTAAAAATTGCTTCAGCTTGATTGAAAGTTGAAGTACGCAAATAAATTCTTCCAATTGCATAATAAGGATCAATTTGGTCTGGAAATTTTTGAAGAGCTGCTTGATATTCAGCAATTGCTAGTTCAGGATAATTGCCTTGATCTAGGGTGTTAGCGCGATTAATATAATCCTGATAGGTTTTGTTGACTGCAATTTTGTTGCTATTATTTGTTGATGTAACAGAATTTTTGGAGGGTGAAGCAGGAACAATAATTGTTTTATTAAAAGGACCAATTTGAAAGACCATTAAAATTACGATGATAAGGAGAACAAAGAATATAATTCCTAGGAGATAATTTAAGATTTTAGTCATTTTTGATCTTAATTTGGGTGTTGATTGTGATGAGCGTGGCAAATGGCGATAGCAAGTGCATCAGCGGCATCATCGGGTTTGGGGATCGTTTTTAAGTTGAGGAGGATTTTAACCATTTCCTGAACTTGAGATTTACTGGCTCTACCATATCCTGAGACTGCGCTTTTAATTTGTAGTGGAGTGAATTCAGAAATAGGAAGATTTTTGGTTGCTAGAAAATGAATGATGGCTCCACGAGATTCGGCGACTGAAATTGCAGTTGTTACATTTTTATTAAAGTACAATTTTTCAATACTAGTGCAGTCGGGATGATTTTGTTGAACCAGAGTTCTTAAATCGTGAATAATACTCTGCAATTTTTCCGCTGCATTTAGTTTAGCAGAAGTGGTGATTGTTCCAAAATCAATTGCAGAATAATTTTCACCATCAAAATCAATTATTCCAAAACCGATAATTGACGTGCCTGGATCAATTCCTAAAATACGCATGAGTAAAGAATTTGTTTGTAATGAACTTAACATTTTTGGATAGAGAATGGAAGGGGTGGGATGTTATAAGTTTGAATTTAGCAATAAAGTAATGAACCAAAACTAAATCACTATGGAAGTAATTAGTCTTTCTTTGGTATTGGAATTGGAGACAATTACGATTTTGTCTTTTTTCTTAACTTTTAATTTATTGCGTAGTAGTTTTTTTAATTCGTTAATTTCTTCTTTTAGATTTATTTTTTTGACGATTACTTCGTTTAATCCCCAGGTTAAAATTAATTGACGTGCAATAGTTTCTGATGGAGTGATTGTGATAATTGGTGTGAAAATTCTTTGTTTGGCAAGCTGCTGTGCGGTATAGCCTGTATTAGTGTAGGCTACCAGATAACGGGCATTTAGTTCATCGGCTAATTTGGCTCCCAAATAAGTGATTTCGCAAGAAATTTCTGGTGGTACATAAGGTCCTGAATTTAATTTGTCATGATGGGTCTTTTTTTGTTCAGTTTCAATAGTTATTGAAACTTTACTTAAAGTTTCAACGGCTTGTATTGGATATTTCCCGATGGCGGTTTCGTTGGAAAGCATTAGAGCATCTGCGTGTTGAAAAACTCCATGAGCGGCATCGGAAATTTCCGCGCGCGTCGCGCGCGGTTCATCAATCATAGATTGTAGCATCTCGGTAGCTATAATAACAGGTTTGCCGTATTTTAAAGATAAAAAAACCATTTTATTTTGTGCCAAAGGAACTTGTTCCAGAGGAATTTCCACACCCAAATCACCACGGGCGACCATAATTCCATCAGTGGCTTTGACAATTGCTTCAAGATTGTCCATGGCTTCATGTCTTTCTATTTTGGCAATTACTTTAGCATGACTTTTTTGAGCGGTGATTAGTTTTTTTAAATCGTTAATGTCGCTTGCTTTTCTCACAAATGAAAGTGCTACAAAATCCACATGATTTTTTAAACCAAATTTTAAATCAGAAATATCTTTTGGTGTTAGTGGACTTAAAGATATGCTGGCTGTTGGGGAATTTAATCCTTTATGATTTTGCAAAGTAACTACTTGATGACTTTTAACAAAAATTTTCTTTCCAGATATTTTACTGACTGAGAATAAATATTTACCGTCTTCAATTAAAATATGATCTCCTTTTTTTAAATCTTTATAAAGTTTGGCATAAGTAATTGGAATATTTATTAGTCCAATAAGATTTTTTATAAAGTGATATTTAATATCACAATTAAAAATAATAATTTCGTTTTTTTTGATAAAAACTCCTTCTGTGGGTAAAGACCCTAACCGGATTTTTGGTCCCTGTAAATCCTGCATAACAGCAATTTTTTGACCGGTTATTTTTTCTGCTTGATGAATATTTTTTATGATCTGTCCCTGCTCATTATGATCACCATGTGAAAAATTTAAACGGGCAATATTCATTCCAGCTCGAATTAATTTACAAATTATGCTGACTGAATTAGTGGATGGTCCTAGTGTACAAACTATTTTTGTATTTTTATGTTGTTTCATTTGAAGTGTTAGGAGTTGAAGGTGGTAGAGGTTCACTGATTAAAGGGTCATTTATTAAATTAGCCATTGCTTGGGTATTTTGGATATTTTGATTGGTGACAACTGTTCCTGCGGAAACACTGCCAGCGGCGATTTGACCAGGTGTCATTGGTGCTACTTCTGCGGCGATTTCCTGATAACTGGCTTTCTCCGGTTTTTTAAAACTTTCTGAAGCTCGTGGTGCTTTCTCAGATATTTGTTGAAAAATAAAGCGTTGGGAATTTAAATTAAATTGTGGTTTAAATATCATGATATTTAGGTTTTAGTAAATAAACTTTCAATTTCTTTTAATCTTAAATTTTCTTTTTCTCGGTAAATTCTTTCTAAAAGGATTAAATTATTCCCAAAACTATCTTTTAAAACTTTTCCAAATTCTTCTAATGTTTTGTCTAAGTTTTTTTTCAATTCTACTTTGATTTTTATTTCTTGGTCTTTTTTATCAATAGAGGTTACTGGAATTTTGGAAATTGCTATTTCAGCTGTATTTTTTAATTTTTCACATTGTTTCTCAAATGCTAATTTTACCTGATTGATATATGTCAGATGTTTATTGATTTGTTCGTTATATTGTAAATTTTGTGAATTATTCATCGTTGTTTAATGTTTGTTGATATTTTTTTATTAATTGTTGA
Organism: uncultured Candidatus Peribacteria bacterium; assembly: GCA_964526005.1. GTDB lineage: Bacteria > Patescibacteriota > Gracilibacteria > UBA1369 > UBA1369 > CAZGKO01. The sequence continues at coordinate 9,741 of CAZGKO010000010.1, forward strand.
TAAACGAGAGCTGAGGGGCGAATAGTTCGTGAAAAATCATCATAATCTATTTTAATCAGTCCAAAACGTGGTTCAAATCCTTTGTCCCATTCATAATTATCTAAAAGTGCCCAATGAAAATAACCAAAAATGTTGCTCCCAGCTTTAATACTTTTAAATATCCAATAAAATCCTTCTTTAATTACTTCTTGGCGGAGGTGATCCATTTTATCGGCTACGCCATGTTCACTGATTACAATTGGAATTTTGAATTTTTTCCATAGTTTTCTGGTAAGTGTGAAAAGACCTTTTGGGTAGACTTCCCAGTCTAAATCAGTTTTTCTGGTGGTTGGATAAGACAATTGGCAATATGTATCCATATGTCGAAAAGTGACTTTTACACAACGGTAAAAATAATAATTTAAACCGATGAAATCCAGTTCTTTTTTGGTACGAATAATAAATTTGTTATTCCATTGGTGCTTTAAATATGTAGTCATAGCGATGTCGAGTAAATTAAAACGACGATCAGGTATAAAAATTTGATTATTTTTAGCGATACTTATTTTAATATCTGGATTAATGGCTTTAATGGCGTAATAAACATCTTTGTGAGCCATGGCCAGGTTTTTTAGTATTTTTAAAAATTTTCTGTAACTTTTTTCTTGTGGTGGCCAAATTCCTGTTAAATATGAATTATAAGCATAAACTTCAGGTTCATTAATTGTGAAAATATATTTTAATTCTTCGCGAAATTCTGTGGTAATTAATTTGCAGTAATTTTCAAAATGACGGTTGTTGTCACGTATTGCAAAGCCTTCCAAATCGGCAAACCATTTGGGGAGAGAAAAATGAAAAAGTGTAACGAAAGGGGTGAGGTGATGGTCTTTTAGACTTTGAAAAACTTTGTGATAATGTTCAATCATTTTGTAATCAATTTGTCCTTGTCTGGGTTCAATTTTAGCCCATTCAATTGAAAGGCGATGAGCATTAAATCCTAATTCTTCGGCTAAGCGAAAATCTTCATCAAAAAATTCAAAATGATTATTGGCTTTGCCAGAAGGCGGCACGCCGAGTGGGGCGAGGATATTTTGTTCAAATTCCCACCAGTCGCTGTGAATATTGTGTCCTTCGCTTTGATGAGCGGAAAGTGCCGCTCCAAAGTAGAATTTTTTCATTTTTATTTTTGGAATTTCTATTAGAATCTTTATATTATAGCGCAAAACAGCCTTTTTTAAAAGGCTGTTTTGCGGATCTTTTTAAGGAACTTAAACGTTTTTGAAAAAGAAAGTGATAATTTCTTCGGTTGCTGTTACTTCAGTAGGTAGGGTTTTTAGAACGCGGCTGATTTCATAGCGTTGATAACCCAGATTGGTTAGAGCGGAAATGGCTTCATTGGTTAATATTTCGTCAGTATTGGCAATTTTTTCCATTTGTTTTGGTTGAACTTTATTTTTTAATTCAACAATAATCCTTTCGGCAGTTTTTTTGCCGATTCCCGGTACTTGTGAGAGATATTTTGGATTTTCTTGAAGAATAGCGGTTTTAACATGGTCAATTGGTGAATTTAAGATTTCTAAAGCTGATTTTGGACCAATTCCATTAACAGAAATTAGATCATAGAAAAAATTTGATTCTTCTTTGGTTTGAAATCCGAATAAACTAATTTCGTCTTCGCGGACTTTGGTATAAATGAAAAATTCATATTCCTGATTTAGTTTAATATTTTCTAGTGTGTTTTTAGGAACAAAAATTAGATAACCGACTCCTCCAATTAAAAGAGTGAGGGAATTGTTATTGATATCTTTTATTTTTCCGATTAAGTAGGCAATCATTGGTTTTCGCTTTTAAATTTAGTTAAAAAATCTTTTTTGAAAGTTGTAAAAGTGCCATTTTTGATATTTATACGAGCATTTTCAATTAATCTTATTAGGAAATATACATTATGAAGGCTCATTAAGCGTAGTCCTAGAATCTCATTCTCCTTGACTAGATGGTGAATATAACTTCTGGAATAGTTTTTAACGGGGCTATTTGAGTCTTCCGGATCAAGTGGTAGTGGATCGGTGAGATATTTTTTATTTGTAATATGCTCACGTCCTTCTGTGGTATAAAAACAACCATGTCTGGCAATGCGGGTTGCGTGAACACAATCAAACATGTCAATTCCTCTTTCAATTGATTCCAGTAAATCGGGGGGTGTTCCAACACCCATTAAATAACGGGGTTTTTGCTCAGGCAAGTGCGGATTTAAAATTTCAAGAATATTATACATAACAGCTCTTTCTTCACCCACACTTAAACCACCAATAGCAATTCCAGGGGTATTTAAAGCACCGAGAAATTTGGCTGATTCAATCCTTAAATCATTAAAGATTGTTCCCTGAATAATGGGGAACATGCTTTGAGGCGGTTGCTCGGTCTTTTGATTTTCCATTTCGAGATGTTTGGATAAGCAACGTTTTGCCCATTGATGTGTTCTTTGTAGGGCTTCTTTAGCATAATTTTTTGAACTATTGTGCGGAGCGCATTCATCCAAAACCATAATAATATCTGCGCCTAAAGAATGTTCGATTTCGATTACTTTTTCAGGTGTAAAAAAATGTTCAGATCCATCGAGATGAGATTTGAAGGTTACTCCTTCGTTTCTAATTTTTATTAAACCTTGTTTCGTTGAAGTCCTGTTAGTAGTGTTGGAACTGATCTTTTTACCCAAGGAAAAAATCTGATAACCTCCAGAATCGGTCAGCATCGGTTTATTCCAATTAGTCCATTTTTGTAAACCTCCCATTTGTTGAATGACTTTTTCTCCCGGGCGAAGATAAAGATGATAAGTATTACTTAAAATCATTTTGGCGCCAATCTGATTTAATTCTTCGGGAGAGAGAGTTTTAACGGTTCCAACTGTTCCCACTGGCATATATATCGGAGTTTCGATTATTCCATGTGGAGTTTGAAAAATTCCAGTTCTGGCTTTTGAACATGGATCTTGGGATGTAATCTTGAAATTGAACATAGGGATTATTGATATTTTATCCCAAATTCGGCAAGAGGACTAGTTATTTCTTTTTGGTAGTAGCCTTCTTTGCAGATATTTTCTTGGAAGTGGTTTTTGTCGTTTTAGTAATTTTAGTTGTTTTTTTAGCTACTGTTTTTGCTGCCTCCTTAGCCGCTTCCTTTGCTGCTGCTTTAGTTTTTGTATTTTTTTCAGCAGTTTTAGTGATTTTTTGAATTGCTTTTGGAGTGTTGTCTTCTTCAATTACTTTAACTTTTTTCTGATTACCTTTCTGTGCTTTGGCAACTTTCTCTAAATATTTAGCAACTTGATTACTTCTGGAAGTTGTTTTTTGGTTACCAGTATAGAATGGATGAGAAGCAGATGAAGTTTCTATTCTAATTACAAAATGATCAATTCCGTTGATTTTTTTTATTTCATCAGAATGTAATGTTGAAGTAGCGACAAATTCAGCGCTGCTCATAACGTCTAGGAATACAACAGGATTTACTTTTGGGTGAATTTTATCTTTCATAATTACGGATTTATAGATTTGTTTGCAAAAGCGTTCGCAATTTTACAGAGTGATAGTTGGTTTGGCAAGTGAATTATTTACTTTTTATTAGTGCAATTTGTTCTTTTTCTTCTTTTGGAGATTGAATTTCTGGTTCAAACTTAATAGTGCTGGTATTTGCGACTTTATCATTTCCTTTTAACCTCATTAGGTAAACTCCTTGAGTTGTACGACCTTGTGAAGGGATAGATTTAAGATTTAAGCGAATTACCTGCCCTTGTTTGGAAATAATAATTAGATCATCTTGTGAATTTTCTTCAATTATTTTAGCACCAACAATTTTTCCTGTTTTGGTTGTAATATTAGCTGTTTTAACGCCTGTTCCACCACGTGATTGCAGGCGATATGCTGGAATTGCTGAGGATTTTCCAAGTCCGTTTTCCATAATTACCAGTAAATCGGTTTTCTTTGGATTTTTTATAATATCCATATCAACTACTTCATCTTGATCTTTTACACGAATCCCACGGACTCCCATAGATGTGCGTCCTGTTGAGAAAACATCTTCTTCATTAAAACGAATTGATTTGCCATTTTTGGTAACAATAATTACTTCATTTTTACTATTAACTTGACGTACCCAGTTTAAATAATTTCCTTCGCGTAATTTAATGGCAATTAAGCCAGATTTACGAACTTTGGCAAAATCGGTAATAAGAGTTTTTTTGACTGTCCCCTTGGAAGTGCACATAAAGAGATGATCTCCTGTTAATTTTTCTCCAGTTGGTAAAATGGAAGTGATTTGTTCTTTTTCTCCCAAATTTAAGAGATTTACTACAGGGATTCCTTTTGCGGTGCGTGAAGCTTGTGGTAATTCATAAACTGGTAATTTGAAGACACGACCAAGATTAGTGAAAAATAAAAGTTCGTCGTGATTGGAAGATTGAACCATATATTTAATTTCATCTTCTTCTTTAGTAGTGGCTCCTATAATGCCTTTACCGCCACGACCTTGGGTATGGAAAGTGTTGGTTGGGATTCTTTTGATATAATTTTCGCGAGACATCATTACAATCATTGGTTCATTTGGGATAGTGTCTCGTGAAGAAAATACACCAATTGCATTAGGATTAATCTGTGTTTTTCGTGGGTCATTATAACGTTCGGAAATCTCTTTTAAGTCAGTTTTAATAATTTTGATTATACGTTCCGGTTTAGCTAAAATATCTTCTAATTCAGTAATTAATTCTAGTTTTTCTTTTAATTCATCTTCAATTTTTTTGCGTTCCAAACCTGCAAGTGTTTGAAGTTTCATCTCTAAAATAGCCTTAGATTGGAGACTGGAAAGATCGAATTTTTTTATTAAAGCTTCATGGGCTTCTTCCTTAGTGGCAGATTTCTTAATAACTGTAATAATTTCATCAATATGGTCTAAAGCAATTTTTAATCCATCCAAGATGTGAGCGCGGGCTTTGGCGATTTTTAAATTGTATTCGGTACGGCGGCGAATAACGGTTTTACGATGAGTGATGAAATTTTCTAGGATTTGTTTTAAATCTAAAAGTTTTGGTTGCAAACCATCAACCAGTGCAATCATGTTATAATTAAATGTGGTTTGCATTTGTGTTAGCTTGTAAAGTTGATTGAGAATTTTTTTTGGGAAAGCTTCTTTTTTCAATTCAATAACTACTCGAATATCTCTTTTTGATTCATCTCGAATATCACTGATTCCGATTATTTTTTTATTTCTGACTAGATCGGCGATTTTGGTGATTAAATCTGCTTTATTAACTTGATAAGGTATTTCTGTAATTATAATTCTAAATTTTCCCCCTTTGTCTTCTTCAATTTCCGCTTTGGCTCTCATAATAATACCTCCGCGACCAGTGTTATAACAATTTTTAATTGCCTGATTATTATAAATTATTCCCCCTGTTGGGAAATCTGGTCCTTTGATAAATTCTAATAAGTCGTCTACTGTAGCATTGGGATTATCAATTAAATGATTAACGCCAGTAACAACTTCGGTTAAATTGTGAGGAGGAATTGTTGTGGCCATTCCGACTGCAATTCCACTACTTCCGTTTAATAATAAATTAGGAATTTTTGTAGGGAGAACTTTTGGTTCTTGTAATGTAGCATCATAATTATCAGTCCAGTCTACAGTGTCTTTTTCAATATCATTTAACATTTCATCTGCAATACGAGCCATTTTGGCTTCGGTATAACGCATAGCGGCAGCATTATCTCCATCAATTGAACCAAAATTTCCTTGACCGTGTACTAAAGGGTAACGCATAGAAAAATATTGAGCCATTCTGACCATTGCTTGATAAACTGGAGAATCACCATGAGGATGGTATTTTGCGAGTACTTCACCAACTACTTTAGCGGATTTTTTAAAAGAAGAGTTGTGATGTAAACCTATTTCATGCATGGCATAGAGAATTCTGCGATGAACAGGTTTGAGTCCATCACGTACATCGGGGAGAGCTCTTTGGACAATTACGCTCATGGCATAGTCTAAATATGAACTTTCCATTTCTTCACTAATATTGCGTAATGTGTAATCCTGAAATAATTTGTTTTCGTTCTGATCTTGTTCTGGAGCTTTTTGAGGTTCTATGTTAGAATCTTTTTCTTGTTTATCTTTAGCCATTTTAAAGCTATTAATTGGTTTTTACAAAATAAACTTTAGCATGAATAGAGTTGGTAGGCAATTTACATCGTTTCAAATAAGCTTGAGAGATTGTAAAAATGCTGTTTTTTTGATAAAATAATTAGATTAAATGAAAAACAAAGAACCATAAGAATGGCTAAAAATCAAAACACAGCAAAAACCGATGCAAATAAATCATCTTTTACTGATAATTCTTCTACTGTAGTTGTACCTGTAACTGATCCGAATAATCTGGTAGTAGAAAATAATGTCGAACCAAAAGTTCCATCTTGGTTGGAAGAGGCAGGTTTGCAAGATGAAGATAGTGTTGTGTCTGTGCCAACTTCTGCACCAGTTTCAACTCTAGAACCTGTTGCCGATGTGCCAACCCCTACACCAGTTTCAACTCCAGAACAGGTTGATGAAACCCCTACTCCAATTCCAATACCAACTTCTGCACCAGTTTCAACTCTAGAA
>CAZGKO010000010.1:16464-18042 GCA_964526005.1 uncultured Candidatus Peribacteria bacterium
TGAAACCCCTACTCCAATTCCAATACCAACTTCTGCACCAGTTTCAACTCTAGAATCTGTTGCCGAGGTGCCAACTTCTGCACCAGTTTCAACTCCAGAACAGGTTGATGAAACCCCTACACCAATTCCAACGCCAACTCCTACATCAACTCCAGAATCTGTTTCAACTCCAGAACCTGTTGATGAAACCCCTACTCCAATTCCAATACCAGCTTCTGCACCAGTTTCAACTCTAGAACCTGTTGCCGATGTGCCAACCCCTGCACTAGTTTCAACTCCAATTCCAACGCCAACAACATCAACTCCAGAACCGGCACCAACTCCCACTTCAGCTTCGATTCTTAAAACTAAAGCTACTGTTACATCTCCTTCTAAATCCCCAATTGTGAAATCTGCCAATCAAACTTCATCTAAGTCTGTACCTTCTTGGTTACAGAAACTTGGTTTGGATGGTATTTTGAAGAAGAAAAGTAAAGATGTTCAAAAAAAGGAAAGTGCTTTGCTAAAGGCAGTGTCAGCAACCAAAGAGGAAAAGAATAAAAAATTACCAGAATTTATTCAAAATGCTGAAAAGAATCAAGAAGAAACTAAACCAAATCGTGAAGTGACGGATTTGGCTCCGTTGTTAAAAACGATGACAGGTCTTCAGCAACAGGAGGCGCAGAAAAAAGCATCGGTTTTGGAAGAGGTAAATAATGGACTTTTAGGTGTTTTTAAAAAAGGTAAAAAAGCTGTTGAAAAAGGGAAAGTGGCAGGGATTTCTGAAGCTAATGTTACTTTGGAAAATTATAAAGAAATGAAGGGATTGAAAGATATTCCCACAGAAATGAAAGGTAATAAAAAATCAGCTAAAGTTTCAGCTAAAGCTTCAGTGAAAGAAAGACAGGCTTTGATTGATTCTGAAAAAATATTTCATGATGGAATGGCGACGGTTCGAGATTTGATTGCTCCTTCATCAATGGAGATTGCATATAATTATATTATATTGGATGAAATGTGTGCTAGATCTTTTGTTGTTTATTCTTATCCTCGTTATCTTGATACTAATTGGATGTCTCCGATTATTAATTTAGATGTGACTATGGATATTTCTCAATTTATTTATCCGATTAATTCCGCAAAAATTATGCGAGTATTAACTAAGAAAGTAACTCAAATGCAATCAGCGATGGCAATGAATTCTGAAAAAGGTTTAGTACGTGATCCAGGTTTGGAAACCGCTTATCAAGATGCTGAAACAATGCGTACAGAAATTCAACGTGGTCAGGAAAAATTTTATCAGTTTGCGATGTATATAACTTTGTATGCTGATGATTTAGAAAAAATTGATCGAGTTACAAAACAATTGGAGTCAGTGTTGGGAAGTAAATTGATTCTTACTAAAAGAACTGATTTACGTATGGAACATGGTTTTAATTCTACTTTGCCGATGGGTTTGGATGAATTAGAAATCTTTAGAAATATGAATACTTCTCCTCTTTCTACAACTTTTCCTTTTAGTTCGGCTGATTTAACTTCTAATGAAGGAATTTTATATGGTTTAAATCGACATAATGATAGTTTAATTATTTTTGATCG
>CAZGKO010000010.1:18052-27300 GCA_964526005.1 uncultured Candidatus Peribacteria bacterium
TTTACCCAATGCTAATTCTACGGTATTTGCCATTTCTGGAGCTGGTAAATCGTATGCTGTTAAATTGGAGATTTTGCGTTATTTAATGTTAGGCGTGGATGTGATTGTTATTGATCCAGAGAATGAATATGAAGAATTGACGGAAACAGTTGGAGGGTCTTATTTAAAGGTTTCTTTAACTTCTGATCGTCGTATTAATCCATTTGATTTACCTTCACCACTAAAAGATGAAGAACTTCAACCTGGTGATTTACTTCGTTCTAATATTATTACTTTAATGGGTTTGTTAAAAATTATGTTAGGTGGAATGACTCCATTGGAAGAGGGGATTATGGATAGGGCTTTGAATGATGTTTATGCTTTGAAAGGAATTACTTTGGAGTTGATAGATCCTTCTAAATTACCGGTTCCAACTATGGAAGATTTACACGCATTGTTGATGACTATGGAAGGGGCGTTAAATTTGGCACAGAGATTGGAAAAATTTACCAGTGGTACTTATTCTGGAATTTTTAATAAATCAACCAATATTGATTTAAAATCCGGTTTAATGGTTTTTTCAATCCGTGATTTGGAAGATTCACTAAGACCAATAGCAATGTATATAATTTTGAATTATATTTGGAATAGAATTAGATCTCAACTAAAGAAACGTTTATTAATTGTGGATGAGGCATGGAATATGATGCAACATGAGGATTCTGCTAAATTTTTATTTGCTTTGGTTAAGAGGGCACGTAAATATTATTTAGGAATTACTACGATTACTCAAGATGTGGAAGACTTTTTAAAAAGTCCATACGGTAAACCAATTGTAACCAATTCGGCAATGCAGCTTCTTTTAAAACAGGCTCCAGCTTCAATACAAAGTTTGCAGAAAATTTTTAATTTAACGGAAGGGGAAAAATATTTATTATTAAATAGTGCAATTGGACAAGGGTTGTTTTTTGCAGGATTAAAACATGTGGCAATTCAGATAATTGCTTCATATACTGAAGATAAAATTGTTACTACAAATCCAGAAGAAATACTTCGTGGAATTGTTGCAAAGGAAGCGGCTGGTCCGCAATATGAATAGATATGTTTTTAATAACTATTCATATAGTTGATTGCAGCATTCAATTGGGGGTCTTGGCTATTGGCTTTTTGAGTTTTGGTAATATTTACAATATAGTCTGGAGTGATACCAACGTTATTAATGCTATGTAAGTCTGGAGTTAACCACTGGGCAATAGTTAGTTTGAGAGTAGTATTATTTCCATAGTCTACTATTTGCTGAATAGTGCCTTTTCCATAACTGATTGTTCCAAAAATTTTAGCTAATTTAAGATCTTGTAATGCTCCTGTCATAATTTCCGCAGCGGAAGCAGATCCTTTATTAATTAATACTGCGATTTTATAATTGTGTAATTCACCGGGTCCTTTAGAGGTGTAAGGGATTTCTGTGCCGCTAGCATTTTCAGTGTAGAAATCTGTTTGATTTTTATATAAAATATGATTTAAAATAGTTTGAGTACTGGTTAAATAACCTCCGGGATTGTTGCGTAAATCAATAATTAGTTTTTTGGAACCGTTTTTAAGAATTTTAGGTAAGATAAGTTCAAATTCTTTACCTGAATTTTCTGTGAATTGATCAATACGAAGATAATTAATATTAGAACTAATGGTTTTATAGTGGACAGAAGCGATATCGATTGTTTCTCTAATGATATTGAAAGAAAGGATTTGTCCATTACGTTTGATTTGTAAGTGAAGGGTAGTGCCAGTTGGTCCTTTAATTAAGTTAGTAATATTGTTGTTATTTAAATCATTAACTCCGTGTCCCTCAATTTGATAAATAACATCTCCGGTCTGGAGTCCTGCTCGGAAAGCAGGGGAATTATTAATTGTAGTTTGAATGATATAATGGGTATTAACTTTTTCGATTACCGCTCCAATTCCATCATATTTGTCGGGTAAATAGATAAAATTAGTGCCGTTATTACCAGGTTGTCGATATTCGGAATGAGGATCACCGAGTCCATTTACCATGCCGGCAATGGCATTTTGAATTATAGTACTTTCATTTAACGTTTTGGAATTGAGGTATTGGTTGTGAATGCGGTCCCAGACATTAAGAAACACACTAAAGTCTGGGCTTTGAAGTAGTTGTTGTTCGGTTGGAGTAATGGTTGGGCTAACTAAAATTGCTGGAGAATTGGAAGAAACGGAAACTGTTCCAGGAATGAAAAAACCATGACTTTTAGCTACATCTTTCACTTTAGTGAGTAATTCTGCAGCATCAGCTTTGGTAAGAAGTTTTGAAGGTTGAAATAATGTTGGATTTTGATTAAAATTAATACCCAATAAATAAGCTGTTTGGAAATAGGAACTATCAGTTTGGTTTGGACGAATATCTTTAAACAGGGTGTGTGGAGTAGGGGTTTGAGTATTAATTGGAATACCGAAAATAGCTAAAGCAATGGTTAAAGCTTTTTGTCTGGATAATGTGTTGCCTGGATGAAAATAATAATTTGGAGTAAGTGAAATTGCTTTTATGTCCAGAGCTTTTTTTATATAAGGTGAAAACCAACTATTTACGGGAATATCTTTAAAAGGTGAGTCCAAAAGGGTGTGTGGAGGGGTAATTCCCGCATCGGTAAATGCGGCTTTTATAAATGATACTTTGTTTATTTTTTGATTTGGGAAAAAATTTCCGTGTTGATCAAGCTTAAATACTTTATTTTGTATTACTTGATTAATAAAGTTTTTTTGAGAAAAACTGCTTGGAATATCTCCCGGGAGATTAGCTGCAAAAGCGAGATTGAAAATAAAAAATAGACCTAATAGCGGAATCAAATAGAATTTTCTAAACATTTTTTTGTTTGTGATTGATAAAATTTGGGTTAGTATAGAACATTTTTCTGTGAAGTGAAAATGTTCTTGATTATAAAGGTGATTTCAATGAGTAATCTTATTGATTATAAGCCAAAAAAGGCTTATAATATTAAGATTATAAATTGTTATGAAAAGACAAATAAAAAAAATGTTTAAATTCCTTCTGATTTTGATTTTTGCTATTGGTATTTTCTGGTATGGATTCTATCTGGAAGGGCAGTTTAGCACTATAGCTATTGCCCAAAAAGAAAATAGTGTAATCATTTATTCATTGAATGAGCAGCAAGTTACGGTAATCAGAAGTGGTCAGTCGATAGAATTAGGTAAAAATGATAAGTTGCAACAAGGAGATTTGCTAAAAACTGCTCAGAATCAGCAGGTTGAAATAAGATTTGCGGGAAATGGCGTGATTCGTTTGGATCAACAAAGTTCTATTTTAATTTCAAGTGAGGATATTCAGAACAAACAGTTTTTATTTCGGATCATGACTGGTCGGGTTTGGGTTAATAATCTTTATAGTAATGCTGATATTAATATTCTACTTGATGATGGAGTGGTTATTCCTGAACAATCAATTAGTTATTATGAGTTGAAAAATGGGAATACGTTAATTTATGCCAATACTAATAATTTAGAGGTTGGTTTTGTAGATCACAATTTTTCAATTTCTACTCCGCTTATGGTTACAGATGAGAAAAGTTTTTTAAATGCTTTGCTTCTTCCTCAGGGAACACAAATTAATCTGTTTACAAATAAAATTGATGCTAATGTGGATACTATAAAAAAATTACTTTACTCTAAATTAATTAAGGAATTTCACTATAGTATTTTTGCTTTGAATTTGCTGAATTCTGATAATTGGTTAAAACAAAATGTACAATCTGATGCTGATTTAGCGATTGATATTAAAAACAATCGTTTAGATAGTATTGCTAATTTGGGTCATAAATTGCAGGCGGTTGGTGGATGGAGGTATCAGTTGGGGAATTGGTGGGAAGATTTTACTTCGGTCTTAACTTTTTCTAAAGATCGAGTGGCGCAACAAGATTTTAAGAGGGCACTATCTTATTTAAATGATAGTGAATATCTTTATAGTGTGGGTAGAAATAATGAGGCCAAGGCACGCTTTAATGTGTATCAAAATCAAATTAATCAAGTGGTTGCTAATTATGGATCAAAATTTAAAAAACAGGCTGATAAAGAACTGACAAATCGTTTACACTATCTATCTTTTGTTTCTCCCAGTGATAATTTATATCAATTAAAAACACGATTGTTATCGGCGTATGAAAATAGTTTAAAAGGTTCTACTCAGGAGTTATCACAAAATTTTCGGAGTTTAACCGATAAATTAAATGTTTTAAATTATTATGCTTCAAATAAAGATTTTAAATTAATTCAATCTGTATTTAATAAATACTTTACACAAATTAATAGTATAATATCAGCCAATAAAAATAAATTAATAGCTGATCCGTCTTTGCTTAGGCGACAAGTACAATTGCTGGATAATTTATTTATTCAGTATCCACAATTCTATCGTGTGGATTTTTTCAAAGCATTATTATTGGTAGAAGATCAATATTTAGATCTATTAAAAGTCGGTCCGAATAAATATGAAGAAATGCAAACTTTTATTTCACGAAGGATTGATTTCTTGAAAAAATTACAAACTTTTTTTCTTAATGGAGAAGTACCTTTACATGATGCGAAAAATATTATTGCATTATTAATTACAGAAATAGATAAATTGCGATTGCCTACTAATTTACAAGTTGGTGTTACTAAATTGTTTAATGAAAGACTGGCTAGTTTTGCTGTGTTTAATAGATTTTTAAATTCAGAGGAATATGTCAGTTCGTCTTTTATCGGTAAAACATATAGTGATAGATTTGCCGCTTTTAAAAAAGATTTAACAGAAATTATAAGTGTTCAGGAATTGCATCATACTACTGTTTCTGATGCGAGTGGTTTAATAAATACAAATATAAGCGGAACATCTCCATTACCAAAAGTTCCTCGGGTTAGACACTGAATTTGATAATTTAAGAGTTGTATTTTAAAACGATTTTGTTAAAATGGCTCTGGTTTCAGACCTCGAAAATTTTAAATTTAACAAAAATGGAACAAAAAACTTCCAAGGAATATGGTGCTCGAAATATTCAGGTTTTAGAAGGTTTGAGTGCGGTTAGGAAAAGACCTGGAATGTATATTGGAACTACTGATGTGGCTGGTCTTCATCAATTGGTTCGGGAAATTGTGGATAATTCCATTGATGAAGCAATGGCTGGTCATTGTGATGAGATTGAGATAGTCATTCATAATGATAGTTCAATTTCAGTTGAAGATAATGGGCGTGGTATTCCGGTAGATAAAGTGGCTAAAACAGGAAAATCCGGTTTAGAAACTGTTTTAACTGTTTTACATGCGGGTGGAAAGTTTGGTGAAGGTGGTGGTTATAAAGCTTCTGGTGGGTTACATGGTGTGGGGGCTTCAGTAGTTAATGCCCTTTCAGAATGGATGGAAGCGGAAGTTTATCGTGATGGTAAAATTTATAAACAATTATATGAACGTGGAGTATCTAAAGGTGCAATTGAGGTGATTGGAAAAACTGATAAACGTGGAACCAAGATAACTTTTAAACCTGATACACAAATTTTTGCAATTATTGATGTTGATTTTGAAACAGTTCTTTCAAGATTACGGCAGCAGGCTTATTTGACTAAGGGGGTTTCAATTAAATTATTAGATGAGAGAGATAATAGTGCTAATCAGTTTTTCTTTGAAGGTGGGATTCGTTCTTATGTTCATCATCTTAATAATAATAAGGAATTAATTGGTAGTATTTTTTATATTGATCGTAGTGTTGATGAAGGAGATGTAGAAATTGCTTTACAATATACTCAAGCTTTTAATGAACAAGTGATTACTTTTGCCAATACTATTAATACTCCCGAAGGAGGGGTGCATTTAACGGGTTTTAGATCAGCTTTGACCAGAACATTAAATAGTTATGCCCGTAAATCTGGTTTTTTAAAAGAAAAGGATGATAATCTTACTGCTGAAGATGTTCGAGAAGGACTTACGGCGGTAATTTCCGTAAAACTTATGGATCCTCAGTTTGAAGGACAAACTAAAAGTAAATTGGGAAATGCTGAAATAAGAACTGTGGTGGAAAATATTTTTTCTGAAGCATTTACTACTTATTTGGAAGAACATCCAGCTGATGCTAAAGGTGTTTTCTCAAAATGTTCATTGGCTGCTCGTGCCCGTTTGGCTGCTCGTGCCGCTCGTGACACAATTATTAGAAAAGGAGCACTTGAAGGAATGACACTTCCTGGTAAATTGTCTGATTGTAGCTCCAAAGATCCGTTGGCAACTGAATTATTTTTGGTTGAGGGAGATTCAGCAGGGGGTTCGGCAAAGCAGGGGCGTAATCGTGAAACTCAGGCAATTTTACCTTTGAAAGGTAAAATTTTAAATGTAGAACAGGCCCGTATGGATAGGATTTTATCTAATGAAGAAATAAAATCTTTAATTGTAGCATTGGGAATGGGAATTGGTGAAACTATGGATCCGAGCAAATTGCGTTATGGAAGAATTGTAATTATGACAGATGCCGATGTTGATGGTGCTCATATTAGAACTTTGCTTTTAACAATGTTTTATCGACATTTGCGTGTAGTGATTGAAAGTGGTCATTTATTTATTGCTCGGCCTCCACTCTATAAGTTGGAACAAAATAAAAAAGTGGCTTATGCATTTACTGAAGAACAAATGTTGGAATTAAAAAAGACTTTTTCTAATCCTGAAAAATTATCTCCTCAGCGTTATAAAGGTTTAGGTGAGATGAATCCAGAACAATTATGGGAAACGACTATGGATCCCAATACCAGAACTATGTATAAAGTGAGTATTGAAGATGCAGAAATTGCCGATAAGGTTTTTGAAACTTTAATGGGTAGTGAAGTTGCTCCAAGAAAGAAATTTATACAGGCACATGCGAAGACAGTAAAGAATTTAGATATTTAAAAGGAGGGTGCTTTTAAGAAAATATATTTTATAAAACTCCCCGCCAAAGGCAGGGGGGGTATTATTGAAATTTAGCTTTTTCTCTGGTATTTCGGTGTGCTTCTCGAATAATAGCAGCGGCACGGACTTGACGTTTGCGAGGTTCTTGTTTATGAAAACGTTTTCCTTTAACTAATAAAAGGATTCTGGCAGATTGAACTTTTTTATTAAATCTTTGGACCAAACGGTCAGATGATTCTTTTGTATTTCTAATAACTTTGATTGACATTGATATTACCTCCTTTCTATTTCGTTAAATTATTTTGTAGTTGGATTTTGCCTTTCGATATTGGAAAAGTCAAGGAATTTGCTATGCTTAGTTTATGAAAAATATTAAAGAAATATTAAAAGAAGTTAAACAGTCTGATGTTCAGGATTATTTGGTTGCGGAGATTTTGTTGTGTTTTAGTTTAGGATTAAATCGAGAAGAGATATTTATAAAAAGTGATGAAAATGTAAATAAAGAAATTGAAAATGAATTTTGGCGAAATTTTGATGAATTTAAAAAAGGTCGTCCTTTAGCGCAAATTGTTGGGCATAAGGAGTTTTATGGTTTAGATTTTATTGTTAATGAAAGAGTTTTGACACCACGACCAGAAACGGAATTGGTGGTGGATTTGGCTCGTGATTTTATTGCAAAAGAATTATTAGATTTTAAAATTGTGAAGGTGGTAGATATTGGAAGTGGTTCGGGTAATATTATTTTAGCTTTGGCAAAAACTGAATTAAAAGTTGAAGGTATTGGGATTGAAATTTCGGATGCTGCTTTGCGGGTGGCGCGAATTAATTTAAAAAATTTAAATTTGGTTAAGAGAGTAGAATTTAGAAAAGGAGATTTATTTAATGGATTTAATGATGATGTAAATATTGTTTTGGCGAATCTTCCATATATTGGTACTGAAAAATTTAATTTTGTAGCTAAAAATGTGCGGGATTATGAGCCTGCTGTTGCGCTTTTTGGAGGTATTGATGGGCTTGATTTATATAGAAGATTATTTCAACAAATTAGAAAATTAAAGATTATGCCACAATTAATAATTGGTGAATTTGGTTTTGGGCAAAATGATGAAATGGAAAAATTATTACAAAAAAATTTTAATAATTATAATTTTCAAATTATTCTTGATTTAGCTAGAATTCCACGGGTCTTTGTGATAAAGTCGGGTGCATAATGATAATTGAATGTGAAATGATTAGAATAGAAAAGAGAATTGTAGAATATTTTTCTAATGGAGGTATTAATAAATATAAATTTTAAATTATACTTTTGATATAAATAAATATGATTTTTGATCGTTTACAAAAGTTGGAGGATGAGTTCTTGGAATTAGAAACGGAATTGTCTAAACCAGATATTATGTCTGATCAAAAAGAGTTTACGTGCTTGATGCGCAAGCATAAAGTTTTGTCAAAAATTGTAATTTTATATCGTAAATATAAAGAATATGCGCTTCAGGTTAAAGACGCTGAAGAAATATTGAATAATGAAACAGATGAAGAAATGAGAGGATTTGCTAAAGAACAGTTGAAGCAGGGCAAAGAAGAAATTTCTAAATTAGAGGAACAAATTAAGGTTGAACTTTTACCAAAAGATCCTAATGATTTTAAGAATGCGATTGTGGAAATCCGTGCCGGAGCTGGTGGGGAAGAAGCTGCTTTATTTGGTGCTGAACTTTCTCGTGCTTATATGATTTATTTAGAGGATCATCATTATAAAATTGATATTGTTTCTAAAAGTGAAGCGACTGCTGGTGGAATTAAAGAATTAGTTTTTAAAGTTACTAATGGGGAAATTCCTTATGGTTTAATGAAATATGAAAGTGGAGTGCATCGTGTGCAACGTGTTCCTGAAACTGAATCCAAAGGTCGAGTACATACTTCTACAATTACAGTGGCAATTTTGCCTGAAGCGGAAGAGGTTGATGTTGAAATTAAAGATTCTGATTTGAGGATTGATGTGTTTCGAGCTGGTGGACCGGGTGGTCAGTCGGTAAATACGACAGATTCTGCTGTTCGTATTACTCATATTCCGTCTGGTTTGGTTGTTTCAATACAAGATGAAAAATCTCAATTAAAGAATAAAGCTAAAGCGATGGAAATTTTACGAACCCGTTTGTATGCTTTGGAAATGGAAAAGCGAGCCAAGGAACTTGGCGAGCAGAGGCTTTCTCAAATTGGAACAGGTGATCGTTCAGAAAAAATTCGTACTTATAATTTTCCACAAGATCGGGTTACAGATCATCGTATTGGGAAAAGTTGGAGTAATTTGAGAATGTGCTTCGTCTGCTATTTTCAGCTGT
>CAZGKO010000010.1:27310-45175 GCA_964526005.1 uncultured Candidatus Peribacteria bacterium
CAGGATGTTGTTGAATGATATATTTGAAACTTTGAGAATGGAGGATCAGGCTATGAAATTGGCGAAAGCTACTTCTTTTGGGAGATAAATGATTTATAATATGAGCCAAACTACGTCATTTCCTATTGTATCGATTGTCATAATTTAAACTTTGATAGAATTTCTTTAGCAGCTATTTCTCTTTTTTAGGCTCAAAATCTGTTATATCCTGAATTGCCAATAAGGTCGTTTCTTCTAAATCTTCAATATCTGGATATTTTTTTTCTTTATGTTCTGATACAGAATCACTGTTTTTTGTTTCAGGAGAAATAGGGTGTTTTATTGTTGTGAAAGATTTAGGGGGTCTGGTACTGACGTGGCAAGGTCTGGTTGGGGCTTCTTCTCCATATCCAGAATCTATGTTATCTTCAGGAATTGGTGTGCGCGGAATTAAACGATAGTAACGATTATAATTTTCTTCAGGGCGAGAAGAATAATATGGTAAATCTCGTTTTTTCTTACTTTTCATTTTAATTATTAGTAATTTTGCGATAGTAGTATAGTTTGAACTGTTATTTTATGAAAGAAAAAAATTATGAAAAATTTAATTGATACGCATTCACATATTCATTTTAGACAAAATTTTCCTGATATGGATGTTATAAAAACAAGGGCGTTTGAGGCTGGTGTTTTTAAGCAAATTTTAGTTGGTTGTAATTTGCCGGATTCTTTGAATGCTAAAAGTTTTGCTGAAAGTAATGAAAATTTTTGGTGGACTATTGGAGTTCATCCTCATGATACTAAGGATTTTGCCTTGGAAGATATGGTAAAATTTGAAAAAATTTTAATGGAGGAAAAGAAAAATCCGCAAACTAAATTACGGGCGATTGGTGAGTGTGGATTAGATTATTTTCGTAATCTTTCACCGATTGAAATTCAAAAAAAAATATTTATTTGGCAGTTACAGATAGCTGAAAAATATGATTTACCTGTGGTAATTCATATTCGTGATGCCTATCACGAGGCTTTTGATATATTAAAAAATATTGGTTATAAAAAAATAATTTTACATTGTTTTAGTGGTGGTTTGAATGAAGCGTATTTGGCGTGGAATGTAGGATATATTACTTCCTTTTCTGGTGTGGTTACTTATCCAAAAAATGATGAATTGAGACAATGTGCAAAAGAGGCTCCTCAAGATTTAATTGTTGTGGAAACAGATTGTCCGTTTTTGGCTCCTCAAAAATTTCGAGGTCAACGTAATGAACCTGCTTTTGTGGCTGAAACTGCTCGGGTGGTAGCGGAAGAAAGGGGCATGAGTTTAGAAAGTTTTGCAGAATTATCAACGGCTAATGCTGAAAGATTTTTTAAGATTTAATTAAGATTATAATAGTAATTTGTTAATTTGTTCCAAATTTTGGACTTCGATAATTGCAATTTTGTTAGAGAGGAGTTTGTGATTTTGAATGGGGATATAGATTTGTTCAAGACCAAGTTTTTCCGCTTCTTTAATCCTTTTATTTAGAAATACAGTATTGCGTATTTCACCGGTTAAACCGATTTCACCAATAAAAGCTGCTTTTTCAGGTAAAGGGATTTTTTTGAAAGAAGAAATAATGGCAACTGTACAAGCTAAATCATTGGCGGGTTCAATGAGTTTTAATCCTCCAATTACATTTAAATAAATATCTTGACTGACTAAATTTAATTTTAGGAATTTTTGAATAACAGCTGAAAGCATTTGTAAACGATTATAATCAATTCCGGTGGAAGAGCGTTTAGGGTAGCCAAAAATGGTTGGTGAACTTAAAGCCTGAATTTCTAGAATAATTGGTTTACCTCCTTCGATTGTGATGGTTAATGCGGAACCGATTGAATTTTTTTGGCGGCCGTGGAGAAAAATTTCTGAAGGGCTGAGAATTTCGTGTAGACCGTTTTGATCCATTTCAAAAATTGCAATTTCATTTGTGGAACCAAAGCGATTTTTAAATGAACGTAAAATTCTTATATTTTGATAGCGTTCTCCTTCAAAAAATAGCACAGTGTCAACCAAATGTTCTAAAGCTCGTGGTCCGGCTAAAGTTCCGTCTTTAGTGACATGTCCGATAATGAGAAAAGTGATGTTTTTGGTTTTGGCGATTTCCATAATTTTTTCAGTACAAAAACGTACTTGATTAATGGAGCCGGTTATAGAGTTAAGTTCTAAAGAATTTAAAACTTGAATGGAATCGATAACTACAAAATCAGGAGGATTTTTTTCTATTTGGTCGATAATTTTTTCTAAAACACTCTCATTTAGAATGGAAATTTTTTCACTGTCGATTTTAAGACGATTGGCTCGATCGGCAATTTGTTCGGTGGATTCTTCACCGGAAATATAAAGAATTTTTTCGGTATTCATGCTGATCCCCTGACAAAGCTGCAGTGTTAAGGTGGATTTGCCAATACCTGGTTCACCGCTTAATAGAACCAGAGAGCCGCTTTTGATTCCTCCTCCGAGTAAATCATTGAAATCTGGGAATTGGGTTAGGAGACGTTTATTTTGTCTGGGAATTTGAGAAAGTGGCTCTGATCTTTTACTAATTTTAGAGCTAGATAATTTAGTTAAGGTTGATTTACCAGAACCAGTGATTTTATTTTCTTCCGAAAAAGTGTTCCAGCTTTGGCAACTGGGACATTTCCCAATCCATTTAGGACTTTCAAAACTGCAAGTTTGGCATAAAAATATGGTTTTCGTTTTAAGCATATATATTTATAATTTTTTATAGACTTGAATAGTTTTTTCGGACATTTGTTTGATACCGAATTTGGGAAAGATATGGTGTCCATTGGTAATTAATGTTTGAGTCAAAGTTGGGTTGGTTAGTAATTTCTTTAATGCTTTAATTAAATTATCCTTGTTTTTAGGTTTAACTAAAAGACCATTTTTCTTATTTGTGATTATTTCGGGGATTCCTCCAACGGCGGAAGCGATGATCGGTGTGCCAGCAACAAGAGATTCAAGAATTACCAGTCCGAAAGCTTCTTTAATGCTTGGTAAAACAAAGATGTCGGAAGCCTGAATTAATTTTTGAATCTCTTGTTGAAATCCTAATAACTTAATTTTCTGTTCTAAATCTAAATTCTTAATTAATTTTTCTAGATGATGTCGTTGTGGACCTTCTCCAGCGATGATTAAACATGTTTGTGGAAATTGTTTGACAATTTGATGATAGGCAAGGATTAAATATTTATATCCTTTACGAGGGTGTAAAGTTCCTGCGGAAAATATTATTTTGGTTTTGAGTGAAGAAATTCCTAAAACTTTTTTTCGTAAAGTTAGTCGTTTTTCGGGTGATATTTTTGGAATTGCTTTGATTCCATTATGAATGACTGAAATTTTGTTTATGATATTCGGATATAATTGAATCATTAAATCAGTATTGGCTTTGGAGACTGTAATGATTTCTGAGGTTAAATTAAGAGTAAATTTTTTATACAGAGTTTTAAAAAACCCTAATGCAAAAGGGTCATGTTCGGTGGTGATAATTTTGAATTTATGAAAAAATTTAAATAAATGTTTGTTGGCCATTGGGTTCCAAAGATGGCTATGAATAATATTAGGTTTCTCCTGTTTTAAAATTTTATTAAGTTGAAAAATTAAGTTAGGTGAATTTTTAGATTTACTGTGTAATACAAAACAGGGGATTCCTACCTTGTTTAAATTTTCGATTAGATTTTTCATAGCGGTGCTGTGTCGACAAATCACCTTGATATTAAACCCTGTTTTTTTTAGTTCTAAAGCTAAAATTTCCATTTGAATTTCGGCACCGCCATAAAGAGGTGTATCGGTATAAAAAATAATTTTTGGTAAATCTGGTGATTTCATTTCAAATTTTATATTTTGAGTATAGCTGTTTTCTAGATTTTATTAAAAAATATTTAATTTTTTACTGAAGAAATTAAAATTTGAATTTTGTAATTAATCTTGTGGTTTATGTAAAGATTGTGTTTTTAGGGCTTTATATGAGATTTAAGAAGATGAATAAGTATGTTATAATAGTAAGATAAATAATATTATTTTAATAAAATATTTATGTTAATATTAATTAATAAAGAGGAATGTCCATTTTGTGCAAAAGTAAGACAGTTTATGTCTGATAATCATATTAGCTATATTTCACTGATTAGTCCCAATGGAGCTCCTTCCAGAGAGATATTGATAAAATTAGGAGGGAAACAAGAAATTCCTTTTTTGATTGATACCGATAATGCTCAAATGATGTATGAATCTGAAGATATTATAAAATATCTTGATAAAAATTATGTGAAATAAAAATTTTCTAACTATTTTTTGTAGTGGTGGGTCAGCCCGGGATCGAACCGGGGACCATCTCCTTAAGAGGGAGCCGCTCTACCAGCTGAGCTACTAACCCATGAAAATACGCATAAAACTTAGCAAAAGTTAAAAAAATTTTCAATATAAAAAAGCTATTTTGAGTAAAATCAAAAATAGTACCAATTCGTATTGGGAATGAGATTGGCAAATATACAATTGGAACAATTTCTCTTAATGAAAAAGTAGAATTAATACGATTTGAAGTGTTATAATTTTTTGTAACTTAAGTTACGCTATGCTCTTCTTATTTCACTTTGTTTCGTTCGGGTCATATAACAAGGAATATATGGTATATGGCTTAGCTCTCGGCTTGCTCCTTACCCAAATTTTTCTTTTACTCTGTGGAATTTCGTATGACAACATCTCTCTAAAATTTATCTTCACAAATCTTGCTGGATTTGCTACAATAAACTTTGGATCATTCGTAGTACATATATGAAATTTTGAAAAAGTTATGAAAAAAGTTTTACCAAAATTTTATGAACAAATTTGAAAAAACACCACAACAGGAAGATATTAAAGTAGGTGCCTTTAGATTTGAAATTGCCGAAAATGGGGAACGTTTAATAAGTACAGATTTATATATTTGTGTATGTATAGCTCTCTATGATAGAGATTCAAAGATTGGTGCTATGATTCATGATATGATTAAAGATGAGTCTCTTCAACTAAAATTTCAAAAATTCCTGGCAAAAACTGGGGGTAAAATTTCAGATATTGTTATTACTGGCGGAGCTCATGCTGGAGATTATGAAGAAAAACTTCAGCAAGCGATTGAGGACAATTTAGAACATATACAACAAATCGCTCAAAAATATAAGGGGGATGCGAAAATTTTTGAACATCAATCATCAAATGATACAAAAACTATTTTGACATTAAATACGGAAAATGGAATTTTTGAAATTTTAGTTGGTCCTGATGGGGAAAATACGAAATGTCCAGAGTTTGTTAAACGAAAACTACGAATACAAGACGGTAATGAAGAATGGCAATTTTAAAGATAAAATTTTGAAAATTTCACCGTCTAACACAGAATATTTAGTTCTGCTTCGCTTTAGTCAAATTGCTCTCTTTATAGTCATAATTTCGTATATCACAATATTGGGCAAAATAAATAATTGATTTTCAATAGGATTTTGGCAAACTTCGTATAACAGTATCTCTTCAGAATTTATTTTCATAAATCTTGCTGGATTTGCTACAATAAACTTCAGATCATTTGCACATATATGCGCATATAATAAAAAATATTTAAAGTTCTGACAAAATGAAAAAGTTCCTGTAATTATAGCTTCAAGTTTAGATTTAGCAAATGATTTATTTATATATTTATAAAAGATGTTTTAACATTTTTCCATCTTAAAATGGTGGTTTTTGTGGAGGTCTTTACAGGGTCGGCAGGAAATCTCGCATGGGAAAATACTGCCGACCCTTATTCCAAACTCTGAAATTTCCAAGGCTATTAGTTTTAACCAGTTTAATATATTTGATGAAAAATTTAATTGAACAGAGTGAATACTTGGACTGGAATTAGACGAGGTAAATTGGATGCTAATTAATTTGATAAATTATAAAATAACAATGTCTCATTTGCTATATGAGTACTGGTAAAAAATCTATAATATAAAAAATTAGTTTTAATATTTGTCAAAACTAATTTTCTATTGTAAAATCTCATCACTTATTAAATTTTATGTCTAAATTCTGCGATTTCACAATAATTAAAATTAAAGCTGGACATGGTGGTAATGGGGCATCTCACTTTCGCCATGAAAAATTTATTGATCACGGAGGACCTGACGGAGGGGATGGCGGTAGAGGTGGGAATATTCTTTTTATTGCTAACCCAAACGAAAATACTTTAATTAATTTCCATACTAAAAAACATTTTAATGCCGAAAACGGAGGCAATGGAGGAAAATCTTTAAGACATGGTGCTAACGGTGAAGATCTTATTTTAAAAGTTCCGGTTGGAACTATTATTTATGATTCTAATACTGAAAAAATTTTAGCTGATTTAAAAACTTCAACTAGTTCTGCAATTATTGCACAAGGGGGAAGAGGAGGACTTGGTAATGCTTATTTTAAGAGTTCAACTAATCAAGCTCCGCGTCTTGCGGAAAATGGTGAACCTGGAGATTGTAAAGAAATAAAATTAGAATTGAAATTTGTTGCTCAAGTTGGAATCATTGGTTTCCCCTCAGCTGGAAAATCCACTCTAATTTCCAAAATTTCCAATGCCAAACCTAAAATTGCCTCCTATCCTTTCACAACTTTAATTCCCAATCTTGGTGTTGTTAGTTTAACTAAATTTGATAAGCATAATCATTTTTCTTTTACAATTACTGATATTCCCGGATTAATTGAAGGGGCAAGTCAAGGTAAAGGTCTCGGTTTTCAGTTTTTAAGACATATTTCCAGAAATCATATCCTTATTCATCTGATTGATGCAACCTCTGAAAATCCACTTGAAACCTATAAAATAGTACGCAAAGAACTAGAACAATTTAATCCTGAACTTTTAACAAAAGATGAGATTGTCGTCCTTAATAAGATTGATATGATTACTGAAGATGAACTTGAAAAACTACTTAAAAAATTTACAAATAAAAAGCTTATTATTAAAAAAAACCTATTTGCTATTTCTGCTTTAACTGGCACAAATCTTTCAAAACTTGTTTTTAACCTTGAACAAAGGGTAAAGAACCTTCCCCACGAAATCCAAATAACAGATATAAGAGATGCTATTGAGTTAAGTCATAAACTTTCTACTAATTTTGACATTAAATTTATTCGTAAAAAAATTGATAGGGAAGTTAACAAAGAAAGAAGGGTTTGGGAAATTTCTTGCGACCGTCTAATACAGCTACTCAATATGACTAATATAGAGGATCATGAAGGATATGAACGTATTTATCACTTCATTAAAAGAATTGGTATTCAAAAAGAATTATTTAAAAAAGGAGCTCAACCGGGTGATCGACTTCGTATTGGTGAACATAATATAATTATGAGACAATAATAACAGATGATTTTAATAGCAGGACTTGGAAATCCAGGTGGTAAATTTCAAAAAACCAGACATAATGTCGGGTTTTTAGCCATTGATGGTATTTCATTTAAATATAATGTAGAATTGAAATTTACTAAAAAATTTAATGCGGAAATTGCTGAAATTAATGATTCCGAATTATCTCCTGAACCGGTTTTATTGATTAAACCTCAAACATTTATGAATAATTCTGGAGAAGCTATTGAGAAAATCACTCATTTCTATAAAATTCCACCAGAAAATTGCTGGATTATCTTTGATGAACTGGATTTGCCTTTAGGGGTAATTAAAATTAGAAAAAGTGGTAGTGCGGGAACTCATAATGGAATGAAATCAATTGTAGGGAAAATCGGTAAAAATTTTCCTCGTTTTCGTATTGGTATAGAAAGTAGGGGAGTGACCGCATCTAAATTACAAGATACTCAATCTTTCGTGATGAGTGGTTTTTTTGAAACCGAAAAAAATATACTTATTGATTCTCTTGAAAGAGTTATTGAAGCTATAGAAATAGCTCTTCAAGAAGGTTTAATAACTGCTATGAATAAATATAATTAAGAAAATCACAATCCAGCTTGCAATTTTAACAGTTTTACATTAAATTTGCTCTGCTTTAATTCAGTAATTTTTAAATATCATGTTCGCTGTAGTAGAAATCGCCGGAAAACAATATAAAGTGAGTCCTCAATCCCAAATTGCAGTAGATTTGCTTCGCGATCAAAAAGTTGGTGATGAAATCAATATTGATAAAGTATTACTAACCTCTGAAGAAGATGGGGCTAATTTGACAGTTGGACAACCTTATATTGGCACTTCAATTAAAGCTAAAATAATTGAAGAAATTAAAGGAGATAAAGCAATTACTGTTAAATTTATCGCAAAGAAAAGGCATAATACTACTCAAGGACATCGTCAAAAATATACTGTTTTAGAAATTGGTAGTTTTTAGGTTGATTCTGAATCTATCATAAAGCCTTTATTATTCTACTTCTTTCAATCCTTTTAGTACATTTTTCAGATCATTAGGTAAAATAGACTTTAGTTCTATTTTTTTATGTGTATGTGGTTGTAGGAAAATAATCTGAAAAGCATGTAAGAATTGCCTTTTTAAACCAAATTTATCTAAAAACCATTTATTAACTTTATTGCTACCATAAACCGTATCTCCAACTAAAAAATGACCAATTGCCTTAAAATGCACTCTAATCTGATGGGTCCTTCCAGTTTTTAAGTTTATTTCTAGTAGAGAATAATAATTCTTATCTGTCCCAAACAATGTTTTTAAAACTTGATATTCAGTAATTGCGTTCCGGGCTGCGATTCCATTTATAGCTCTTTTTTTTCTATCCGATCTACTTCTACCAATTGACATTACAATTTTACCTTGTTTAGATTTTAATCTGCCCACAACCAATGCTAAATAATGTTTCTCTATCCTTCGATTTTTAAAATCATCTGATAATTTTTGATGTGCAAAATCATTTTTAGCTACAATCAATAATCCCGATGTATTTTTATCAAGACGATGAACAATACCACGTCTCCTTACCCCGCCGATCCTGCTTAACTTGCCCTTTAAGCGATATAATAAAGCTTGTACTAAATTATCTTTCTCACCACTAATCTCATGCTCGGCGGGGTGTACAGTTATTCCTGCATTTTTATTAATTACCGCTAAATCATCGTCCTCATAAATAATTTCCAAAGGAATATTTTTAGGAGTTAAGGACAAATCAACTATCTTCGGCACTTTCACCACCACTTTTACACCTATATTTAACTTAATTCCTGACTTTTTAGCTTTATTTCCATTAATTTCTACTTCTCCCCGATTAATCAGTTTTTGAACGTATGCTCGACTCATTACTTCAACTCTAGAGCGCTTCGTATGTTGTATAATTAAATTATCCAGTCTTTGACCTGCTTCAGTATTATCTACAATAAATTTAATTTGCTTATTTTTTATCATCAAATGAATTTGAAATTTCTAGAACCTGGTATAAAATAAAACTGAAATTAAGAAAATCCAAATGAAAAATAATTCTAATGCCCAAAATCAATTAATAAATCAAATTCTTCACAAAGGAGTTAGTGAAGTAATTGTTAAAAAAGATCTTGAACAAAAACTTTATTCTGGAAAAAAGTTAAGAATTAAATTTGGCATTGATCCTAGCGGTGCCAACTTACATCTGGGACATATGATTCTATTGCGAAAACTAGGAGAATTTCAAAAAGCCGGTCATCATATCATTATTATTTTTGGTAATTTTACCGGTCAAATTGGTGATCCAACAGGGAAAACTAATACACGTCTTCCAAAAACACAAACTGAGATTGAAAAAAATGCTCAACATTATATGGAACAAGCTAAATTTGCCCTTGATATCACAAAAGTTGAACAACTCTGGAATGCAGATTGGCTTAGTCCGTTGAATTTTAATGATATAATTAAATTAGCTAGTCATTTTACCGTTGCTCAAATGCTTGAACGTGATATGTTTCAAAAACGTATTGAACAAGATTTACCAATTTCATTGCAGGAATTTTTTTATCCTCTAATGCAAGGTTATGATTCTGTTTATCTTAAATGTGATGTTGAAATCGGAGGGACAGATCAAACTTTTAATTTACTTGTTGGACGTACTTTACAAAAAGCTTATGGACAACTCCCTCAAAATATTCTCACTATGCCATTATTAATTGGCACTGACGGTAAAAGAAAAATGGGTAAAAGTGAAAACAATTATATTATTATTCATGATACTCCTCAAGATATGTTTGGGAAAATTATGTCTATTCCAGATAATTTAATTATTTCTTACTTTGAACTTTGTACCGATCTTAATCTTGATGAGATTAAAATAATTAAAAAAGAATTAAAATCTGGTACAAATCCTCGTGATTTGAAAATACGTTTAGCTAAAGAAATCGTTAATATGTATCATAATAAAAGTGCCGCCAATCAAGCAGAAGCAAATTTCATAGCAGTTTTTCAAAAAAGAGGTTTACCAAATAATATCAAAACACTTAGTTTAAAAACTAAATCAATTTTAATTATGGACCTTCTAGTTCAGTTAAAATTTGTAAATTCAAAGAGTGAAGCTCGTCGTTTAATAGAAGGGGGAGCGGTAAAATATAATAAACAAAAAATCTTAAATCCTTTTGAGGAAATTAAATTAAATTCTCAAGAAATACTTTTACAAACAGGTAAACGTCATTTTATTTATATAAAATATCAATTGTGAAAATAAAAGAATTATCAAAATTAATTTCACTCCGTACTCTTAAAAGAATTATTGAGAATTATGAGATTGCTTTAGGTTTTCATCTAATAATTAGAAATACTCAAGGAGAATTACTTATCACTAGTAGCAAACCTTCCACTTTATGGAATTATATTCATATAAATCATCAAACTGAGATAAACCTTCAGGATATTTTGCAAAAAGCATTTACTAAATGTGAAAGAACTGGACAGATAGTGATTTTTGAACGACATCCAGATACTCATGCATTTACTGCGCCTATTTATATTAGTGGACAAATTCGTGCATTTTTTATTGGAGGATTAGTTCGTTTTAGTAACCCAAATCTTGATATTGCCAAAATACAATCAGAACGTTTGGGTATCACTTTAGATAATTATTTGGAAGCATACTTGGATTTACCATTAATGAATCATGATAAGTTTGAAGCTTGTGCAAATTTGATTAAAATAATTGGCAGTACTTTCTATACACTTGAAATCGAAGGGAATGAAATTAAAATAAATCAACAGAAAATACAACAAAAATATAAGGAACTTAGTAATGATCTTTCTAAAACTAGTGAGGAGCTTGGTGAAAGCTTACATCTTTATCGTAGTATTTTTGAAAAAAGTACCGATGGAATTTATGTTGCTGATATGAAAGGAAATATGATTGAGATAAATAAATCTGGAGCAAAGTTATTAGGCTATAATCAACCCGAAGATTTAATTGGAAAACCAATTAAAAATCTATATATATATCCTGAAGAACGTGAAAAATTTTTAGAAGTTATTTTTAAACAAGGATATATCAATCATTGGACATCTCATCTTAAAATCCTGAATGGAAGTGAAAAATTTTTCGATACAAATGCCACACTTATCAATGATAGTCAAAATCGTCCACTCTATATTCAGGGGATCTTTCGAGATTTTGAAAACAAAAATAAAACTGTTTAAAAATGATTGCTAAATCATTATCATTAGCCAAATATCTTCGCACTACCAAAAAACATTTACGATTACTTAAATTCCTTGGAATTGAATCAGTTTCGGACTTTTTACAATATTTTCCACGGACGTATAGTGACCAAAGCGAATATAGGAAAATAAATGAAATTAGAACAGATGATATCAATGTAATTAAAGGAACACTCAGTCAAATTATCGAATTAAAATCCAAACAAGGAAAGCAAATTCTTCGAGCGAAATTTTATGATGATACTGGAAGTATTAATGTGATTTGGTTTAATCAGCCCTTTTTACGTAAATTATTTCACAATGGAATGCAAATCATTCTTTCTGGCAAAGCAAAATTTGAATTGGGAAAAATAACTATGATTAGTCCAAATCATGAGGAAATTTCTTATAATCAAATCCATACTGGACGCTTGGTGCCAATTTATCATGAAACTGAAGGATTAAGTTCTAAATGGATTCGCGAAAAACTTTCACCATTACTTAAATATATACCAGAGTTTTTTTATGAATATTTACCTGATTTTTTAATTAAGGAACACGATCTAATGTCATATACCGAAGCTATTAAGCAAATTCATTTCCCTAAAGATCAATTAAATCTTGATCAAGCGAAATTTCGGTTAGCTTTTGATGAACTTTTTTTATTACAATTCAAAGCACTCCAAAAAAAATGGCAATGGCAAAATTCCGATATTAAAAATCCAATCCAAATCCCGATAAATCGGGACATAGAATATTTTATTAAAAAACTTTCTTTTGAATTAACTAATGATCAGAAATATGTACTAAACGAAATACTTTCTGATTTAAATCAGAAATATCCTATGTCCCGATTGCTCCAAGGCGATACTGGTTCAGGAAAAACAGTTGTAGCTGCCGCAGCAATCCTCAATACAATATTATGTGGGTATCAAACAACTTTAATGGCACCTACTGAAATTTTAGCTAAACAGCATTATACAACCATATACAAACTCTTTAAAAACTATAATTTTAATATCAAATTCGTTTCTGGAAGCACTCCTACTAAAGAAAAAAAACACATTATTATTGATCTTAAAAATGGTGTAATAGATTTGATTATAGGAACTCATGCCTTAATTCAACCCGATATTCAATTTAAAAAATTAGGACTTGTTATTATTGATGAACAACATCGTTTTGGTGTTGAACAACGAAATCTTATTAAAAATCAGGGAAATCCGCATTTATTAAGTCTCTCAGCCACTCCCATTCCACGTACTTTGGCGATGACTGTTTATGGTGATCAAGATCTGTCAATTATTGAAGAGATGCCTAAAGGTCGTTTACCGATTATCACCCGAATTGTACCAGAACAGAAACGTAAAGAAGCTTATCGTTGGATTGAAGATCGTATTCAACTTAAACAACAAGTTTTTATCATCTGTCCATTAATTGATGAATCGGATTCTCTTGAATTAAAATCAGTCATCAATGAATATGAATATTTACAAAATGAAATTTTTCCTCATCTTAAATTGACATTTATACACGGAAAATTAAAAAGTAAAGAAAAAGAAAGAATTATGAATGAATTTAAAATGGGAAATTATGATATTCTTGTTTCCACATCAGTAATTGAAGTCGGTATCGATATTCCAAATGCATCCATAATTGTAATTGAAGGAGCAGAAAGATTTGGATTAGCTCAGCTCCATCAATTTCGTGGACGAATTGGAAGAGGGAAACATCAATCTTATTGTTTTTTATTTATGCAAAATTTCTCTGAAAATGCCAAACATAGACTTAAAGCCATGACTGAACACACCAGCGGATTTCAACTTGCTGAGATAGATATGGAATTACGAGGATCAGGTCAAATTTATGGAGTTAAACAATCTGGTATACCTGATCTTAAAATGGCTAGTTTAAGCGATTCTATAACAATTGCTAAAGCACGTCAAGCTGCGCAAAAAATAATTACCATTGATCCCGAATTAAAAAATTATTCTAAACTTCATTGTAAACTTAAAGAATTAGATGAAAATTAAATTTTATTTAGTGATATTTAGTTATTTCATGTCCAGTATTTTGCACAAGATACATTGTGCAAAATACTGGAGTTATATAAATAGCAAACAAATCCCTATAAAAGACAAATAGAAATTATATATCTCTTATCATATAAGTACCCTCCAAATGGTATCCTAATTTTCGATAATATTCACGGACACCAATTCCGGCAATCACCGCAATTTTCTTATAACCAGCTTTTTTAGAGATTTCTTCGGCTTTAATCATCATTAATCTTCCAAGACCAATATGCTGTGAGACTTCCCCTTCTCTTTTCTTTATTTCGACTTGTTCGCCATAAGTATGTACTTCACGGACTAAAGCCGCACCTTCCAATTCTTTTATAAAATGTTTTTTGCCATTCAAACTATATGAAGAAAAACGAAGTCTAAGTAATGCGTTTAATTTATCAAGATGCGAATGCTCAAAAGTAATAAAAAATTCCTGTCCTTCAGAAGCTATAAATTCTTTAACATTTAATTTTAAATCTTTAAATTGTACTTTTACATCCTTAATTTCTCGGCTGCGAATATCTCGACTGGTAATTCCTTGTTCGATAAGTTTTTTTTCAACCAGTTGACGTAAATTAGAAATTTTACATCCAGAAATAATTGTATCAGCAGAAATATCGCGATTTATACGAGTAACACGAACATATTTAGGAAATAATTTTGTCATTTCTACTAATAAATTAACTAATGTATTATCATTATAGCTTTGGTATAAACCTTTTTCATAATAAGATTTTAGTATTGTCCAAGGAGTGACTACACACGGATATATTTTCATCCAATCTGGACGATAAGCTGGATTATTAAAAAGTTCTTTCATATCAGCTAAGTCAATTTCGGGAGTAGATCCATATAAATTTGGCATCATATGAACATTTATTTTATAGCCAGCATCACGAATTAACTGAAGTGCCTTTTGTGATTCACCAATCCCATGTCCGCGGTGATTCATTTTCAAAACTTTATTATTTAAACTCTGAAGACCAATTTCAATTTTAGTGCAACCAAGTTCACGCAACCATTTCAATTCTTTTTCATTTATATGGTCTGGTCTTGTCTCAAATGAAAGACCAATACAACGGTTCGCTGCGGTCTCATTAATTAATTGTGCTTCAGCCAAACTCTTTTTTTTAGATATAGGAGAATTTAAAGCATTATAAATTCCACGAGTAAAATCTCTCTGATAACGTTTTGGATAAAAAGACCATGTTCCACCTGAAACAATTACATCTACCTTATCAGTAAAATGACCGGTTTTTCGTAAACTTGTTAAACGATTTGTAGTTTGATTATAAGCATCAAAATTATTTAAAATAGCTCTCATCATTGCTGGTTCATTAGAAAGATAACTTTTTGGCATTTCTGGTTCTGTTGGACAAAAAATACATTTACCTGGGCAAGGATAAGCTTTTGTTAAAACAGTTATATTAACAATTCCAGATTTTGAGCGTACTCCCCTTTTTCTAAGTATTTTCCAAAATTCACGATCATCTGGTAAATTTTTTTCAGCAATTAATTTTTGATAAGCTTTAATTAATTCAACATTTGATGTTGAAGGGATTTTATATAAAAAACTATAATCATTTTTTAAATCCTGAAGACTTTTGGGATTATTAATTTTTTGTTTATACGCTTCTTTTACCAATAATTGATGGACTTCTTCAGGAGTAAAAATACCTTTTACTATAAAATTACGACGATTTTTACGACTATTTGAAAAAGAATTTTCCTTTTTATTTAGTAATTTTCGAGTGATTTTTTGCATTTCAATTCTTAATTTGCCAATATGACTATATACTATTAACATATTTCTGTTTAACTTCAAGAGTACAAATGCGTGAATCAACGGCTCAAAAATTATTAAACAAAGTTCAGAATGATTACGATCAAATCGCAGCAGAGTTTTCTGATACTCGAAAATATAGTTGGGAAGAATTTCATTTTTTTAAAGAATATCTTTTTCCTGGAGCCAAAATTATCGATTTAGGATGTGGGAATGGTCGCCTTCTAAATTATTTATATCAAAATTATCTAAGTAACAATTTTGAATATATTGGAATAGATAATTCTACAAAACTACTACATCAAGCCACAAAGTTACATCCCAAAAATATTTTTCTACTCGGAGACCAATTACAAATACCTATAGTAGATAATTCCATTGATATAATTTTTTGTGTAGCAGCATTTCATCATTTACCTTCACATAATTTGCGTTTAGATGCTCTTTATGAAATGCACAGGGTTTTAAAGCCAGGAGGAAAAGTAATAATTACTGTTTGGAATTTATGGCAATTACGTTATTTAAAAAATATTTTTTTAGCTATTTTTCGATCATTTATTTCTTTTTTTGATTTTGCTCCTAATGATTTTTTTATTAGTTGGAAACACTATATTCACAGATATTATCATGCTTTTATCCCATTTGAACTCAAAATATTAATCAAACATTCTAAATTTAAATTAATTGATTTCTTTGGTGCTAATAAAAATAAAAAAACTTCATTTCATCGTTCTCGGAACTTCTGTTTAATTCTTGAAAAGAAGTTGAAAAACACTTAATGAATTTCTTCAAGATTAGAAATGTCTTAAAATCTAATTTATAGAATTTGAGTAAGTGAACTGACATTTTCGCTCTTCCAACTGATTTATCATAGATTGTTTTTGATCTATTTCCAAAATTTGTTGATTAAAAAAAGTTTTACTAAAAAATCTATTTAATATATTTTTCCTTTCGGCTTTTTCAATTACCGTCAATTCTGAAGCAGAATTAATTGCCCGTAATTTTGATTGATAATCAATAATACTTTGAGCATAATGTGATTTTAAAATATTTAATTCCGAAATGGTTTTTTGCTCTTTAACAATTAATCCAAATGCCGTTAATTTTTCGCTACCTTGTCCCCAATTTCCAGGACCAAATCTCGAAATTGTAAATACAACAATAAGTACAATTAATAAGATTGCAAAAATTACTATCAATAACACATCTCTTAGTCTTTTCATATTATTTGTTAAGACTATATTCTAAGAGATTTTATAAATAAGTCAATCCAGATCTATTTTTTCATTCTTTTTATTTTAAAAGGGCTTTTTTTATTTTTTTTCTGAACATCGCTTTGTTCTTCTTGCGGTTCTTCATGTTCAAATTTCGCTCGAATACCTTTTATTATATCTCCAAACATTTCTGTTATTTCAGAAACAGCCTTAAACGGTTCCAATACTGTTTTTCTTATTTTTTCTGAAACAATTTTTACGTTTTCAGTAATTTTCGCAATATCTCTCAACAAAATTGTTAAATTGAGCAACATTACACAAAGGAAAATTACAAGAAGTAAAAACCCACCACCTAACGCTATATATAAAAAGTCTAAAGGATTTAACATAATTGATTTAATTATTTATTTTTATTGATTAATTCTGTTAATAATTGATTGACTATTACCGGATTAGCCTGACCTTTCGTTTCTTTCATTACTAAACCCATCAAAGCCTTAAAAGCATTATTCTTCCCTCCTAAATAATCATTAAGTATTTTCTTATTTTCCTTTAATATTTTCTCACAGACAATTGTAATATCATCAGTATTATTAATTATTTTTAAGTCTTTAGTTAAAATAATCTTTTCTGGATCTTGACCCGTTTTATACATTTCTTCAAAAATTTCTGATTTTGCCAAATTCATCGAAATCTCTCCTTTATTTATGATCCTAATTAATTTTGCCATTTGTTCTGAAGTTATTTTAACATCAGAAATTGATTTCCCTTCTTTTTTTAAAACACCTACCATAATGGATAATACAAAACTACTTGTCTTTTTATAATCTTCACAAACTTCTACTACTTTATCAAAATAATCAGCCAATTTCTTATCTTCCATTAAAAATAACGATTCAGCTTCTGATACCCCTTTCTCAATATAAAATTGATGTTTTTGTATTAGTTTCAGCATTTGTAAAAGTATTACGAGGTAATGAAATCACAGCCTTTATAATAAATTTATCTAAAATAAACTTTCTATAATCTTTTTCTCTATCAGCATTTAATACACTTTCATCAATTATAGTTAGCAGTTTCCCATTTTCTTTTAGTAAATCATAATATCTTTCTATGAATAATACGTTTGATTTTAAAGATGAAACTCTTTCGTTTTTTAATGTGTCAAGGTTTTTGTAACTAATTT
>CAZGKO010000011.1:0-790 GCA_964526005.1 uncultured Candidatus Peribacteria bacterium
AATTTCGTGCCCAATGATTATGAATATCACTAAAAATAACAGTTGGTGTTATCACAGAAGAAGTAGTAGTAGTAGAAGGAGTAGTAGTAGTTTTTGTCGTTGTTTTCGTTGGAGTACTAGTAGTTCCACTTAAACAACCTCCACCGGAACAAGATGATTTACCAAAAGCGGCAGAACCACCACTAGTGGTTCCGACAGCAGAAATAGAGGCCGCAGCAACAGAATAAACAGAAGTTAATACTGGTGAAACATTACCCACAGTATCACAAGCAATAGCTTTTAATGTAGTAGTAGTTGTCGTCAAATTAATTGTCCCAATATATAAAGTACCAGTAGAAGGACAGGCAGGTGCCACATCGGTAAGAGTATATAAAATCTTACTTGCATCAACAGCTGCAAGAGTAACATTTCGTGCGTATGTATATGCTCCTGCCACAGGAGTTGCAATCGGCATACCAGGATTCTTTGTATCTACATTAAATGTAGGGGAGGTTGCATTTGTTGCCGCTTCACTATTCCCCGCAATATCCGTAGCACCTGAACTTGCTACTGTAACTCCAACTTCTTCATTCTTATCTGAAATGGTATATGTTCGCGTCCACGTATCATTTGAATATGTGGTTTGGCTCCACACACCAGCATCAGCAGCAGTCCATGTTCCTGCTGTCCCCCCAAATGTAATTGTTGGTGCTACAGACGACAACATACTCTCAGTATACTTAACAGTAACCGTTTGACTAAGATTACCATCATATATAGTTGGTGTTGCTACAGTTACCGTCCCTACAGG
>CAZGKO010000011.1:800-42193 GCA_964526005.1 uncultured Candidatus Peribacteria bacterium
CTTATCTGAAATGGTATATGTTCGCGTCCACGTATCATTTGAATATATAGTTGTAGTCCACGCACCAGTACCAGCAGTCCATGTTCCTGCTGTCACCCCAAATGTAATTGTTGGTGCTACAGACATACTCTCAGTATACTTAACAGTAACCGCTTGACTAAGATGACCATCATATATAGTTGGTGTTGCTACAGTTACCGTCCCTATGGGGTTTGCATTATCAGTAATACTACTCGCAGCAATAGTAATTAGTAAATTATTAATAGGAGTAGTACTAGCATCACTAACAGTATTAGTAGCAATTGTTAAAACCTCTCCAGATAACCCCGTACCTGAAGAAATAAGTGAAGAGATAGGAAAAGTTAATTTTATATTAGTCAAAGAGGTTATTGTTGCAGCACTTGGGCTAACTCCTCCATACGATATGTTTGCCAGATCTACACTATCTGCATTGGCAGTAGTATTATCTACAAAATGATCAAAATCAGTGCCAGTTACATCAATGCTAACGTTAGTAGGAAGAGAAGCATTACTTATAACCGCACTAATTCCTGTCGGCGCAGCAGCAAAAACGCTTTGTATTCCTAATAACATTAAAAACATCGACATCATTATAAGAAACGACATTTTTGGCAATTTAAAATATTCCTCATACCTTTTATTATAGTTCATAATTTATGATTAATTTAATAAAATAAACTAAGCTAAATTAGAACCATATTTCATACAAAAAACAATATATTTACTAAAATTCGAATTGACTATTTTTTATTTTATTAACTAATTCTTATCACAAAATATATTTTATAACTCCAGCTATAGAACCAAACGTTGCTCCCGACGATCACAACCCAACCCCCACGGTATAAATCACATATTAATATAAATATATTATTCCCAAAAAACCCCGAGTTTTTAACTCGGGGTTTTTATTCTCCAATTTTAATAATTTGAAGATAAAACAAAACTTTTTATACAATCTAATATCATCTCAAATGATTAATCCCTTTTTTGACATTCACAATTAATAAGCCTATCCTCAAACAAAAGAAAAACAAATTAATATAATTTTATTTCTTAACCAATAAAATTATGAACCCAACAACCACCTTTCTTCTTCAATTAATTGGACCAATCGGTTTAATCATCGGAATTAGTCTTTGGACAAATCCAAAATTTTACCAAAATTTAATAAAAAGTCTAGAGAAAGAACCAATAGGGCTTTACATCGCCTCGCTTGGAGCCATGACAATCGGTCTCTCTATTATTTTAAAACACAATCTTTGGACAACTACACCAGAAGTTATAATAAGTCTATTAGGCTGGATTTTATTTCTAAAAGGAATTTTCCTCGCTTTCAATCCACTCTCAATATATAAAATAAGTAAAAAATTAGCAACATCTTCATTTATAGTCTTAGGAGGAATATTTTGGATTATCTTGGGAACCTATATGTGCTGGTTAGGATTTTTCACCTAGCATCATTAGCATCAAAAAATAAATAAAATAAAAATAAAATTTTGAACAAACATAAATATTATTTAAAAGAATTATCTAAATTATTTACCGGTTTAATTATCGGAGACTTAATAGCCTTAATTTGGCTATATAATAGCAGTTTATTACCAATGAATTTTCTAGGAACGCCATTTACCAAACCAATGACAGTAGTTGCCATAATCTTTGACATTATTCTAACCTTACTTCTCGCTCATTATGCATGGAAAACCGACATACATAAGCACTCAATCCATCAAAAAACTTTCTTCTTAATTGTTGGAGTACTCCTTGGAATTGTTGCAATTTTACATTTTCTTCGTTTAATTTTCGGTATTGATATTAATCTCGGGGGCTGGAATATGCCGATTTGGTTAAGCTGGATTGGAACTATCGTAACCGGATACCTTTCATATATCAGTTTCCATTTTGCCTATTTCATAAAGAAATAAATTATTATAATCAAAAAAACATAATTCAAACTTACATATAAAATATATCTAAATCTCAACACTATGAAAAAAAACAAAATAATTTGGATACTACTTCGATTAAGCTTTGCGTGGATCATGCTTTGGGCATTTTTTGATAAAGTTTTTGGATTAGGTATCTCAACCAGTCCTGAAAAAGCATGGTTAGCAGGAAATTCCCCAACCACCGGTTTTCTAAAAGGAGTAAACGGACCTTTTGCTGGAATTTATAATAATCTAGCAGGCAACCCCATCATTGATTGGCTATTTATGTTAGGACTTTTATTAATTGGATTAGCCTTACTTTTTGGTATCGCAATGAAAATTGCTTCTTATAGTGGAGGGCTTTTTATGTTCTTACTCTGGACAGCTTCTATTTGGCCAAAAAACAATCCTTTTTTAGATAAACATCTAATCTATGCTTTAATATTTTTAAGTTTCAGCACTATCCCTATCGGCGACTGGTTTGGACTAGGGAAATGGTGGAAAAGCACAGCCCTTGTTAAAAAATATAAATTTCTAGAATAACAAAAAATTATTATTTTAAATAAATATGAAACAAAATAAAAAATTCCACAGTGATTTCAAAGTCACAATCATTGGTTGCGGACAAGTAGGTGCGACCGCAGGTTATGCCATGCTACTTGATGGCACACCATCTGAAATAGTCTTAATTGATCCTGTAAAAAATAAAGCCAAAGGTCTTAAAGCTGATTTTGAATCTGCCTTACCATTTATCAATTATTCAAAAGTTACCGCCTCAACTAATCTCCCCGCCTGTGCCGATTCACATTTAATTGTAATTACCGCTGGAGCAAGACAACAAGAAGGAGAAACACGCCTGCAACTGGTCAAAAAAAATAAAACAATTCTTAAACAAATTATCCCCCAAATTGCCAAATATGCCCCTAATAGCATTTTAGTGATTGTGTCTAATCCTTTAGATATTCTGGTTTATGAAGCCATCAAATTTTCAGGTTTCCCCCGCAATCGGGTTTTCGGAACTGGAACCACTCTTGATACTGCCCGCTTGCGCACCATCATCGGTAATAAATTGAAAATCAATCCATCCGATGTGAATACCTATGTTCTTGGTGAACATGGTGACAGCTCATTTCCAGTTTTCAGTTCCGCCAATATTGCCGGCAAATCTATTTCTAAATTTAAAAATTTTAACAATAAAATAGAACATGCCGCCTATCAAGATGCACGTGATGCTGCTTATCACATTATTCACGATCTTGGTTTCACTTGTTATTCAATTGGAACTGTAATTCGAGAAATTATGATTCATATTTTTCAAGATTCCAAAGCAGTAATGCCATTATCAGTAAAATTAAATGGAGAATATGGATTAAAAAACGTTGCACTCAGTGTCCCCTGCGTATTAGGAAATTCCGGAATTTCAGAAATTATTGAAGTACCACTTAATGAAAATGAAAAGAAAATGCTTAAAAAATCTGCTAATGTTCTCAAAAAATATCTTTAATTAATCTACAATTTTAGATGAACCAGCAACAATTTTCATAGTCAATTGCAATAATTGATCTAATTCTTGATTATTTAAAACTTTCAACATCTCATTTACTTTTTCTAAATGACCACTTTTAAAATTTTCAAATTGCTTTCTACCTTTTTCAGAAAACTGAACTATTACAACCCTTCTATCTTTTTCATCAACTACCCTTTCAACAATTTCACTTTTCACCAAGCCATTTATCATTTGAGTCGCAGCACTACTCGTAACACCCAAATTACCCGCAATTTCTTTCACAGACAATTTGCCATTTCTGGCAATTAAAAAGAATAATCCAAATTGGGCACGATTTATCCCCGTCTTTTTTAATGGATTTCGCTTACCAGCTCTAATTGAACGATTTAAACAAATAATAGTTTCAAAATATTGTTGGATTTGTTGTTCACGATTCATAAATATTATTTTAATTAGAACCTAAATATATTAGAAACTAACTTATTAGTCAACGTTAAAAATATCAATACCGTTCAACTCTATAAATTTTCTATTTTTTTAAGCCTGTTTTCAATTCTCTCTTTACCCATCACCTGCATAATTTCAAATAAATCAGGTGAAAAAGTCCGACCAGTAAGAAGAATTCTTAAAGCTCCAGCAATATTAGCTAAATTTCCTTTAAAAGCATCGGGGTTTGCTTTATATTCTTTGACATTTTCAGCATAACTCAATTCCTTACAAATATTTTTCACTTTCTTTAACCAAATTTCTTTAGAATCTTTTTCATCATAAACCAACAAAAATTTATCAACAGTTTTTTTAGCATCTTCCAAATCAATATTTTCTTGTAGCATTTTTTTCAAATCAATATCAGCAATAAAAAACCAATCATCAAAAAAATAATCAATTGAATTTTTAACATCACTCCATTTAGCAATATCTTTACGCCGACTTATTCCACCATGAGGTGAGTTTCGATTTTCTCTCTCAATATTAAGAATATTCAAAACATAATCTTTTTCTTTCTCTAGTTTCTTACCAAATTCTGGATCATATTTCTTAGTCCAAATTAACATTCTTTCCAAAATTTCTTCCGCACTCATTCTTGCAATTATTTGCTTGGAAACATCTAGTAATTTTTTTTCATCAAAAAGTGGCGAACTTTTTGAAATATTATCCATCTCCATTTGATATGCACTCAAAGGTGCATCTGGATTTTCCGTTCGCCAATTTGCAAAATGAGAATTAATTAAATTCATTAAATATTCCAACACCGCTTCTTTGGAAAAACCTTGTTGATCATAAAATTCCATATTTGCTTCAGGATCTTTACGTTTGGAAAGTTTACGTTTATTACCATTATCCAATTTAGAAATTACAGAAAAATGAGCATATTTAGGAATCTCCCAATCCAAAGCAGAAAATAATTGAACATGAATTGAGGTGGAAGGAATCCACTCTTCACCACGAGTAACTAAATTAGTTCTCATTAAATGATCGTCAACTACATGTGCCAAATGATAAGTAGGCAAATTATCAGATTTTAAAATTACCACATCCTGATCATTTTCAGCCATTTCCAGTTTACCTTTAATAACATCAATAAAAGAAAATTTACTATTAAAATTCCCGGAAGATCGAAAACGAATTACTGGAACTTTCCCATCATCCAAAGCTTTTTCCACTTCTTCAACAGACTTATTTCTCCAAACCGCAAAAGAAGCATAATAACCTGTCCGAGCTTTAATCTTTTCCTGATTTTTTCGCATTTCCTCTAATTCTTCAGGACTATCAAAACTAGGATAAGCTAAACCTTTCTTTAAAAGCAATCGTACATAAGTTTGATAAATACTTTTACGTTCACTTTGAATATAGGGACCATAATCCCCTATTATTTCTCCATTTTTTTGTAAACCTTCATCATAATGAATTCCAAATTTATCAAGAACATCAATAATTAAATTTATTCCCCCCTCCATTTCTCTTTTCTGATCGGTATCTTCAATCCTCAAAATCATTATACCGCCGCTCTGACGAGCGGCTCGCTCTGTTAATAAAGCTGAAAATATCGCTCCAATATGCACAAAACCAGTTGGACTCGGTGCAAAACGCATTACTAATTGCCCTCCTGTAATTTGTCGAACTGGATACTTTTTCTCTAATTCTACATCACTAAAACCAGTCGGAGCAACAAGACGATCAATCAACTCATCACTATAAATAGACATTTCAGCGAACATTTAGTTTTATTTAAAATACGTCCACAATTTTAACTGGTAAAAAGAGAAAATATCAACTGAAATTACAAATTAAATATTCTTATAATTTCTTTTTCTCCATCTTTTGTTCCTTTTTAGTCTGTATCTTTGTCTTCTTTTTCAAAATCCGAATTTTATCATCCACAAAATCAATCATCACATTATCTCCTTCAGCAATTTTTCCTTCAATAATTTGCAATGCTAATTCATCAAGGATTTTGCTCTGAATTAAACGTTTCAAAGGTCGAGCACCAAACACTTCATCATAGCCAGCGGAAATTAAATACATTGCCGCCATTTTAGAAATTTCCACAGAAATTCCTTTTTTAGCTAACCTCTTTTTTAATTTCTCAATTTGTAATTCCACAATTTCCGCTAATTCTTCTTTAGAAAGCTTCTGAAAAATAATAATATCATCAATACGATTTAAAAATTCTGGACGAAAAAATTGCTGCAAAATTTTCATTAATTCATTATGCTGTTTATCTTCATCACCAGCATATTTAACCATTTCCTGACCACCTAAATTAGAAGTCATAATAATAATCGTATTTTTAAAATCAACAGTTCTTCCTTTTGAATCAGTCAAACGTCCATCATCCAAAACTTGTAATAAAACATTAAAAACATCGGGATGAGCTTTTTCAATTTCATCCAATAACACCACACTATAAGGATGACGACGAACCGCCTCAGTCAATTGCCCCCCCTCTTCATAACCAACATATCCTGGAGGAGAACCGATCAAACGTGCTACCGCATGTTTTTCCATATATTCACTCATATCAATACGAATCATCATTTTCTCATCATTAAATAAAAATGCCGCCAAAGCTTTAGCCAATTCAGTTTTTCCAATACCTGTTGGACCAATAAACATAAATGAACCCATTGGTTTATCTTCTTCAGAAATCCCCGCACGGGAACGGCGAATAGCTTTAGAAACTGCCTCAATTGCTTTTTTCTGACCGATCACTCTTTTACTTAATTCACCTTCCATTTCGGTCAATCTTTTAGTTTCTTCAGTCAACATTTTAGCAACAGGAATCCCAGTCCAACGAGCAACAATTTTCGCAATATCTTCTTCAGTAACCTCCTCTTTCAATATTTGTTGATTTTCTTGCAACACATCTAATTTTTCTTTTTCTACTTTTAATTTTTTTTCTAATTCTGGAATTAATCCATAATTAATTTCCGCAACCCTTTGATAATTCCCTTTTCGTTCGGCCTGCGTCGCTTCTTCTTTAAATTCTTCGATCTGTTTATTACTTTCCTTAATTTTATCAATCGCCTCTTTTTCATTTTGCCAATGCAATTCTAATTCTTTATTTTTCCCGTTCAATTCAGCTAATTCTTTTTCCAATTCAACTAAACGCTGTTTAGCCCCTTCATCTTTTTTATTCGCTGAAGCCTTAGAGAAAGAGAATTCTTTTTTCAAAGCTTCTCTTTCAATTTCCAATTGTCGAATCTTACGTTGTAAAGAATCAAGTTCAGCGGGTTTACTATCAATTTCAATCTTCAAAACTGAAGCCGCTTCATCCATTAAATCAATTGCCTTATCCGGCAAAAAACGATCGGTAATATAACGAGAAGAAAGATTAACTGCCGCCAAAATAGCATTATCACGAATACGCACACCATGATGTACTTCATATTTTTCCTTAATTCCACGCAAAATTGAAATAGCATCTTTAATAGACGGTTCCTGCACCAATACCGGCTGAAATCTTCTCTCCAAAGCAGCATCTTTTTCAATATATTTCCGATATTCTCTCAAAGTAGTTGCCCCCACTGCTCTTAACTTTCCACGAGCCAAAGCCGGTTTTAATAAATTTCCTGCATCAGTTCCACCTTCTCCAGTTGCACCCGCTCCCACAATTGTATGCAATTCATCAATAAAGAAAATAATCTGTCCATTTGAAGCTTCAATTTCATCAACAATAGCTTTTAACCTCTCTTCAAATTGTCCACGATAAGAAGTCCCTGCTAAAAGCGCGCCCAAATCTAAACCTAAAACTCTTTTATCTTTTAAAACATCAGGAATATCATGATCAATAATTTTTTTAGCCAATCCTTCTACAATTGCCGTTTTTCCCACCCCCGGTTCACCAATTAAAACAGGATTATTTTTAGTACGACGAGAAAGAATTTGCATAATACGACGAATTTCCTCGTCACGCCCGATTACCGGATCAATTTTCCCCTGTGCTGCCAATTCGGTATAATCAATTGTATATTTTTTCAAAGCCTCATATTTATTTTCTGGATCTTTAGAATCAACCCTTTGATTTGATCTAATTCCAGCTAAAATATTCAAAACCTGATTTTTATCAATTTCAACCAATTGAGAAACAGCTTTAATATTCAGAAGTGCCAAGAAAAGATGTTCAGTGGAAATATATTCATCGTGTAAACCAGCAGTTTCAGTTTCCGCATCATCCAAAACCCTTTTAAAATCTTGAGAAAAGTAAGTTTGACCACCATTTACTATTGGAATACGAGAAATTTCTCGATCAATTGAAGTTTCTATCGAAGCAATGTTTTTTTCAGATTTAGCTAAAATTGAAGGAACCACACCACCTTTCTGAGCTACCAAAACTCGAAGCAAATGCCATGGTGACAAAACCTGTTGTTTCAACTTATTTGCCAATTCAATTGTCTCTTGAATTGCTTCCCCCGCTCGATTCGTAAATTTTTCAAAATTCATAAACCTCTAAATAAATTTATTTCAATAATAATTTTATTACATTTTATCACCGAAAGCGAGAGATTATTAATAGAATTAGAACACCAACTATTAGATAA
Source organism: uncultured Candidatus Peribacteria bacterium (assembly GCA_964526005.1). GTDB lineage: Bacteria > Patescibacteriota > Gracilibacteria > UBA1369 > UBA1369 > CAZGKO01. The sequence continues at coordinate 9,302 of CAZGKO010000011.1, forward strand.
TTCTCTAGAGATCTTTTGTATTGAAACTCTTTAATTTTTTCTGAAAAGCCAAAACTGTTAAAACAAATTCGGCATGACTCCAAGTCAAAGGGGCCACAGAAAGAGAACGCCCATCAAAAGGATCAACTTGTTCGGGCAAAATACCGGCTTCATTTGTACGATCTACCACCCAATCTAAAAATTTAATTACTTCCTGCAAATCTTCTTCTTTTTTAGCTATCTCAATTTTCCACAATGCATACCACAAAGTAGTTACAATCCATGGGTTACCAATAATTTCTGGATGTTTTTCTGAAGCAAATTCCCTTTGATAATAATCATTTTCATAACGAGCCAAACCACCAATCGGACCCTTCACCCAAAGAGTATCATAAATCGCCTTCATCGTAGAAATCACCCGAGGATCATTAGCTGGCAAAAGTCCCATTCTCCAAACAAAACTTAAACTGGCATCAACAGTAGCATTTTCTTCCAAAACATTATCATCTCCAAAAGTCACACTTTTTAAAAATCGATGATGTTCTTCAGAATATAAATATTTCAATGCCGTCTCCTTAATTCGACGAGCAAATAAATGAAAAATTTCAGCTTCCTGATCATTCCCAATTGACTCCGCTAAATTAGCGGCAGCATTCATTCCTCCATAAACAGTAGCCACCGTATAGGAAAAAACTCCGCGATGTTCCTCCCACAAATCATAACTTGGCAAAGGTAAACCAGTACTTTTATCCACATAATTCATAATAAATCTAGCTGCTCTTTTAATAAAAGGTTCATATAATTCATTCACATATTCTAATGCATCAAAAACTTTAAAAAAATCATTTAATGCAAAAATTGGAAGAGCCGTTTCATCTTCCTGAATTGGTAATTGAATTTCTCCATGTTGAAATTTAGGATGCCATGATGAACCAATTGAACCATCAGGATTATATTTATGCATCATATAACCTTCATCGGTCAAAAGATCTTTGCAAAAATTAAAAAACTGTTTAGCTGTATCCGCATATAAAGATCTATTCATAGCAAGTACTGCTAAAGCACCATCACGCGGCCACATATAAGTATAAGTATCTTTATTGAATTTAATAATATCAGAATCATTTGCAGCAATTATCGCACCAGTATAATCAATTTGACTTTTCACAATTAATAAACTTCTTTTAAATAAGTCTACAACCTTTATGCTTAAATTAGAAAAATCAAACATTTGTTTATTACTCCAATGTTGCCAATATGCCAAAGTTCTATGAAAAAGAGATTCAGCACCTTGTCGATAATATAAATTATAAAGTCTCTGAATTGAACCATAAGAAACTCCTGCCATTACAAATACATTTAAAACTTTTTTTTCTCCCTGAAAAAATTCATCTTTAAATTCTATTGTAGAATCAACCGACCCTTGTTCAATAGGATTTCCACCCAATTTACCATCTTCAGCATCACGCCAAGTTCCCTCCTTTCCCATATATTGACTTTTCCCAGTAGCAAATCCTGAAATTCCCTTACCAGAATTTTCCCATTGCCCCGATATCAAAAAATATCTTTTTTTACGATAATGTAAAACCCCTTTAAAAAAGGGCTCATATTCAGCCGTATCCTGCATCTTTTCACCATAAAGATGAAAATCACTATGAAAATACAATTTAATTTCTCTTTCATTATCACTATGATTTTCTACTGTTACCCGACGTACAAAAATATCTTCTTCCACCGCTACAAAATCTTCAAATAACAATTTTATTTTTAAAATTTTATTTTCCGCAGTTGAATTTCCCACCAAAGAATCATGATGATAATTAACATGGGATTCCCAACCATCATCACATAACCATGAAAATTTTCCATCCACATAAACACCAATCCTATGTAAATGTTTAAAAGTGGTATGATCTTCCATTCCCACATGTGGATAATAAAAGTCCGACATTAACAACGATTTGTCGAGATTTACCAGCAAATGTCCGTTGCTAAGCACTAAAGATTTAGGCATGTCGGCTATTTAAATTATTATAAACATTAAGAACCTGATCTTTTACCTTTGCCAAAACATTCATAAAAGAAATATAAGCGTCATAAGGCGAGTCATAAGGAGAAAAATATTTATGAACATCACCATCATGCCAATATTTTAAACACATATAATAAAAATGATCGGAAGTTTGAAGCTTACGCCAAACTTCCACAATTGACTTTGCAGCACTCTTTCTAGAATTTTTAATTTGATCAAGATAAGGTTCCAAATCAAATAGACTGGAAATAGCGGTATCTTGTAATTTATTTCCTGTCCATGCAGATAAATCTCTTTCTAAATCTGCCCAAGACATAAAATTATGACAGTCCAATTCCCCTCTTCTTGGATAAATCTTCATAGTTTCAGATGGAGTAGCAAAACCAATTCCCTTTGCTAAAAGAGCAGCTGGCAAATATTTTAGAAACTCAAAAATACCAGTATCTTCCCATTGATGTTCGCCAAAAGTTTCATAATCCATAAATAAATTAATTGTATCTCCATAAACTTCATCCATCCAATTAGCATATTTATTCGCAGTTAACGGATATTGATTCCAATTTTGATTTCCAAAACGAAATGCAATATCATCAGCCATTTTATAATCTTTCAATAATAAACCAAAATCATCTTTTTTTATTCCGATTCCCATTTCTTTAGCAAGTTTTTTATCAGCAGGATGTAAACCCGAATTAATTGGAGTTAAAATATGATGTTTGCTCAAAGACTTTAAATGGGCATCCCAACCTTCCACTAACATTCCAGAAAAACCCATCGCTTTAATGAATTGTCCAATTTCATTATTATAAATTAACTCAGTATTACGATAAATTTTTGGATTTTGATTAAATAATTTTTTAATTAATTTACGATGTTTCAAAATCTGCTCAGCAAATTCTTTCTTGGAAAATAAGAAACTTAAAGAATGATAATAAGTTTCCGAAAGCAATTCCACCTGACCAGTATTCACCAGTTTTTGAAAACCTTTTAAAACCTGTTCTCCGATTTCTCCAAATTCCTGACATTGTTCCAAAAAAACACCAGACAAAGAAAAAGAAATTTTAAATTCTGGATGTTTTTTTAAAAGTTCATAAAAAATCTCATTAGCAGGAAGGTAACATTTTTTTGCCACCTTTTCAAAAACACTACGATTAGAGATACCATCCGGTCCCACAAAAAAATCATTATCATTTTGAAAAAAATTATAATTTTTTAAACGATAAGGCTGATGAACCTGAAAGTAAAAGCAAACTGTCTTGTTATATTTATTTTTTCTTTTATTCATTTTAAAATATTATCGTATATTTCTTTTATTTTTTTAGCCTGTTCATGCCAAGTTAAATATTTAATTTCTTTTCTAGCCTGTTCAACCATTAATTCTCCAACTTCTGGATATTTCAATAAAGCAATAACTTCATTGGCCATTTTATCCACATCCCAAAATTCTGCCTGAAATGAATTATGTAAAACTTCAGCAGCTCCAGAAGTTTTACTCATCACTACTGGAACTCCATATTCAACTGCTTCCAATGCGGAAAGTCCAAATGGTTCTGAAACCGAAGGCATTACATAAACATTAGAACTATAAAGGGCTCTATCTAGAGAATCTCCAGTTAAAAAGCCAGCACAGAGAATATCATTCTGCAGCCCCATATCTACAATCATATCAATAATATGCGGGAGCATATCGCCACTACCCGCCAATACAAATTTCACTTTATGATATTTCTCCAAAACTCTCTGAGCAATTTTAACAAATTGTTCAGGACCTTTTTGAATTGTTACTCTACCCAAGAAAAGAACAATTTTATTTTCAGTAGAAATATATTGAGTCCTTTTTCCATCCCTTTCTTCTTGTTCCACAAAAACAGCATTATGAACAACCTCTATTTTGTGTGGGTCAATCCCATAATATCTAACTAAAACCTGTTTAGTCCAATCACTAACCACAATTACTCGATCAGAAAAAAACAAACCTCTTTTCTCTCTAGCATATATTTCAGGATTGGGATGACCAGCTGTTCGATCCATTTCCGTTGCATGAACATGTACCACTAAAGGTTTACCAGTAATTTTCTTAACCTCTTCTCCAGCCTTATAAGTCATCCAATCATGAGCATGAATAATATCATGATCATTTTCCAAAGCCATCGCTATTGCTTCTTCAGTATAACGGTCTAATTCTTTCCAAAATCCTCGTCCATAAATTTTCTTTGACCCTTTTTCATTAGAATTCATTTTCTCCCGAACAATCTGTTCCCAATTAAATGAACCACTTCCATAAGCAGCACTTAAAACTTCATTACTAATCATTATTTTTTTAATTTTAATTCCTCTCTTAGAAACAAGACGTGTGTTACCCATTTCCCAATCTTCAGAATTTATATAAGAAGGCATAACAAAACAAATTTCTACACCGGTTTTATTAAGACCTCTTGCAATCCCTCTACAAGCGACTCCCAGACCTCCTGATTTAATTGGAGCAAACTCCCACCCAAGCATCAAAACTTTCATATTTTTTCTATTTGTGTTAAATCTAGATATTGTACCACAAAATTAAAAATTTTAAAAGCCCCAATGAAGCTATTAACTACCTGTGCTTTCGGTCTGGAAAAATTAGTTAAAAATGAACTACGAAAAATGAATATTTGGACAGAAGAAATTTCTGATGGACATATCTTTTTTAAAGGAGAGATGCCAGATTTGATTAAAGCTAATCTTTGTCTCAGAACAGCAGAAAAAGTTTTTTTAATACTAAAATCAACCACGACAAATACCTTCAACGAATTGTTTGATTCAATAAAAGATATTGAGTGGGAAAACTATTTTAATCCTGATTCAAAAATTATAGTCAATGCGTCCAGAAAAAATTCTACATTACATAGTTTACCAACCATTCAAAGTATTTCTAAAAAAGCCATAGTTAAGAGATTTCAGGAAAAATTTAATCTGAATCAATTACCAGAAACTGGAACCAACGCTGAAATTCATATTTTCATTATTAATAATATTGCTCATATAACACTTAATTCCAGTGGACCGGCTCTTCATAAAAGAGGGTATCGCAAAACAACCGGTAATGCCCCAATTAAAGAAACCTTAGCCGCCGCCATGGTCATGTTTTCTGATTTTGAACAAACTAAAAAATTAATTGACCCTTTTTGTGGCAGTGGCACAATTTTAATTGAGGCGGCACTTTTAGCCACCAATACTGCACCGGGCATTTTTAGAAATTTTTCCTTCAATAATTGGAAAAATTTCCCTCAACAAACTTTTCAAGAAATTAAAGAGCAATTAATTCAAAAACAAAACTTAAATCCTCTCATTAAATTAAGTGGATTCGATATTGATAAATCGGCTGTGGAAAAGGCAAAATTAAATTATACTCAAACCAAATTACCCAACACCCTTATTAATTTTGAAACAAAAGATTTTCAAAATCTTGAGTTTAGAAATTTTGCCTTTTCCACTATTATTTGCAATCCGCCTTATGGACAAAGATTAGAAGACAATTATCAAACTAAAATACTTTATCAACAATTCGGAAAAAAATATCAGGATGCCAAAGCCAGTTCGCTTTATTTTTTAACTCCTATCCCAGAACTAGAAAACCTAATTGGATTAAAAGCGGCAAAAAATCGCAAATTATATAATGGCACCATCAAATGCTATCTTTATCAATTTCATAAACAATAAAATTAATACATGTCTGATTTTTTACTCTACAGTTGGAATGTGAATGGAATCCGCGCTCAAGAAAAAAAAGGATTTTGTGATTGGGCTAAATCTACTAATGCCGATATTATTGCTATACAAGAAACAAAAGCTAATCCCTCCCAACTCAGTGAACAACTTTTACACTTAAACGGTTATCAAAGTTATTGGAAGTCTGGAGAAAAAAAAGGTTATTCAGGAGTAGCGATTTACAGTAGAATTAAGCCAATTAATATAATTGATCATTTTCAAGAACAAATATTAGATTCTGAAGGACGTTTAATCGGTTTGGAATTTGAAAAATTTTTCTTCTTCAATGGATATTTCCCGAATGGTGGACAAGGTATACATCGTGTTCAATATAAACTAGATTTTTATAATTTATTTTATAAGTATATTTCTCAACTTAAAAAACCTGTGATTTTCTGTGGAGACATAAACACCGCACATAATGAAATTGATTTGGCTCATCCCAATGCAAACCACAATACCTCAGGTTTTATGGATATTGAAAGAAAATGGCTGAACTTTATTTTAGATGAAAAAAACTGGATTGATACTTTTCGCTATTATAATAAAGATGCCTATCAATATACTTGGTGGGATATGAAAACCAAAGCCCGCGACCGAAATATTGGCTGGAGACTAGATTATTTTATTGCTTCCCCCGGATTTGAAAAATATTTAATCAGTTCCAAAATCCATCATCAAGTAATGGGATCCGATCATGCCCCAATCAGTTTAACAATTAAGATTTAAACTTCTTCGGTTTACGCGGAATTGTACATGTTGATCCCTTACATTTAATTTTTCGCAAAACTTTTTCTTTCTTTTTTAAACGATAAAAAGTATCAATCATCTCTATCGCCTGTTTATCAGTATGAGCTATATAAATAAAATCAAAATCCTTAGGACTTATTAATTCCTGATTTAATAATTCTTTTTTCATCCACACAATTAAATGTGTCCACATTTTACCAATAAAAATAATTGGACGATATTCAATTTGATGTACCTGCAAATGCTGCCAAACATAAAAAGTTTCAAGAAGTGTCCCAATACCACCTTTTGTTACAACCATCACATCACCCAACATTAAAAATGTATCAAGACGTTTGGAAAAATGTCGAAAACGATGCTTAATTTCCAAATAAGGATTCCCTTTATTTTCAAATGGTAAATCTATAACCAAACCAATAGATTCGGCAATATGTTTCACATCACCTTCAACATGCCCTTCATTAGCCGCTTCCATCATTCCCGGTCCTCCACCAGTCAAAAGATCATACCCCCTCGCCCCAATCATTTTAGCCAAATGATAAACTTGTTTATAAAATATATCACCTGACTTAATTCTAGCAGAACCGAAAATAATAACTCGAAAACTATCTGATTTGCTCATTTCACGTTTCAAATTGAGAAGTTTCGGCTTAATACCTTTAGTTGTAATTCGCATTTTTATTTTAATTGTTTTACTAATTCTATCAAACTTGAGGCGGAAATTCCAGCCTGCTTATAAAGTTCTTCCGCTTTTCCAGAAAATTGATACTCAGTAACCGCTAAAGATTTTAAAATTCTCACTGCAATTCCCGCCTCTGCTATTTGCCTAGTTACCGCCGTATACAAACCATTATAAGGATTATGATCTTCCATCGTAATTACTTTTCCAGTTTTTTTAATTGAATTAATTAAATTATCATCAAACTTACGGATTGAGCTAATTGCCACAATTTCAATCGAATAACCTATCTTATTTAATTCTTCCCAAGCAATAAGAGCTTCATGAACCATAGGTCCACTAGCCACCACAGTTAAATCTTTTCCTTCACGAATAATATCAGTTTTCCCCGGAGAATATATATAATCTTCTTTATAAAATGGTTGCCCATCAATATCAGTAATAATTGGAAATTTATGGCGTCCCATTCTAACATAAAAGTTCCCATAAGTAGCTGCTATATATCTAATAACCCTATCACATTGATTTGGATCAATCGCCTCAATCGGTAAAGTATGAAAAAGCCCAAGCATCGAACCGCTATCATCAATCGCCTGATGAGTAGGACCATCTTCACCAACCGAAAGTCCACAATGTGTTACAACCATTTTAACATTTGCCAGATTAATATCATTAACTCTCGCCTGATCTTTAGCGCGAGAAGTTATAAAAACACCAAAAGTTGAAACAAACGGAATTTTTCCAGATAAACTCAAACCACCAGCCATGGAAACCATTTCCTGTTCAGCAATACCAATCTCCAAACCTCTTGTAGGAAATTTTTCCTGCACAAATTTAGTCATTACCGAATGTCCCAAATCTGCAGTAGCAGCAATAATATTTTCATTTAATTCTGCTAAATCTAAAAGTGCCATTCCATAGGCTGTACGACAATCCGTTAAAATTTCCGTAGTATAAAGACGGGGCTTCCCAATCTTTACTTTTGACAATTCGGCACCAACAAAATCCGGTTTTTTCGGATGCCACAATAGTTTATCTTTAACAAAATTAGCAATTAATTCTTTCTGCTCACCCCCAACTATTAATTGAGCCAAAGCAATATCGGCTTGTTCAGGATTCGGTGCTTTTCCATGCCAAGTCGAACGATATGCTAATCCTTCTTTTTCCATAAAATCAACACCCTTGCCCATAATGGTTTTTCCTAACAAAATAACAGGTTTATCACTTTGATATGCTTTTGCCAAAGCCCGCCAAAGAGCTTGATAATCATGCCCATCAACTTCAATCACCAACCAATTAGCCGCTTCAAAAGTCGCTTTCAAATTAAGAGGCATAATTTTTATGGTTGCATCAGTTAATTGAACCTGATTCCAATCCATAAACACAATCAGATTATTCAATTGATATTTATTGGCGAAATGCATCATTTCATAAACTTCACCCTCATCAGCCTCTCCATCTCCCATTACCGCAAATACTTTCTTTCCAGTTTGATCATGTTTTTCAGCCCAAGCCATTCCGCTAGCCGCAGCAACACCAACTCCAAGCGGCCCAGTCCCATACCAAATTCCCGGGATATGTCTGGTTACATGCCCTTCAAAAACACTACCTACCTTCCTAAAATTAGCTATTACATCATCTTTATTAACATATTTTAATTCTGCCAACACACTATAAACTGCCGGCGAAATATGTCCGTTGGAAATCACAATTTTTTCTCCAGTCTGAGATAAAATAAAACTATAAAGTAAAGTTAAATAATCAATTGAAGAAAGTGACCCACCAGGATGACCACTTTGAGAATTTTTCAACATTGCAATAATCGAATAACGACAAGATTTGGCAAAAGCCTCTAACAATTCCAATTGCTCTTGATTTAATTGTTCACCTAATTTTGGAATTTGCATAATTTTCTATTTAATTTTTTAAAATTTATCTATTATTTGAAATTCAAATTTAAAGATTACTCCAAATATTCTTTAGTTAAAATTTTAGATCTTTCAACACCTGGTTGATTATAAGCATTTACCTCTAACATCTCAGCCAAAAATGCAATTGACCCTTCCAGTAACATTATCATTTCACCCAAATTAAATTCATCAATTTTTTCTAAAGTAATTAATAAATTAGGACGACCATTTTCCGTTAAACTATTTCTAGTAGCCTCCAACTCTGTTTTTAGTAATTTCTCAAATGTAACCCCTCTCAAAAAATCAACACTATTTCCCAATTCTTTTATAATTGGAATATCAAAATCTACTGAAATATCTTTAGAAAATATAAACATAAATAATTTATCATTTGGTCCTTCATTATAAAGTTGACTTTGTGAATGTTGATCTGTAACACCCCGAGCATTTATCGGCGTAATACCAGAATTAACCTCATCACCCTGAAAATTTATTTTTTTACCAATACTTTCAGCTAAAAGTTGACGATACCAATCAGCAAGCCTCCAAAGTTTTTGTCGATAGGGCATCATTACATTAATTTTTTTTCTTTTCTTATAAAGAAGATACTGAATTAGAGCCAACATAAAAGAAGAGTTTTCCTCAACTTTTTTACTCAAAAACTTTTTACTCATCACTTCAGCCCCCTCTAATAATTTCACAATATCAATACCAAAAAGGGCTGCCGGCACAAGTCCCACAGGTGTAAGAACAGAGAATCTTCCACCAATTTTTTCAGGAACTTCAAAAGTTACAATATCTTTATGTTCATTTGCTAATTTTCGCAACGCACCTTTTTTAGGATCAGTTACAAAAACAAAATGCTTCTTCCAATCTAAACCTAAATCAACCACCTTTTTTTGAAAAAAAGAAAACTGCGACAGTATTTCCGGAGTACCACCCGATTTAGTCACAACAATAAATAAAGTTTTAGATAAATCAGCTATATCAACAAAATCTTTCAACCATTGCGGATCAACATTATCTAAAATATGCAATTTTATTTTCTCATCTAAACCATAATATCTACCCAAAGCTTCACGTAAAAACATAGTTCCAAGTGCCGATCCTCCAATTCCCAAAACTGCTACTCTCTCCCATTTACCCTCTTGTGTAACAGCAAATTCCTGAATTTTTTTAACCCATTCTAAAGAACTATTCATTTTATAAAAATCCTGATTACGATTTTCAATTCTTTCTAGAAAACCCCCCAATTGCTTATAATAAGGTTCCAATTCAGACAATGAAACTCCATTTTCCCCAACTTTATACAAATTTGTAAAATCAAAACTAATCATTTTCTTATTTTTGTAAATTTTTAACTTTTTCCCAATCAGCCAAAAACTTCGCCAAACCTTTATCAGTTAATGGGTGGTCAAACAATTTTTCCATTACTACAGAAGGCAAAGTAGCAATATCCGCACCTAGTTTTGCAGCTTCAACAACATGCATAGGATGTCTAATCGAAGCAACCAAAACCTCTGCCGGATAATCATAATGTGAAAGTATAGTTACTATATCTTCAATCAATCCCATTCCATTTTCAGAAATATCATCTAATCGCCCGATAAAAGGACTAATTAATCGAGCACCGGCTTTTGCTGCCAAAAGTGCTTGTGCAGCTGAAAATATCAATGTTACATTAATTTTTATTCCTTCTTGACTCAAAGTATAACAAGCCTTAATGCCCTCTCTGGTACAAGGAACTTTCACATAAATATTCTCATGCCATTTAGAATAAATTCTTGCCTCTCTTAGCATTCCTTCAAAATCAGTCGCCACCACCTCGGAACTAATAGGTCCATTAACTATTTTAGTAATTTCTTTAATTCTAGTTTCCAAAGAAACTCCTTCCTTAGAGACCAGTGAAGGATTTGTTGTAACCCCATCAATAATACCAATTTCAGCATATTTTTTGATCTCATCCAAGTTCGCAGTATCTAAAAAGAATTTCATATTTTTATATTTATTTTATATTTATTTAATTATACCTCAAATTGAGGTAAACTGTAATCCAAAATAAATCTATTTTAGAAAGGTTGACATTATATGTTTTTAAGTTAGAATATTTATTATTATCTATTAATTATTAATCCTCAAAAAGTGAACAATTTTAAAAACGAAAGATCATGCGAAACTCATAATCAATCTAAATATGAAGAAAAAGGATGGTCTGAAACTCATATCATCAATCCCCATAATACGCCATATATCCACGAAACTGAACAAAGAGTAGAACAATTACTAACCCCCTCAATACTCTGTATTGATGATGAAATTATAATTGGCAAGACATATAAAAGAATGTTTAAATCCAAAGCTCCAACAAAATATTGTGAGTCAGCCGAAGATGGATTAAAAGAAATTTATCGATTATCACCACATTCTATTGTTTTATCCGATTCTGATATGCCTCATCTAAACGGCGAAGATATAGCTAAGAAAAGTCTAGATTTCCGTATCAAAAATCATATTGCATTTATTATTAGTAGTGGAAATTCCAATCCACAAAAAACAACCCATTTCAAACAAATGATTGATGATGGCATAATTGATTATTATTTACAAAAACCTATTTCTGTCAGTGATATTTTAGCAATAATAGATCAACTCATCGGTAAAAACACAGGAATAAAATAAATTTATTGATATTTTCCATTTTAAAAAGTTATTTTTCCCGATTTGAAGTAACTTTATCCCATTGCCAATGAACAACATCTGGATAATCCTGACCATGTTCCATAATATAAGCATTATGCCCATGTAATTTCTTTTTATATTTTTTAATTACCAATTTAGCTTTATTAGCAACTTTTGTATTCTTGAAATGAACTTTATTCAGTGCTTCCAAAATCAAATGGAAACGACTCAAACCATTTCTTACAACCATATCAAAAGGAGTTGTTGTTGAACCTTCTTCTCGATAGCCATGCACATTAAACCTAAATGCTGCCGGATTTTGAAATAATAATTTTTTAATTACATTTTCATATCCATGAAAAGAAAAAATTATCGGTTTATCTTTTGTAAAATATTTTTCAAATTCTTTTAAATTATCATTGTTTAATAAATATTTACTATTTCCAAAACCTTTATTAGAAAGTTCTGACACACAAACAAAACGCATCTTTAATTCAGGAATTTCATGTCTCAAAATATCAATTGCCGCCATACATTCTTCAACCATATAATCGCCCGCCGCCGCAAAAACAATATCTGGATCACGAGCCCCAACCTTATCAATCCAATCCCAAATCATAACCCCTTGTTCACACTGGCGGCGGGCTTCCTTCATCGTCAACCATTGTGGCATGGTTTGTTTTGCCGCAGTAATTAAATTTACTCTATCTCGAGACTTAAAACATTGTTCAAAAACTACCATCAAACTATTACCATCAGGGGGGAAATATGCAGAACAAAACTCACCATGTTTTTCAGTTAAAGTAGAAATCAACCCTGGGTTCTGATGAGAATATCCATTATGTTCCTGCCTCCATTCCAAAGATGCATTTAAATAATTCAAAGATGCAATCGGCTTTCTCCATTTAATTCTCTTCGCCTGTTTAATATATTTACAAAACTGATCCACCATTGACACATTAATCATTGAGAAAGCCTCATAAGTCGCAAAAAATCCATGTCTTCCAGTCAAAATATATCCCTCTAAAAATCCTAATAAAGTATGCTCCGAAAGAATCTCAATAATTTTTCCGGTAGTAACAATACATTCATCCTTAATTTTTACCGGCCAAACATATTCCCGTCCCCCACCTTCAAACATCTTTCCCATTTTATTAGAATCAGTTTCATCCGGGCAAAAATAACGAAACATATTATTTTTCTTTCGATCTATTATAAATATTTTATTTAACCATTCCGCAGCAATTTGCGTGTTTTTACCCATTACATGCCCATGTTTACCATTAAAACTAAAAGCTTCCAGTTTTGGCATAGGCAAATCCTTAACCAAATTCCCACCAATAGTATTTTTACATTTACCGATTCGCAAATCACCTTTAGGAATATATTTCAAAATTTCTTTTTTTAACTTACCATTTTTTTCAAAGAAATCATTTACTTTATATGACTTTAACCAATTATTTAAATCATTAAATTGCACACGATTAGTCTTCGGCTCTTTTAAGGGAATTCCATGCGCTCGATAATTATCTTCAATCTTTTTACCCCCTGTCCATCCTTTGATTGACCTAAATATAATCATCGGCCAATGAACTTTAATAACACAATTTCTTACCCTTGCTTCATATTGAATATTTTTAATTTCTTGATAAGCCAATTCCATTGTTTCAGCCATTTCACTATATAATTGTTCTGGTTTACCAACCGCAAAATATGGCTTATATCCCAACCCATGAAAATAAGACTGTAATTCAGAATCACTCATTGTTGCCAGAATTGAAGGTCCAGAAATTTTATAACCATTAACATGTACAATCGGTAAAACCGCACCAGATTCTTTAGCATTTAAAAATTTATTCCCATGCCAAGCAGCCGCTAAAGGTCCACTCTCAGATTCTCCGTCACCAACCACCACAGCCACAAGCAAATCTGGATTATCCATCGCCGCACCAAAAGCCGTCGATAAACTATAACCCAATTCACCACCTTCTAAAATTGAACCAGGAACCCCAGGAGTAACATGACTTGGAAAATGAGAATAAGGCCAACTAAAACTTTTAATCAATTTTCCCATGCCATGAGCATTCCATGGAATATCAGGATAAAAATCTGTAATTGTACCTTCTACAAACAAACTTGCCAAAGCGGCTGGGGCACCATGTCCTGGACCAATTATTAACATTGTTTTTTGTTTATGCCTAGAAACCAATAAATTCAAATTCGCATAAATAAAATTTAAACCTGGTACCGTTCCCCAATGCCCCAAAATCCGATCTTTAATATCTTTTTTACAAAGTGGTTTTTTTAATAAAAAATTTTCCTTCAAATAAAGAGAAGCCACCCCAATATAATTGGTCAAACGATGAAATTTCTTCAACCAATCCAATTCTTGCTCAGTTAAAAATTTATCCTCAACAATATCTTTATAAGGAGCTATCACTTTATGCAATTTTTTTTGAATTTTCATTTTTTATTTTTTATTTTCTAAAGACATCATATTAGATTTTAAAGAATCTGTCATTAAAGTAATAGAAGCTTTTGTTGACAATAATGAAAAACCAATCACAATAAATATGCTTATCAGCACAATCAGCACATTATGCAAAAAGGATTTTGGGGAAACATAGCTAAACCAATCATCGGACTATCACCTATGGACGGAATAACTGATGCCGCTTTCAGATTTATCACTGCCAAATATAGCAAACCATCTATTATAATTACAGAATTTACATCAGTGGAAGCCCTACAACATGGTGCTATACGTGCTCTTGAAGCTTTTTGGTATGATGAAATTGAAAGACCAATTGTAGCCCAAATTTACGGAACAAATTTAGAAGGATTTTATCAAGCCACAATAATTGCCTGTGCAATGGGTTTTGACGGTATAGATATTAATATGGGCTGCCCTTCCAAAAGGGTTTCTTCAAATGGGGCAGGAGCAGGATTAATTCAAAACCCAAAATTAGCTAAAAAAATCATTAAAATTTGCCAACAAGCCTCTTTAGACTGGTATAACGACATTCAAATTGAAAAAATCAAATTACATCCTGAAATTTTAAAAACTATTAGTATTTGGAAAAATGGAAAATATTTAAATTCCGAACGCCAGCATCTTCCAATTTCTGTTAAAACCCGTATTGGTTACAATCAAATAATCACTGAAGAATGGATTAAAAACTTAATTGAAGCAAAACCTGTCAACATTTCTATTCATGGTCGTATTTTAAAACAAATGTACACTGGTAACACAAATTGGGAAGAAATCGGAAAAGCCGCCAAATTAGTGAAATCAGCAGGAATCAGTATTTTAGGAAATGGTGATATTCAAAATTTAAACGAAGCTCACGAAAAAATAAAACAATATGGAGTTGATGGAGTATTAATCGGTCGTGCTACCTTTGGAAATCCATGGATTTTTCAGAATACTGACATATCACCGAATATAGAAAAATCAATTCAAGAAAAATTAGCAATGGCGATTGAACACGGATTAATTTATGAAAAATATTTTGGTACAAATTGGTTTGCTCCAATGAAAAAACATCTTGGATGGTATTGTAGTAATTTCCCATACGCAAAAGAATTACGATTAAAATTAATGTTGGCCAATTCCTGCAAGGAATTGGAACAAATCCTTATCTCTGAAAAAATCAATCCTTCCACCCCAGTTTCTGTCTAAGTTTAGCATCCATATAAACTAATTGCTGATCATTATAACCAAAATAATGAGCAACTTCATGCATCAAAACTTCCTGAATTAATTTCCCCAATTGATCTGAATTTTTCACATAAGATTGAATGGTACTTTGAAACAAAGTGATTTTTGAAGGTTGAATTCCACGAAATACAGAAAAAGGAGCTATTTTAGGAACACCTTCATAAAGACCAAGTAAAATACCGCCACCACTATATTTTTCAGGAGGATTTAATTCAATTACTATTATCACATTTTCTATTTCATTACGAAAATGAGCAGGAATATTTTGATATGCCTGGTCCACCAATTTATCAAACTCTTTTTTATCAATTTCCATTTAAAATTAATAAGATTCCTGATATGAATAATAGTAGCATTTTTTCACTTTATTTTGAATTTAATTTGAATACAATTCATCCACAAATAATCAATCCCGCCAATCAACACCCCAATCTAAAAATTTATATTAAAAAAGATGAATTATTTACATATCTTGGAAAACAATTCCCATTACAAATTAATCTTCATCAGTTCAAAAGATCCAATCTTATTTTTAAAAATGGCAAATTTCTTGCCTCTATTCATTATAACTTATCAAATCAACAACAAATTAGAATAATAGAAACCCTTTTTGAAAAATTTTATATCAAAATTACTAAAGAAATTTGTTACAAAACCCTCCCCCTACTTCAACAGGTGAAATTTCAAAATTTTAAATTAATATCTATTAAAAAATTAAAAAGCCGTTGGGGAAGTTGTTCAACAAAAAAAAATTTGAATTTTAGTCATCGCATAGCTCAATTACCTCCCAAAGTGCAATATTATATAATAGTACATGAATACTGCCATTTATTTGAAATGAACCATTCTTCAAAATTTTGGTATAAAGTTTCAGAATTTTTACCAGATTATAAAGAATTAAGAACTCATCTCCGAAAATTTGAAAAACTATAAAAGAAAATATTGCTTTGCAAAGTCACACCAGTTAATATGCCCACGCTAAAAAGCCATAACCTCTTTTTAACATTCAGAATAACAAAACAATGAAAACACTCTCAATCGCTATTATTGCCCACGTAGATCATGGTAAAACCACCCTTACCGATTTTCTTTTAAAACAAGGGGGGGCTTTTAATTCACATGAAAAAGTAAATAAATTGGTAATGGACTCTAATATTTTAGAAAGAGAGAGAGGAATCACAATTTTAGCTAAAAACTGTTCTATCAAATATAAAGATATTAAAATTAATATTGTAGATACACCGGGACATGCCGATTTCAGTTCCGAAGTGGAACGCATTTTGAAAATGGTTGATTGTGTCGTACTTTTAGTTGATGCCAAAGAAGGACCAATGCCTCAAACAAAATTCGTACTTTCAAAATCTTTACAATTAGGACTCAAACCTATTGTCGTCATCAATAAAATTGATCGTAAGGATCAACAAGCAGAAAAAGTTGTGGATATGATTTTTGACTTATTCGTAAAACTGGGAGCCAATAATCAACAACTTGATTTCCCGATCATTTATGCAATCGCCCGAGAAGGAATTGCTAAATATAAAATGGCTGATAACAATAAGGATTTAGAACCACTATTTGAAACAATCATTAAACATATTCCACTTTATGATGAAAATTTAATCGAAAATCCATTACAATTGCAGATCAGCAATTTAAGTTATGATGATTATGTCGGAAGAATTGCTATCGGACGTGTTTATAAAGGAAAAATTAAAAACGGACAATCTGTTGTTGTGTGTAAAACGGATGGTAGAAAAAAAAATGCCCGTATTAGTAAACTTTGGATTTTTGAAGGAATCCGACAAAAAGAAGTTACTGAAGCCGAAGCCGGAGAAATTGTTTTGGTAGCTGGACTTGAAGATATTACCATCGGCGAAACAATCACAAATCCTGATTATCCTGAAGCATTACCAATGCTTCAGATCGACGAACCAACAATGACCATGAATTTTCTGGTCAACAACTCTCCTTTTGCCGGAAAAGATGGAAAATATGTTACTACTCGACATCTCCGCGACCGCCTAATGCGCGAGCTCCAAACTAATGTCGGCCTACGTATGGAAGAAATTTCTGGAACAGATGGTTACAAAGTTTCCGGTCGCGGAGAATTGCATCTTTCCATTCTTCTCGAAAATATGCGACGTGAAGGTTATGAAGTCCAGGTTTCCCAACCTGAAGTTATTTTTAAAACAATAAATGAAGAAAAACAAGAACCAATTGAACAATTGATTATAACTGTTCCAGATGAATTTTCTGGCACTGTCATTGAAAAACTCGGCAAACGTAAAGGTGAAATGACAGATCTCAAATCCGAAAACGGCACCACAAGAATTGAATATGAAATTGCTACTCGTGGACTTTTAGGTTTTCGTTCTGAATTTATTATGGATACCAAGGGTGAAGGCATTATTGATCACAGCTTTATGAAATATGATAAATATAAAGGACCCATTGCTCAGCGCCAAAATGGAGTATTAATTTCCCAAGGAAAAGGTGTTTCAGTTGCTTTTGCTCTCTGGAATTTGCAAGAACGAGGAATACTCTTTATCAATCCGGGAACCGAAGTATATGCTGGAATGATTATCGGCGAAAATTCTCGTAATGAAGATTTGATAGTAAATACCTGTAAAGAAAAAAAATTAAGTAATATGCGCACAACTTCATCTGACGAATCAATTAAATTAACACCTCCACGATTATTAACTTTAGAAAGCGCTTTAGAATTTATCCAAAATGATGAATTAGTAGAAATTACTCCGGCAAATATCCGCCTCCGTAAAAAACTACTTAATGAAACAGATCGGAAACGTGCTAAAACCACATCCCATTCATAATTTCACTTCTACCTTATTATAAAACATCATTATAAACATCTTCACTTAAAGCAGATTCAACCTCAATTGACTTTCAATAATTAATAATATAAATTTCACTCACTACTAACTATTATCATGTCAAATAAGCATATCAGCCATCAACACGGTCTTCACACCATGAATGAAACCAGACCAAAATCTAAACAAAGAAAAAGAAAGAATAAAGCACAAGCCAAAGTTAGAAAAGCTCCATTACTTGCTGCCCTTCAAGAAGCCCGTTATGGTAAAAAAGTTGAAAAAGTAAAAACAGCTAAACCCAATCACAAAGCTAAATCAGCCAAAGCTAAAAAAGTAACAGCCTCTAAATAATCAGCTTAAGTCTCTTTTAGTCAACCATTATTTTGAAACAAACTATTTATATTAGCTTATGTTTTTTTTGCCTCATAAAAATAAAAGCAAATCCAAATATTCCACTTTAAAACCCAAACCAAAGTTCAGTTTAAAAAATTCACGAAGAAATAAAGGGAAAGTGGCTATTAATCAAAATCGCAACCCATATACTCAAAAACTTGCATTTTTCAAAAGAAAAAGAAGAGCCCGTTTCAAATCATTTGGTAATTTAAATTCCGCACTCACCCCTCCAACTCGTTTAAAACAAAGCGGTCTTTCCAAAGTAAAAAAAATTTTCCTAACCCTTCTAATAATTTTGATTATCGGCAGCGGAATCTATTGGTTGTTCTTTACTAATTCTTTTGAAATTTCCAAATACAAAATCTTTGAAAATAATACTCAAATTATTACTAATCTAAAATTAAATAATATCGTAAATCAAAGTCTCCAAAAACAAAATATATTTCTTTTTAATCAAAGTTTACTAAATCAACAAATTCTCGATCAATTCCCAGAATACAATAAAGCTAACATTAGCGTTATATTACCACATACAATTAAAATAACCCTCACTCGCTATCCAGTTATCGCAAATATCATTGATGAAATCCAAAATTCCAATGGACCTAACATATTGAAAAAATTTATTATAAATTCCAATGGAATGATTATTCAAAAAAATAACGAAAATCCCGATCTTCCATATATCCGAATAATATCTGATAAATCTTTCAATCTTGGAGATTCTCCCTTAGATAAAAAAACTTTAGATTATACGGTTAAGTTAATTAATTTATTTGAAGGCAAGTTTGGAATCAATGTGACAGAAGCTTTAATCTTAAAAAAAGCTCGGGAAATTCATTTAACAACCGAAAAAAACTTCACTGTTTGGTTTGATTCAAGTCAAGACATGAATACACAAATAAACAAGCTTAAAAGAGCTTTGGTGAAATTAGATATTTACAATAGCGATAAAGTAATTTTTAAACCAAGAAAATAATATGATTTGGGCATTCTTAGGAATCATGATAGGTATAATTTTAGGAATGGTTTTCAATCTTTCTGTCCCAATTGAACTAACCAAATATACCGCTGTAATTATTATGGGAATTTTAGATTCATTATTTGGAGCTATTCGTGCAGAAGCAACCCATAATCAATTTGACGGTTTTATTTTTATAACAGGTTTAATTTTTAATATTATTCTGTCAGTTATCATTACCGTTTTAGGAGAAAAACTTGGTCTTGATCTTTATTTAGCCGTAGTATTTGTATTTACCTTCCGCATATTAACCAATGCTGGAGCAACCAGACGTTACTTACTAGATGCTTTTTTAACCAAAAAGAAAAAAAAATCAAAATTGCACCTTAAGCAACTTTAAACCAAGTCCAAGAAGACTTTTTTACCGCAAGACAATTGTTTTTTTGCCGTTTTTTTGGTATAATTTAAACAGAAAACAAAAATAAATTAACACATCAATGAGTAAATCATCTAAAATTGCACTTTTAAAAGAGTTATTAGAAAGTGCCGAAAGCTCAGTACGTTCAGCTAAACAAATTCTTAATGAAGTAATCGGAGAAGATGGCGGCAAAGAACTTTCCAAAGCAATTGAAAAAGCTGCAGTTAATAAAGGTAAAATTGAAGGAAATATCATTGAAGGAGCATTCGATGGACAAAATATGATTGGTCCAGACAAAAAAGTTTATTCCGTTCCCGCCAATTATGCTTCCAAATCAAAATTAATTCCTGGTGACATTCTCAAACTAACCATTACCGACGACGGTTCTTTCATCTATAAACAAATTGGTCCGATTGAACGTAAAAAAATTATTGGCATTTTAACTTATGATGAAGGTCAATATCGAGTTATCGCTCAAGGTAAATCTTATAAAGTGTTACTTGCTTCAGTCACCTACTTTAAAGCAGAAATCGGCGACCGTGTTACAATTATTATTCCAGAAATGGAAGAAAGTGATTGGGCTGCAATTGAGAATGTTTTACCAAAAACTGATGATGACGATGAGTTTTTTGAAAAAGATTTAACACTTTAAATATAAAAATCATGGCACAGTTAGACAAAATTTTTCGTACAGCAGTACAATATAAAGCATCTGATAT
The DNA here is from genome assembly GCA_964526005.1 of uncultured Candidatus Peribacteria bacterium. Taxonomy (GTDB): domain Bacteria; phylum Patescibacteriota; class Gracilibacteria; order UBA1369; family UBA1369; genus CAZGKO01. Next base: position 30,121 of record CAZGKO010000011.1, read on the forward strand.
TTATATTACCACTGGAAATAAACCGATTTTGCGTATTAATGGGGATTTAGTTCCAATTGCAGAACATGCAGTAATGTCTAAAAAAATTACCGAAGATTATTTATTAGAAATTTTAACAGAAAAACAAAGAGAAGATTTTGCTCATAATCTGGATTTAGATTTCTCTCTCGAAGTAAGTGGCATTTCACGTTTCAGAGTCAATTTATTTGTTCAACGCAAAGGTATCGCTGCTGTTTTTCGTGTGATTCCAGAAAATGTTCAAACTTTAGATGAACTAGGATTACCAGAGCAATTAAAGAAAATAAGTGATACCAGCACCGGTCTGGTGCTAGTAACCGGTCCAACAGGATCAGGTAAATCAACCAGCTTGGCTGCCATGGTCAATCAGGTAAATATCACACATGCCTGTCATATTATTACAATTGAAGACCCAATCGAATACATTTACGAAAATAAAAAATCAATTATTGAACAAAGAGAGGTCGGTCATCACACTTTAAATTTTCAAAAAGCTTTACGATCAGCTCTTCGTGAAGATCCAGATGTAATTATGGTTGGTGAAATGCGTGATCTAGAAACAATTGCTTTAGCATTAACTGCAGCTGAAACAGGTCACTTGGTTTTTGCCACTTTACATACCAGCGGTGCCGCCAAATCTATCGACCGTATCATTGACGCTTTTCCAACCGATCAACAAAATCAAATTCGTATGCAGCTTTCTGAAAACTTAAAATCTGTAATATGGCAAACACTGTTAAAAACCAAAGACGGCAATGGACGAGTCGCCGCTCTAGAAATTATGATGAATAATTCTGCCGTCGCCAACATGATCCGTAAAGAAAAAACCCATCAACTCAATTCCGCAATTGAAACTGGATTCAAAGAAGGAATGCAAACTATGAAACGTTCCATCTCCGAACTTTTAGAAGCTGGAATTATCAGTGAAGAAACCGCTGTGGAAAATATTCCGGAAGAATTTGAAACCAGCAATAAAAATGAATAATCATTTATTAAAAAAATTTAACTACTTAACCATGCTGGCTATTGTCAGCTTTAGTTTATTTAGCCCCATGAGCTTTGCTAAAATCACAGCGGTTGGATATGGCACTCCCCCTGCCCCTGCCCCTGCCCCTGCCCCTGCTGCCCCTGCTGCCCCTGCTGCCCCTGCTACCCCTTCAGCTACCCCTTCAACCCACCTAACCCAAAAACAACAAAATTTAAATCAAATGAAAACTTTTGATCTAAACCAACTCAGCACGAAAGGACAAAACAATATTACAGCCATTTCCACTAGCGCTAAAACACATGGCAATCCTATTGCTGATTTTATTATTCATTTAATTAATTTAATAATTTTAATAGCCGGCTCAGTTAGCTTTTTAGGAGTTATTATCGGCGGTTTTTTTATTCTGTCTAATGCTGGAAGTGAAAATAGATTAAATAAAGGTAAAGAAATTATTACTTATGCCATCACCGGTTTAATAATCACTTTATCGGCATATTTTATCGTAGCATTTGTACAAGGAATTATTTTTGCAGGATAATAGATTTATTTTTCAGAACATGAAAAAAAACAAAATAATCATTTCAATCTTAACATTTATACTCATTCTGAGTGGACAAATTTTAGTTCTGCAACCAATGGTCCATGCGCAAGATACATTAACTGCAGAGGATGTCTGTGCTTATTTAAATAATCAGAAAGCAAATCAAAACAAAAAATCTCCAGCTTTAAAAGGAAAAATTTTTACAATTACAGAAGAACCACTCGGACATGATCAACCAGGCTTCAGTTATCGTTGTGCACGCCAAACAATTATTACATATGTAAAAACAGGCACAACAATAACAGTTCCAAAAAAAAGCGTTCCAAAATATGTCACCCCTGCCACGTGTATATCAACCACTAAGATTGAGAGATCAATCAAGAACTTCACAGGCGGCGACATCACCACCTGTGAAATCGTCCAAGTTTATGTTTCCAGCTCAGGCACCAATCTCTTATATAATTATATTGGACAAATCTATCGCTATGTTGCTGAAATCGGCGGTCTGATTGCCGTTTTTATTATGATTTTTAGCGGGATTCAAATTGCCTCTGCAGGAGCTAATCCTGATAGTTTAAATAAAGCTAAAGCCCGCATTACACGTTCTATTTTAGGGCTAATATTATTATTTCTTTCCGCTATAATTCTTTATGCAATTAATCCTAATTTCTTTATTTTATAATGAGAAAACCATTTCACAAAATCGGATTAATATTAATGAGTATTTTATTACTTTTCCAATTAAATTTTGTATTTGCCAGCACTACCACACCCCCAATTATTCCAGCTTCCAGTGAACAGATTAAAATTCCTCATTCCACCACTACCACCTCTGGATCAGTTTCATTTCTTCAAGAAAATCTTTTGCCGGGCATTACTGCTTTTATTATCACAATAACTGCAGCTGTCGCTATTTTAATGGTAATTTATGGTGGAATTTTAATGCTAACTTCTTATGCCAATCCAGAAAATTTTAAAAAAGGAATACAAAGTGTAACATGGGCAATAATTGGTATTATTATTGGTGGACTGTCTTATGCTATAGTCAAAATTATTGCCGCTATCAAACTCTAATGAAAAAAAATATTTATAAAATTGGATTTATTATTACAGTGTTAATGTTATTAACAAACATTACCCCTGTTTTTGCAAATAATTCCTCAACACCCAAAACCCCAGCATCAACCTCACAACCTTCCTCAACAACTCCTCCCCCTGCAAGCAATACCAAAGCCAATATTACAAAATCAAGCGACCTTTTCGCACCAGTTAAATCAAACAATTCTAGCATACAAGCTGTGCGAAAATTAATTCCCAAAAGTAAAAGTTATGTGACCATAATTAGTTCAATAATTAAAATCCTTCTCAATATTGCTGGAGCATTAGCTTTGCTTGGTTTCACTATTGGAGGAGTTTTAATGATTATAGGCACACAAGGGGGTCAAGAAAGTTTATTAAAAAAAGGAAAAGACCTTGTTAAAGCAACTATTTTTGGATTAATTGTAATAGCCGTCTCTTATGCTTTGGTTTTAGGAGTATCCGAATTACAATTCTTCTCACCAGGTGCAGGAGGGACCAGTTCTTCAACCACTACAAACGCTGAAGTTCCATCCTCCACTCCTAAACCCCCAACCAAATAACCATCCATGAAAATTACAATTCCAAAACTTAAAAAATATATACTTTTATCACTCTTGGCATTAGGTTTAATTATTATTTTCCAAACCGTTTTTGCCCAAGTCACAATCCCCTCTCAATATAAACCAGAATACGCCCCAGCCATTCCCATTAAGATAAACAGTCCAAATAGCGGTGCCAGTTTTGTAAATTATTTATTACAATTAATAGCCGGTTCTTTAATTAATATCGCCGCACCAGTAGCAATCTTAATTATTGCCGTTGCTGGACTTCTAGCGGTCATTTCCCATGGGAATGCAACACTTCAAGGTAAAGTGAAAAAAACAATTGGTGGAGCTGTAATTGGCTTACTTATCATTATTCTTTCCTGGGTAATTATTCAAACTATTATTACTTTTGCACTTCAAGCAACCGGAAATATTAATTCCACCCCAGCAACCCCGCCACCAGCTTCTCAATCAACCCCAGCAACCCCGCCACCAGCTCCTCAATCAACCCCAGCAATAATACCCCCCAAAAGCCTAAAACTTCCACATCTTCCTCGCCAAACAGGAGGACCCAAAACCGGCGGTCCCCAGCGGTTTGCACTCGTCACACACACTGCTGTCACCTTAAAAATTCAAAACTTCCAAATAATTTACCATTTTCAACAAAAAATTATAATATTCGTATAAATTTAATATTTAACTTTGTTTGGTCGCATATAATGAAAAATTAAATACTGGCAAAAACCCGGGCTTTCGATAATTTACCTGTAAACTTTTTACTATAGAACCATTATCACTATAACCATTCGCTACAATCTCAGCATAATTACGGGGAATTTTATTCTTTAAAGGCACAGAAGGCACAATTACCCTATAATAAATATTAGCCCGAGACAATTGTTCCAGATCATTAACATTGTTTATTCCGACTACATTCGGATTTACCAAATTAGTTAAAACCAAATAGTTCTGAGTATGACTTGCCAAAAAAGATTTCATTGTACACCCTAAAACCGATGCCGAAGTTTTTTTAATAGACTCATTTCCAGTTACAAAATTACCAGCATCAGACGAATAACACTCTCGTGCCGCTGACCACAAAGATATTTTTTTACCACTATCAGTAGTATAATTCAAAGATGGGAAACGACATTCTTCATTTGCTTCAGTAGTTAAATTAACATCAGTTCCAATACAAACAGGACTACTTGGACTATTATTAGTAATAGCTGGATAAATATCAGAAATTGATTCTGTTTTAGTTGCTCCCGTTCCATGAATTTTTGGTTGTCCATAAAGTTTCCACCGAAGAACATCAAATTGTTCCAATGGCAATCCTGCAAAAACTCCTGTAAAACTATTACCATTAGCAATATTCATATAATATTCGACCATAAAATTATTCACATCAGTGGTATGCCCGTTTGTATCAGTAATAAATAACGGAATTATATTAGTTTGATTTAAAGCCAGCTTTTTAAAAGTGGCACGGGGACAATTTTTATAGATCTGCTCTCTTGTTTCCGGAATTGCAGATCTATTTTTTGAAGAGGATAATTGACAATCAAGATCCTTACTTCCTTGAGCATTTGTCACATAAGAAGATTGAACAAAAATCGGACGATCACTAGGGAAATCAGGAATACGAGTAGATCGATTATCAGTAGTAAAATCATAACTAACTTGTTTATTTTTATTTTGATTCTGTTTATTCTTCGAGTTATTCTGTAAATTCAAAATTATCCTACCATTAGATGATGGTTGAACCCCGGGACCTCCTTGTGAAATTCCCAATAAAGCTTCTTCCACTCCAGCTTCCGCCCCATAATAAGCCTGATTAGCTGAAACAATTGATGTAGTCATTTTAATTTCTCGAATTACCAAATTAGAAATCCCCAAAGTTAATGTCATCAACAAACCCATAAGTAATACTGTAATCAGAAGTGCACTCCCATTAGTGAGTTCATTATTATAAATTTGTTTCAGAACTCCATTGCTAATTATTAATAAATGTTTCTTCATTGATTATAAGTTCGGGAAGTAATTAAAGTCTGAAAATCCATTTTAAAATTATTAGTACCTTTTACCTGCAAATTAACCTCTACCATCGGTTGAATAGTATTTACCAAAGATATTACATTTGAAGGTCTCACTTTAGGTAAAATATTAAAAGTCAACTTCTTAATTTGAACATTATTAAATAAGATTTTTTTCGCCCCACCCGGATTGGCAAATCCTATATCAGGACTCCATATACCATCAATATTTTTCCAGCGCCTTAAGAAAACATGATAAGATTTTTTATTAGTATTATTACCACTATCCACTTTAGTAAAAATTATACTAGAAGTTAAACCATCAGCGGAAATAACACGTAATGCCGAACCATTAAAACCTGATGTCGCATCTTCACAACGTCTATATGAAGAACTCAAAATATTATTGCGTGATGACCCATAGCATAAATAATCAATTGAACCTCCACGCATTTCATTATTAATTAAATCAATAAAAGAACGAAGATCAGAATAAGTTTGGCGAATCTCATTAGCCGAAGATTGAGTTCTAACAATAGATAAAAATGAATTGGCAGAAATAGTTAAAAGCACCATAAAAATGGTAATTGCAATTAATAATTCCACCAAAGTAAATCCTCGCTTATTACCTTGAGTTTGTTTCAGAATCCATAATTTTATTTTTTTATTGTATATCTGCTTTTTCATTATTGTTTAAATTTCCAATCGGTTAAAATCGTACTTAATTCCACAGTACGTAATTGCTGATTATTACCTTTCCAAGTCACTTTACTATTCACAGTCAATGCATGTATTTTCTTGTCTGTCCCACTGGTATCATTTGTTTTCGGAATTATTTGAATCACCCTACTAAAAGGGGTCACTGAATCAGTAGTAGAATCAACATTCGTTCCCTGCACAAAATATCCTTTATTAGTTTTAAAAATCTGTTCATTGCCAGTATTATCAGTATTATTATTTGGATCAGCATTTTTTAAACTAAATGGCAAACATGTTGGTCTAAAATTCTGTACAGTACATCCAGCAGTTGTTATTAATGAGTAACTTAAATTTTTTACCAAAACCAAATCTTTTTCCATTTTAGAATTAGAATTAAATAATGACGTACCCCAAATATTGTGATTTCCATTTTCTCCAACAGTTCCATTAAATTCCACCCCCAATAAAAAATTTGAATCCCGAATCATACGTATTCCTTCAATCCCCTCCTGAGCCAGACCATAAGCAACCAAAGTATTTAAATTATCTGAATTAGCTCTGATTACAGTAACTAAAATTCCAGTCGCCGAAGTAATAACCGTAACAATAATTCCAATCGAAATCACAACCTCTAATAAACTAAACCCTTTTCTATTTTTATTTTGATTTTTATCCTTCATTAGGCTTTTTTATAATCCTTATATTATACCAAAAAATAGCCTAAAATTGAAGATCAAAAAGCTGTTTTATCTCTATTTTATCAATTTCATAAACTTACTTAACCACATTTGAAACATCTTTATAAACTCGCCCAGTGGCCATATTCATTTTCACCATCGAGCTAATACCACTCACCTCCACCGAACTCAAAACAACAGTTAAAATACCGCTGCGTAAAGGTGTAAACTTTCCACTATACAATTTATAAATATAACCAAAAGGAGGTTTGAAATACAATTTAATCTGAGAATATGCTGTATTCTCAGAATCCGATTGCTTCTTAAATTCAAGATTTTGTAAAATAACAGTTTGACCAGTTACTTCACGAGGCTGCCAAGCATTTTTTTTAACTTGATCACATTTATCAGTTTGCCCATTATAATCAGAAGTTCCAACATCCACCGAACCCAAATTATCAGAACCTTTTCCTTTCACAATTTTCAAAGCATAACAAAGTAAAGTAGGCTGTGACTGTAAGCCCTGCTCCAATGACTTTGATTTTGACTGCACCACCGCATTTCCACTTTTAGAAAGTTGTAACTGTTCTATAATAGCAGAAATTAAACTATCCGTACTATAATTTAAACGAGCAAGTCTGTCAGCATTCCCAAAATAGCCCAGAGCAACCATCGTCATAATTACAACTACCGCCATCACTACAATTAATTCAATAAAAGTAAAACCTTTACTATATCCTGATTTTCGTTTATTTAAAGTCATAATCAGCTTCCTACAATTGCCGTTAATTTGAATACCGGCATTAATATTGCCAAAGCCAGCATTGCTACTGAAACACCAACAAATATAATCATAATTGGCTCAAACAAAGAAGTTAAGCGTTTCAAACTATTATCAATTTCCACATCATATTGATTTGCAATTTTTTCAGAAATTTTTCCAATTGAAGCAGTTTGTTCGGCCACCGCCAACACCTCAGTCACACTAGAAGGAAATAAAAAGGGAGTATCACTTAAACTATCGGAAATTTTTTCACCAACTTTAACCCGACTTATAACTTCCCATGTTTTCAGAGCATAAGTTTCTGAAGACATACTTTGTGCAACAATTTCCAAAGCTTTTATCACTGACAAACCAGATTCCAATAAAATTCCTAAAATTGAAACAAAACGTAAAATATAAACTTTTCTAAGCAATTCACCCAGTACCGGAAAACGTAATTTAAAAATATCCCATTTATATTTACCATCTTCCGTCCCAGACCAAAATTTAAATAAAAAATATAGAAATAGAAATACAATCAAAATTAACCACCAATAATTGGTAACTAAAGCACTAATAGCAATTAATAATTTGGTCATAGCTGGGAAATCTCGTTCTTTCAAACCTCCTTCTTTTAAAAGTGCAATTAAATTAGGAATTACAAAAGTCATCATAGCCGTAGCCGCAACCAGCAAAACCACAATAACCGCCAAAGGATAAATTGATGCAGTTACCAATTTAATCACTAATTGATTCGATTTATCAAGCTGAACGGAAAGCCTCAAAAGCATTTTATCCAAATTACCAGCCGCCTCACCAGATTTAATTATTCCCAATTCCATTTCTCCAAATACATCAGAAAAACGTGACATTGCTACGGAAAGCGATAAACCTTGTTTTAAATTATAAGCAATCGTATTTAAAATTCGTGCTAAATGTATTGACTCAGTCCTCTCAGCCAAAATTCTCATTGCCATAATCATCGGTACTCCTGATTCAATCATAATCGCCAATAAATGGAAAAAATAAGCCTTTTCTTGCAAAGAAATTTTTTGATGATCAATTAAAAAATTATCTAGACGAACAAACATCCCTTGATATTTATCGGAAACCACTCCATAAATCACACTTCTTCGCGGATCACGACGAACCTGTGATTTTTGTAATAATTTATCTAATTTCTTCTGATAATCCTGTCCATTAATCATTTTTATTTTTAATTTTTCTATAAACTAAAGAGAATCCTGAAAATAAGTTTCAATACTCAAACTAAAATTAACTCTCTCCACATTTTGAATTTTACCAAGTTGTACTGTAATATTTTTTACAATCATTTTTCGGCTTGCACCTTCTATGCTTTTTAGAAAAGAAATCAAGTCTCTTTGTGAACTCGTTAAACTCAGGTTAATTGTTCCCTTTTTAATTACATCAGTAGAATTTGGATTAGCTGTAAAACTGATACTTCCGACTGTAACTTGATTTTGTTTAGCTAAAGTAGAGATCAAATTAATCAATTTATCTTCTTCAAAATGTTCAGGAATAGCAGCCACCGAAGTAACCTGTGTCATTTCAGATGTAGATTTAAACTCAGCCTTTGCCGCTCTCAAACTAGCAACCTGTTTATCTAAACTCACTTTTTGAGAAGTTTTATTTTGATTTTCCAATTGTAAAGCACTAACTTCATTTAAACTCGGCATAAACCAAAAAACCGCAACCAATGCAATAACAATTAGAAGTAGTAGTGCTAATAATGATGATTTCTGTTGTTTATTCGCCATATTTTTTATTGATTACGTGGTACAGAAGCTTTTGTGTTTTTATTAATATTATTAACTGGTACTGAAGTATTACTTAAATTAACATTATTAATATTCGGTTCTTGATAAGTTACATTGAAAATAAAAGTTAAAGTGGAAAGACCATTCTGATCTTTTCCAATTGAAATTGCAGGAACAAATGCATTTGTAAAATAAACATTATTATTAAAAACACTAATCAGTTGAGCAACATCGGCAAAAGGCGGAAATGCCGCAGGATTAGTTGAAGCACTCAAGTTTAATTTTCCATCAGCCGAACCGCTATAGGAAAGAAAATTAATTTTTGCAGTTCCATCGGCATTCTTTGGGACAAGCGTATTAATGGCAGTAATAATATTAGACCAACGAATTTCATGATTTTTAATTTTAGCCAAAGCATCAATTGCATTTTTACTGACACCAACTTTTTGTTGTTTTAAAGAATTTATCTCCGAATTTAAATTAGTAATTTGTCGATTCAATAAAGCATTATTATTATTTAAATTGTCCTTTTGCCAAACATTAAGTAATGCAAATATCACCATCCCAATCAAAATTAACAACAGAACAATTACACCCAAAGAAAATCTACTTTTCAATTTTTGAGTAACTTCGCTTTGTGGCGTATTTTCTTGGTTTGTAATCGCCATAATATAATTGGTAAAATTTAAATCCTATTATTATAGCACAAATAAATTTTTATGTCATCTATTAAAATATTAAAATCAGACATTTTGCCTAAAGGGTCCATACCCTTAAATTTAGCGGTTAAACCATCATCGCTACTGGAAGCATAATTTTCAAAATTGCTAAATTTCTTAGAATAAATTACGCTTCCAGTAGCGAATACTACTACATTACCTTTATCGTAATTTTTATTTATGGAATCCATATCTAAAAAAACAATTAAAATTAACATTCTTTTTCAATGTGAAAAATGCGAGGAAATAAATCCCCCAGCATCAAAAACTTGTCGCAATCATTGCCGTAAATGTTTATATTCAAAACATGTTGATCATAAACTACCGGGCGACCGTTTATCACATTGTAAAGGATTAATGGAACCGACCAGTATAATCCAAAATTCTAAAAAAGGATTCCAAATCTATCATCATTGTTTAAAATGTAAAAAAAGAATTGTGAACAAAACCGCACCTGATGACGATGTAAATCAACTGATTGTTATCATGAAAAAACAAAACTTAAATTATTAACAATGGAATTCCCTTTTTCAATAAGTTCCAAAACTAAATTAATAGCTGCAATATCCGGTGGTCCCGATTCAGTTTATTTGTTAGATCAACTTGCAAAGTTAAAACCACAAATACAAATTATTGTCGCCCATCTTAATCATAATATCCGTGGAATAGAAAGCGAAAAAGATCAAGAATTTACAAAAAAACTAGCGGGAAAGTATCAATTCCTATTTGAAATTTCTAGAACAAGTTAGGCACCGCCACAAAGCCCAAGCCATTTTAACCGCACACCATCAAAACGACCAAATCGAAACTTTTTTCCTCAACCTAATTCGCGGTGCCTCCGCTTCAGGATTTGGAGGGATTGATTGTTATAGCTCACAAAGAAAAATATTCCGACCTTTACTTAATATTACCAAAATAGAAATTTTAGAATATCTTAAAAAGAACCATTTAAAATATTGTATTGACCACAGTAATTTTAATCTCAAATTCAAAAGGAATTTCTTACGACACAAGATTCTACCTTTATTTTCAGAAATTAATCCAAGTTATGAAAAAACTCTTAATCAAACTATCCAAAATCTTAAAAGTAATTTTCATGCCCTTTGGGAAATTTCAGAAATCTGGCTAAAATCAAACCTTAAAACTAAAAATAAACAAGTCTATTTTCCCCTCGATAATTTCCTAAAACAACCCTCAGCTTTACAGGCTCTAATCCTTAAAATACTATTTCAAAAAATCAATAAAAAAGGGGTTACTACCCCACAAATTAAAGAAATATTAGCCACTTTATCCAAAAACCGTTCAAATCTTCAAAAAGAATTTGGCAACACCATAAAACACAAATCACAACTTAAAATTAAAAAAGATCCTAAAAACAATAAAAGAATAGTTGTGATTGAATTAGTTAAAAGCTAGAATATATCCGCCTTTAGCTTTGGTATTTTTAAACAAGTAATTAATACCTTTAGTAATAATAATTTTTAGAGAAATATGCCTAGTATTGCCCCAGAAAAAAAACCACATTCCCGTAATAGTTTACTCACTTTAGTAATTGCAATTTTACTTTTATCAGGAGTTTTTTTAATTTTTAATTCCAGCCCTTCCAAAATAAAAAAAATTCCACTCAATCAATTCACTGAAGAAGCTGCCAACGGTGTAATTGGTAAAATCAAAATGGAAACGGCAACCAACCGTATTGATATAATTAAAATTGATAATTCAAAACAATACACATATAAAGACCCTGCTAGCTCTATTGAAGATTTACTAAAAGATGTCCCAAAAAGTGTTAAAAAAAATATTGATATTGAGATAATACCTAAAAATAACGATAGTTTTTGGCTCAACCTTTTAATTAGTGTTTTACCTTTTCTGCTCTTAATAGGATTCATTATGTATACCATGCGACAAGCCCAAAGCTCAAATAATCAGGCTATGTCATTTGGAAAAAGCCGCGCTAAACTTTTCGATGGAAACAAGAAAAAAACCATGTTCACCGATGTGGCTGGCGCATTAGAAGCAAAAGAAGAATTAATTGAAGTAGTAGATTTTTTAAAAACTCCTACAAAATACACGCAAATTGGGGCTAAAATTCCTAAAGGTGTATTACTTGTAGGCCCCCCAGGAACCGGAAAAACTTTACTTGCTAAGGCAGTATCTGGAGAAGCCGGAGTTCCGTTCTTTAATATTTCTGGTTCTGAATTTGTAGAAATGTTTGTTGGTGTAGGT
>CAZGKO010000012.1:0-13597 GCA_964526005.1 uncultured Candidatus Peribacteria bacterium
AGGACGAATCCGTTATCGATGATGCCATCGCAGTCATCGTCCTTGTAGTCGCACACCTCTGGTGAAGGAGTACAACCACTTTGTGGAGTGATCCATGCGCAGTGACCTGCCGAGCAGATCTGGTTGGCTGCACATGCGTTACCGCAGACTCCGCAGTTGTTGACATCGGATGACAGGACGAATCCGTTATCGATGATGCCATCGCAGTCATCGTCCTTGTAGTCGCACATCTCGGTAGATGGTGTGCAACTTGAAGGTGGTGTGTTCCAGGCACAGTGGCCAGAGACACATGACTGGTTGGCTGCACATGCGTTACCGCAGACTCCACAGTTGTTGATGTCGGTGTTCAGGTTGAACCCCTCGTCGATGAAACCGTTGCAGTTATCATCGACATCGTCACACATTTCCGGGGAGGGAATGCATGTATCTGTGGGGTTGGGGTTGTAGCACATGCCGTTCAAGCATTGTGCTCCAATCGGGCAAACGCGTCCGCATTTGCCACAATTTTTTGGATCGGACTGCAGATCGAAGGTTTCATCGATCACTCCGTTGCAGTTGTTGTCGATGTTGTCGCACACCTCCGGGGAGGAGATGCAGTTGTTTTGCGAAGTGTTCCAGGCGCAGTGTCCAGAGACACAGGACTGGTTTGCTGCGCAGGCATTGTTGCAGGCACCACAGTTGAGGGGATCACTTTGCAAGTTGAACCCCTCGTCGATGAGACCGTTGCAATCGTTGTCGATGTTGTCGCACACCTCTTTGCTTGGTGTACAATTGCTTTTTGGTGTGACCCATGCGCAACTGCCATTTAGACATTTTTGTCCGTTGCCGCACTTGCGACCGCAGATGCCGCAATTTTTGGTATCGATGAGAAGGTTGAACCCCTCATCGATAGTGCCGTTGCAGTTGTCATCGATGTTGTCGCACATCTCGGTAGATGGTGTGCAACTATTCTGAGGTGAAGTGTACTGGCAGTGACCTGCCGAGCAGATCTGGTTTGTTGCGCAAGCATGACCGCAGATGCCGCAATTTTTGGTATCGATGAGAAGGTTGAATCCCTCGTCGACAGTGCCGTTGCAGTTGTCGTCTTTGTAGTCGCACTTCTCGGTTGTAGCCGTGGAAGTGCAAGTGTTGATTGATGTGGTGTCGGTGCAGTGACCTGCTTTGCAGGTTTTTCCGTTACCACATGTCAGACCGCAGACGCCGCAATTAAGCGGATCTGCGTTCAGGTTGATGTCGCATGCGGTCTGCGACATTTGGCACGTTGCTTGTGGCAACGTGCAGGCTGTGGGAGTGCCTCCGTCGGTGTTTGCAGTACCATTTCCTCCGGTATTGCTACCGGGTGGCGGGTAATCTCTTCCAAGTGAGCCGCTTGGTCGGGAATTATCCGAACAGGCGGTGCTCACGAGTGTGAGTGCTATGGTCGCGATAACCAACTGCCACATGGCAGTAAGCCGGCGACTCCTTTTCACAGTTTTCATTTTCCGCACCTTTCGTTGTTGTTGTTTTTAACGGGCTTTGTGTGAAGCAAAGCACCGTGGTAGTTTTTTTATTGAGCTAACCTATAAGTCAAGTAACAAATCAGGACAATTCTCCCGTTGCGCATCAAGATTAATTTATGGCTAAGGGAAGAGGATTGTGATTTACTATATATTTACCCATGATGTCCTAATTGGTCAAGTTAAAATATTGTTTTGGTTTTTGTCAAACATATTATGTTTTACTTTAGTTTTACGCATAAATTTACATATTATTTAAGTGTTTTTCATATATCTCTATTACTTATAGTACCTTGACAGGTTGAGGGAATATAGTTGTAACTATATTAGTAATATTAATTAACAGTTTTTGAATAACTTTGTTTATGTTATTTAGTTGATTAATTAAGTATGGCAAATGGTACTTTGGAATTGTGTATTGCACCAAAAAATTTAATTCTATAGAATGGCTGATAATCGAATTATTAAGTCTATTTCAAGATAAATTTAAAATAAGAAAATTATGAAATTTGATTTAAAACATCATTATCAACCAAAAGGAGATCAGCCGGAAGCAATTAAAGAGCTGGTTAATAATATAAATAATGGTGTTAAACATCAGACTTTGCTCGGTGCTACAGGTACTGGAAAAACTTTTACAATGGCTAATGTTATTACTCAGATTCAAAAACCAACTTTGGTATTGGCGCATAATAAAACTTTAGCTGCTCAATTATGTAATGAGTTTACAGAATTTTTTCCCAATAATGCGGTTAGCTATTTTGTTTCTTATTATGATTATTATCAACCAGAGGCATATCTTCCAACTACGGATACCTATATTGAAAAAACTGCTTCAATAAATGAAGAAATCAATAAATTTAGACATGCTGCAACGGTTAATTTGTTGACTCGGCGTGATGTTTTGATTGTGGCTTCGGTAAGTTGTATTTATGGTCTTGGTTCAGTTGAAGATTATAATGCTTTTGCGATTGAATTAAAAAAAGGGGAAGAAAGAAAACGGGATAAATTATTGAGACATTTAACTGATATGCAATATCGACGTTCAAGTTTGGAATTTAAGCAGGGGATGTATCATGTTTTGGGTGATACGGTAGAAATTTTCCCGCCTGATCGTGATACTATTTTTCGTTTAGAATTTTTTGGTGATGAAATTGATAAAATTACTGAATGTGATTCTTTTACTGGTGAGGAGCTTAGGAATTTAGATTCTATAAAAATATTTCCGGCAAAACATGATATTACTTCCAAAGAAAAAATTGAAAGAGCTGTAGGGAAAATTAAGGCAGATTTGGTTGTTCAGTATGAATATTTTATGAAGCAAGGCAGGCTTTTGGAAGCGGAGAGAATAAAAACTAGAACAGAATATGATCTGGAAATCTTGCAAGAAACTGGATATTGCCAAGGTATAGAAAATTATACTCGCTATTTGAGTGGGCGAGATCCAGGAATGCCTCCACCTACTTTATTGGATTATTTCCCTGATGATTTTTTAATGATTTGTGATGAATCTCATATTTCAGTTCCGCAAATCGGAGGAATGTATAATGGAAATTTTTCACGTAAGGAAACTTTGGTAAATTATGGTTTTAGATTGCCTTCTGCCCATGATAATCGACCATTAAAATTTAATGAGTTTGAAAAGGCGTTGAATCAGGTGGTTTATGTTTCTGCTACACCCGCTGCTTATGAACTGGAACATAGTGTTGGACATATAGTTCAGCAAATTATTCGTCCTACAGGTTTGATTGATCCAAAAGTAGAAACACGTCCGAAAAAAAATCAAGTTGATGATTTGTTAAATGAAATCCGTCAAAGAATTGATTGTAAAGAAAGAGTTTTAATTACTACTTTAACAAAACGCAGTGCTGAAGATTTAACTGATTATTTAGCTGATTTAGATATTAAAGTGCAATATCTTCATTCTGATATTGATACTTTGGATCGAATTGAAATTTTACGTGATTTACGTCTTGGTAAATGTGATGTATTGGTTGGGATAAATTTGCTTCGTGAGGGTTTGGATTTGCCAGAGGTTTCACTGGTGGCGATTTTGGATGCTGATAAACAAGGATTTTTAAGAAGTAAAAGTGCTTTGATTCAAACGATTGGACGTTGTGCTAGAAATATAAATGCATCTGTAATTATGTATGCTGATGTAATGACAGCTGCTATAAAAGGAGCTATTGAAGAAACTGATCGTAGACGTCAGATTCAAGTGGCTTATAATAAAAAATATAAAATTACTCCGGAAACTGTAATTAAAGCGATTAAAGATATTGCTATGGGAAAAAGAGAAGATGAGGATGAATTGAATGCAAAGAAAATTGATTGGAAAAAAGTACCGCCAGATGAAATGAAAAGATTTATTAAAGAATTGGAGGATCAGATGGAATTAGCCTCAATGAATTTAGAATTTGAAAAGGCGGCAGAACTTCGTGATGAAATTGATGAAATAAAACGAAGTGGATTGAAAAAGAAAGTGTAAAACCATTTACCAACTACTGCCGCCGCCGCCGCCGAAACCGCCACCCGAGAATCCGCCTCCGAAACCGGAACTACCAGCGGAGCGTGGAGCTGCATACATAGAGGTGGTGAGGTGGCTATTAAAACTATTTAATGAGCTATAAAAATAAACTGTGTTGAATATAGTATTATTGGAATGATACCAAGCAGGAGTTTCTTTTAATATTCCTTGAAAAGTTTTTGACCATTTTTCTCCTAGCCCTAAAGCGATGGCATAAGGAAGTATCTTTTCAAAAATATTCTCTTTTTCATAGAATTTCACTCTATCGGCATCAGCGGTTTTAATAAATTCTTCTAGTCCTAAAATATGTATTAAAGTGTCGGCTCCTTTTTGTGTTTTGGCTGGCATATAGTGCCCAATAATAATTATTATTATGGATGAGATTAATATTCCCGCATAAAGTGAAAAATTTATGGTTATTAATGGAGTCAGGAAAAATAATGTTGTAAATAAGATGATTCCACCAATTGAATAATATAATTTACGAATTTTATCGGGATTGAGTACATAATATTTTTGATTGGTTAAACCATTATAAAGTTGATTTTTAATTGTGGGAATAACTTGATAAAATTCGTATTTAAGATTATCTAGATCTACTTCATCTCTATCCTTAAATATATTGTTATAAATTGTTTGTTCAAAATCCTTTAAATCTTTAATATTTGTTTTATTAGTTGTTTTAAGTGTATAAGAAATAGTATCCCAAATAACTTTTTTTTGATCTTTTTCTTTGATTGTTAAATAACCGCGAACGGCCAGATCAATTATTGATGAAGTCATGTCTTGATTGTCAACACGGTCATCAATTAAAGTTCCAATTTCAGCTGGAGAAAGGTTATTGGGAGGTTTATATTCCGGCATAATGGTGCTCTTTAATGCATGTGGATCTCGACCTTTTTTGTTCCATTGCCAAAGCATAAGTAATAAAATGAAAATTGGGATTAAATAGCCCCAATTGTCTTCTAAAAACCAAAGTATTAAAATTAATATGGAAGGAAAAGTAATATTATTAGGATCAATTTTTGCTACAATTGTTAAACCTTGGGCAGAAGTTAAAGGTTTATTAGTTTGAAAAAAATAAGTGGAATTATTAATTATTTTGGTATTACAATTGTGCTCTTTGGAATATTTGTAACCGGTAAAACAGAGACCTTTCATTGTAATACTACTATTTGGTTGTGGTAGTTTAACTGTTGCGGTAGCACTTTGAATATCAGTATCCCATTGGTCTCCAGTTGCATTCCAATAAATTTCGTCATATCCATTGAAAGAAGTTATTCCTCGCTGGACTTTATATTTAATGATATAAGTTCGGATTCCACTAACATAAATATTAGCATTACCGATTTTATAACTGACGTAATCACCGGGGTAACTGGTTTGATATTTTAGAGGTTGTTCATTTTGGTTTGTAATACTTATTAATGAAAAACGAATATTAACATTCTGATTGAATTGATTAACATAATGAATAGGGATATTACGAATAATACCATGTCGAGGTGAGCTGGAATGAGTAAAATCAGCTTTGATTGTTTCAGTTACAATAATTGAGGAATCCGATTGGACATTGAGTAGTGTATTAAAACTTTTAATAGACCAAAGTGAATTAGCTTGTGTTAATCCTATACTTGAAAAAATAAGTATGATGGTAAGGATTAAACTTTTGAATGGGTGTTTCATTAAAATAGCTTAAGAGCTGTAGATTTCTATTGATGTAGCTATATGGATGATATTTTGATTAAAATGCCACTTTAACGTTTTTACGTTCTTCAGAATTTCCGATTTCAAAGAAATCTCTTTTTTCAAAATGAAATGTGCCTGCAATAATATTATTGGGAAAAACTTCAATTTGAGTGTTGAAATCACGTACTGTGGCATTATAATAACGGCGAGAAAGTTGGAGTTTTTCTTCAACTTCTTTTAATGTATTCTGAAGGTTAAGGAAATTTTGGTTAGCTTTTAAATCGGGATAATTTTCGGCAACGGCAAATAAAGTTTTGAGAGCTCCGGTTAAAGTGTTTTCAGCGGCGATTTTGTTTTGAGGAGTTGTGGCACTCATGGCAGCGGTACGAGCTTTTGTTACTTCTTCAAAAGTGCTTTTTTCATGGGCAGCATATCCCTTAACTGTTTCTATCATATTCGGAATTAGGTCATAACGGCGTTTTAATTGGGTATCAATATCTGACCAACCTTCATCGACTTTATTCTTAAGTTGGATAAGTTTGTTGTAAATGCCCATAATGACAAAAGCCAAAATGACTATTACTGCGATAATAATCCATAATGTCATAGCGATTTGTTTTTAAGTGAATTGATTAGATCGGTCTAATTGTAATTTAGACCGATCTTGATTTCAACCTTATTAAATTTTTATTGGTTGGAAGTAGTAACTTGCGTAGAATCGGTGATTCCATGTCGAACAGGGACTTTAGATGAGTTTATTTGAAAGAATGAGAATGGTGAAGAACTTTGTTGTGTATTGATGACGGAAGAAGGTTCATTTGATGATGCTGTGGGGTTTGTGTGAATTGGTTGGTAATTTGGATCAACGTTTAAATTGGTTGTACCTAATGTATAAACATTATTTGAATCACTGCGATCACGAAAAAATACTGAAAGTTTTCCTTGATATGGGAAAGTGATTAATTTGGCTTGAAGAGCAGGAAAATCACTTAATTTAAAAGTTTCAGAATAATTGTCGGCATTGGAAGAAAGAATACCATTGAATTGGAATTGATCGCTTGCATTATTATTATTTTGAAAGCCAAGATAAATTTTATTAACACAAAGTTTAGCCCAATTTGGACTTAATCCCGTTAATGGAACGGTAATTGTTCCTGCAGGATTATTAGTATTAATGTCTGCTAAGGATAATTTAGGATAGCTGCTACTGCATGGTACTTGATATAAAAATTTTAAATCGGGATAAATATTAATACTTAAATAATAATTACCAGGAATTATTGGTTTGATATTATTTCCATAATGGAAAGATTGCGGAATAATTCTTAATTGATTGACTACATTGGTTGTATTAATAAATCCATTACTGTTTAAAGTGACTGTTCCTAATTGTTGACCAGAGGAGTTGGAAATTATACCTTCTAATCCGTTTCCACAGAGAAATTGGTCGAAAGCAGAAGTTTTTCCATTTTTAATATAATTGATTTGGAGTAATTGAGTGGTTGTTCCTAAATCAATTGTGGTTGGAGAATTAATTATTTTTTCACTTATAATGACATTTTCTCCGGTTCTGATTGAAATGGAAGGTTTATAGCCATTTTCAATAAAAGTACAAGTTGATTCGTGATTTTGAATTGTGAATGGGACAATACTTTCACCGTTGTTTCCTAATTGTTTATTTACATAATTCACATCAGCAATATAATTTCCATCGGTTAATTTCTGACGTTCTTGATCAAAATTGTTACAATCAATATTTAATTTCACACCATTTTGATTTGTTATTGTACAACTTTCATAAATTGGTTTTGGAAAATTTAAATAACCTTGCAGAATATTTCCGATTGGCATTTTGAAAATATAAATTGAACCTAGTCCGAATATAATTAATATTAAAACTATGATGCCAATGATGGATTTTTTATTTTTCATGAATATTTTTTTAATAATAATTTTTAATTAAAAGGAAAGAATGGGGCCAACAATGTTTGTTTGAGGTGTGTAATTTGTATTTTGATTTTGAGAATTTGTATATTTTATAGGAGATTGTTGTGAATTTAGAGATTTGTTTAGTGAAGCGGAGATGGTTTGTGTAGCAATTGATTGATTTAAATCACAAGTTACTCGAAAACGGACTGAAGAATTTGGTGGTAAACTGTAACCATTGGAGGAAAAATTGAATTTTAATGAAGCATTTAACTTATTAATTATAAAATTAGAGGTGTTATTTGAGATTTTATCGAGTAAGGTTTTAGAATTGTAGCTGGGGTTGATCATGTAAAGTTGGCAAGATTCTATATTAGAAAAATTTTTATTAGTAGAAAGGGTGATTGTTAAAAAGTTGTTATTATTAGTGGAATTATAATTTTTACTTTTACTTTTTGTAAAACTTATTTTGGAGCTTGTGTTAATATTAAATTCAAAGATTTTATTTTCACTATTTGCTATTAATTTATTTGGATAAACTGCTGTGGCAGGTTTAGAAATAGAAAATGCGGTATTATTGATATTTGGTTTTGGATAAACTTGAAGGTATCCCTGTAATAAGTTGCCTCTTGAAAAGGAATAAAAACCAATGATGGTTAATATAACTATGATACCAAGTGCAATAAGCAGATTTTTTATTTGTTTTTGCATTTTGTTAAGCGGATATATATTATAGCATAATCCGTTTATTTTGCAAATACCTAAATATGTTTAGGTAGCTCGTTTTTAGGGCATTTTATTATTTGGATACTAGTGGGAAGTGAATTTAAGAAGACTGATCCATAATTTTTGGTAACTAAACGTGAATCGAGAATAATAACTGTACCAATATCAGATGAAGAACGGATTAGGCGTCCAAACCCTTGTTTAAATCTTAGAATAGCGCGAGGAAGGGCAAAATCATTAAAGGTATCAGAATATTTTTGGCTACGCGCACTAAGGAGCGGGTTATCTGGCGGATCAAATGGTAATTTTTGAATAATTAGGCAATTGAGATTTTCTCCTATTAAATCTACACCTTCCCAGAAACTGTTTAGTCCTAAAATGGAACTGGTTTTCGGTTCATCTCGAAAATGGGCGAGAATTTTTCCACGGCCTCCTGTTATTCCCTGGGCTAATAAATTAATACCGATGTTTTTTAATTTTGGTGCGAGTTCATGAAAAGTTTTGCTCAGATCTTTTTTTGCAGTAAAAAGAACTAATGAGCGACCTTGGTTAATTGTAATAATTTTTTCAATTAAATTGGTACAATCTTTAATGTATTGTTCATCTTTTGGTTCAGGCATATCTTCTGGAATTAAAATTTTCACTTGATCTGGATAAGAAAAATGTGAAGGAATGATTAATTCGTTGAAATGTTCGCCCAGTCCAAGTTCCTGACGAATAAAATTAAAATTATTATCGGTAGTAAGAGTAGCAGAAGTAAGAATTACTGATTTTAAATTAGAAAAAACTTTTTTTTGGAGAAAACTTGAAATATCTAAATTAACGCAATTAAAATGAATGTTTTCATCAAAAGTTTTAGAAATCCAAATTATTTTTTCCTGAAAATCTAATGAATTTAATATATGTAAATCATCAAAAGCATTATTGAGTTGGTCAAGAATAGAATTGATATCATTTTTTTTATTTTGATCAAAATGATGATTTATATCGTGATAATTGGTATTAATATCTGTAATTAATTGTTTAGTATGTTCGTATAGATTTTGGATTTTTAATTTAATATCATGGAACTCAGGAGTATTGGCAATGTTTTTGTTGAGAGATATATATTTATAAAAAGGATTTGGGTTTTTATTATATTTTTCTAAAATATTTCTTATGGAAATAAATAGTTCTTGGTTTAGTAAACTACAATTTTCAGCTTCAGTACCAATGGTTTTTAATATTTGTAAATTGGTAGTAAGATTGAATAAATTAGGTTCATTTAGACCAGAACATAATATAATTAAATTATCGAATATTCTTTTAAAACGATTGGTGGTGAGATCAATGGTAAGAGTAGCGGTAGTGACTTTTTCTAAATGATGTGCTTCATCAATAATTAAATAATTAAATTCAGGGAGAAGGGTTTGACCGGTTTTAAAATGTTGAAGTAAAAGAGAGTGATTAACAATAACAATATCAGCTTGTTTCGCTTGTAGACGGGCTTTTTGATAAAAATTTACTTCACTAATTTGATTTTTTGGTAAAGATTTTTCATCATTTTGTACATAAATATTTTCTAAAACATTTAGTTCTTTATTTTGAAGATTTAATTCATCTAAATCTCCAGTAGAAGTTTTTGGAAGCCAAAGTAATATTTTAATAATTGTGGAAATTTCATGATCTTCCAAAAAATCTTTTTCCATTAATTGGTTAAAACGATTTTGGGAAAGATATTTATTTTTGCCTTTTAAAACTGTGGTTTTTAGTTTTGGAAAAAGATTTTTGATAATGGGAATATCTTTATGTAATAGTTGATCTTGAAGGGTATTGGTATAGGTTGAAATAATAACTTTGGTTTTGTGAAAAGTACTAAAATAGGCGGCGGCTAGAAGATAAGAAAATGATTTTCCGGTGCCGGTGCCAGCTTCTGCAAGTAGATGAAAATTATTTTGATAAGCATCTAAAATTTTGTTGGTTAATTTTTGTTGAGTAGGGCGAACTTCAAAATTTGGAATGATTTGTTTTAATATTGTTTCTGGAGTAAATAAATTTTCTAAATCTTTGATATTTTTGATTGTAAAATCGGAATTGATTGATGATGAAGATTTAGAAATGAGTTGAGGAAGCGGGTTTTGTGCTGATGGGAGTTTTTTAATAGTATTGTTAGTGATTTGAAAAAGTTCCGTTAATGGCCACTTGGTTTTTGGTAGTAATGTCTGAATTTTTTGTAAAATAGGTGTGGGAATTAAAGCTATTTTGTTTTTAATGATATTGAATAGATCAAAACAAACATGGCTATCTGACATAGCTCGATGTTTTTGTAAATGAGTTAATTTTAATTCGCGAGAAATAGTATCAAGGCTATAAGAAGGTAGCCCGGGTAAAAAAAGTCCAGAAAGGATTAGTGTATCAAATTCTTTATTGATTAAAGGTAGACCTTTGGCTTTTAAAAAGGTAAGGTCAAAATTAATATTGTGACCAACAATTGGATAATTATCTATAAATTGTAATAATTTCTTTTTTATATCTTCAAAAATGGGAGCATTTTTCACTGTCGTCTCAGTGATTCCTGTGATATGGGTAACCATATCGGGGATTGGGACTTGGGGATTAATTAATGTTTCAAATTCTTCAATTATTTCTTGTCCTTGAAATTTAATGGCAGCAATTTCGATAACTTGATCTTGGTTTGCATCAAAGCCAGTAGTTTCCAGATCAAGAGCTATATAAATAGATGGTTGAGAAGAATCTTTCATATATTATATCTAACATAATTTATCTAAAAATGAAAAGAAGCTGATCTTGCTTATAGAGATAATTTATTAGGCAAAGTATCCTCCTTTGCCATAATATTTATTATAAATTTTTCCATGATAAGCTTGACGGGCATCTATTGCCCCTTCGGCTCCGTTAAGAATATGGGCAATTTTAGGATCTTTCAAAGCTTGATAATAATTCATGGTTTGTGAACTGCCATCTGGATTGATAATTGTTATTTTAGGAGCAATTAATCTGAATCCTTGAGCATAATCACTATAAGCTGGAGTGTGTGCAGGATTGGTTTGAATTGGTTTTCCCGGTTGTAGATAAAGTCCTCGAAAATCCATAACATCAGGATGCTTGATGGCATAGCGAGATAAGATAATATCTTTTTTATGACCTGCAACGAGCAAATTGCCAAAGGCAATTTGCTTTCTTTCTTGAGGTGTTAGTTGTTGATTATAAAGTTGATTATGTCGATTGATAAATTCAGCACTTTGCATATGTTCAGTATCTTCTTGAGATTTGACTAATCCAATTCCTGTTAATCTTTTCCCTGCTTGGTTATAAATAGCATCGGTCATTTTGGCAGTTGGCATACTCCAGCCATATCTTTGGCGTAATTTAAGGGCAAGTATTGGGGTAATCGGTATTCTAACATAATCATTGTCGGTACCGATTGATAGATAATCAGCACTGGTTTTAAATTGAACTTTAACTCCTTCTGAATTTCTCATTGTGATGGTTTGAAAATTTTTCTGATGGCAAAAAGATGGGATATGACCAGCATCTATTTCTTCAAGAATTTTTTGTGACATTTCTTCTCGGGCTTTTGGACTATGGTCAAGATCACCAATTTGTTTAAGTTCATTTATAAATTCCGATCCGGTTTCTATGGTGTTTGGTTTAGGAATTTTTTCAAATGGATTGGGTATATTTTTTTTTGGGGATTTCAGCTGTATATTTTGTTTTGGTTGAAAAGTTTTTTTAAACTTTTCTCCACCAATTAAATTATAAAAAGCTTCATCGCTGAGATTCGGATAATTTTTGTGTAGTTCTTGAGCTTTTTCCCACACGATTTTTTTAATTTTAGGATTTTGATTTCCATACTTTTTTACTATATCAACGGCTTGTGGTGTTTCAACCGATTTTGGTTTGTCTATATTGACGAATGGATTGGTTTCTATGGGAATATGAGCCATAATATATCATATATTTCTTTATTATAGCATGAATAAGGTTTGTTTGAAAAATTTATTTTACTGTATTATATTTGAAATAAACTAGCAAAATCATATTTAATGAAAGGTTGGTTTTTTTTAGAAAAACAGATTTTTAACTGCGTCGGGAGTTGTGTTGTGAATGAATTTTGCTTTAATTGAATGTTTAGGGAGGTGTTTTTTGAGATGAGTGAGAAATTGTTTTTCAAAATTTATAGTATGTTCAAAGACTGCTCCAGTTAGAGTAAGATTTACTTTTTTATACTTAAAATTTTTAATTAAAGTACTAATTGCGAGGGATAGAAAAATAGCTCCTCTCTCGGTGATTGAATACCAGAGGGTTTGTAGTGTTTTGTCAATTTCGGATTTTGGTTTTAATTTGGAGAAATATTTTTCTAATTGATTAGATTCCCATTTTTGTAATTGATTTAAGTTTTTTGGTGTGGATATTTGATTTTGTTTTACCAGTTTATTTATGGCTATATGAAAAAGTTGATATTGCCAATTTCCTGAAATCATTTTTTCTACTTGATATTCTTTTCCAGTATTTTTAATTAGTTCTTTATCTATTTCAGACCAGAATGGAATAGAATAAGTTCCGAATTCGGTATTGAAAAATTGAATATTGCGATCTTTGCAATAACTAACACCGCAATTTGCTCCAGTTCCGACGATAATACCTAGATTTAGAATGTCTGTTGATCGATTGAAGTTTCCAAAAACTGTGGATAAAGAGTCGTTGAAGGTAAAAACTTCGGTTTTAAGGCTGCATTTTTTTTGTAAAAATTTTTCTAAACTAAGTCCGATTTTAGATTTGATAATACCTTTGCTTTGATGGCTTTTAGAAAATTTTAAACAAATACCATCTAAAGTGTTTCCACGCCAGAAATGTTCAAGTGGGTAAGCAAATATAAAAAATACTTTTTGAAGTGATTCTAAATCTTTTTTGGATAGAAATTGCTTTAGGTGGTGGAATATTTGTTTGTTGAGTAAAGTTGGAGTGTAAGTGATGTTATGATAAAAATCTAATTGTTTAAATTTTTGAATAATCCCTTTATTATTTGGATGATAAAGTTTTAAATGTGTTCCGCCGAGTTCTATAATTACAGTATTCTGATTAATGAAAGGTGCTTTTAAAGCTGGAATTACCAAATGAAATTTGGAATGAGGTTTGAGGAATTTTTGAAATTGCTTTTGAAGTTCCTGAATAGTTTTAATTTTTATTTTAGGATTTTTCATTTTCAGCTTTGTTTAACTTTATTGTATGC
>CAZGKO010000012.1:13607-15106 GCA_964526005.1 uncultured Candidatus Peribacteria bacterium
AAGAAAATATTTAATAAGATCCGTTGTGGCGGATAATAATTATGAAATTTGGTTATAATAAGGTTTTACCAATCTTTGCTCATCGACAGGAGATTGTGGAGGCGATTGTAAAAAATGAGGTAATAGTGATAGTTGGTGAAACTGGTTCAGGTAAATCAACGCAAATTCCGAAAATGATTCTGGAGGCTTTGATTGAAATTGAAAAAGTTGATCCAATTGAAGCTGAAATTAAGATTGCTCATACTCAGCCACGCAGGATTGCGGCCACTTCAATTGCAATGCGTATTGCTGAAGAAATGGATGTTAAACTTTCTGCTGAGGTTGGATATAAAATTCGTTTTGATGATGAATCAACCAGAGGAACAATAATTACACTTTGTACTGATGGGATTTTATTGCAAGAGATGAAAGGAGATAATTTATTAAGTAGATATAATGCGGTTTTAGTGGATGAAGCGCATGAAAGAAATTTGAATATTGATTTTCTATTGGGACTTTTAAAGAATATTTATATTCGGAGGCAAAAAGCTGGTTTGAAACCACTGAAAATTGTTATTACTTCAGCAACTTTTGATGCACAAAAGTTTGCTAATTTTTTTATAGATTTGAATGGTTCTAAAAATGTTCCAGTGATTAATGTCTCTGGTCGATTATATCCGGTTAATATTAAATATTTGTCACTTAAGTATGGAGAGAATTTATATTATCGAATAGCTGATTTAGTAAAAAATATTTCTCAATCTAAGAAATGTGGAGATATTTTAATTTTTATGCCAGGAGAAGCAGAAATATTTTCGACAATTCGGGCGATTGATTATTGGAATTTAGAAGGTATAAAATGTTTACCTTTATATTCGCGGCTTTCAATGGATGATCAGCGATTGATTTATCAGGATTTTAAAAATTTGAGAAAAATTGTGGTGGCTACTAATATTGCTGAAACTTCTTTGACTGTGCCGGGTATTAAATATGTGATTGATCCGGGTGTGGCTAGAATTACGGATTTTAATTTTCGGACAGGAATTGGTAGTTTAGAGGTGAAAGTGATTTCACAAGCGGCGGCGGTACAAAGAGCGGGACGGGCGGGACGAGTTGAGGAAGGGGATTGCATTAGACTTTTTTCTAAGGAGGATTTTGAAAGCCGCGCCAAATATACTGTGCCAGAAATTCAAAGATCAGATTTGGCTTCAGTTGTTCTTCATATGATTTTAATTGGAATTAGAGATGTTTATAATTTTGAATTTATTGATCCACCAGATGTCAAAGCTTTTGGTGGGGCATTTCGAACTTTGCATGAATTGGGAGCAGTAAGTCGCGAAAATGAATTGACTGATTTAGGTCTGAAAATGGCGCATTTGCCTCTGGAACCGAAGATTTCTTCAATGCTTTTGGCTGCGGAAAAATATAATACTGTTAAACAGGTTTCGGTAATCGCATCTTCACTTTCGGTGAAGGATCCATTTTTACGTCCTAATGGTGAGGAAGAAGAAGCTGATTTG
>CAZGKO010000012.1:15116-36029 GCA_964526005.1 uncultured Candidatus Peribacteria bacterium
GATTTGGCAAAGAGGTATTTCCAAATTTTGGCGCGTGGAGATAAGACTCATAAAATAATTAAAATTCGTAAGGGGCGAAAAATTGTTAGAAAAAGGGTGACTACACGGAATGCTGAATCGGTTTTGAATTGGACTTCTGATCTACTTACTTTTTTAGTGGTTTGGAATAAATTTTTGGAATTGAATACTGAAGAAGAAAAAATTGTATTTTGTGAAAAGAATTATTTAAATATATTGGTACTTCAAGATGTGGAACAAATTTATCATCAATTGATTGAAACTTTATATTTATTTGCTGGAAGAGAATTTGAAAAATATTTACATAAGGATAGTGATAATTTAAAAATGGATTTGATTAATCGTGAAGGAATCGTGAAGGCGATTGCTACTGGTTTAATTCAGAATTTACTTGAATATGATGGTAGAATATCGTATCGTTCCAAGAACTCGGAACATATTTTCATTCATCCTGGATCCGCTTTATTTGGTTTTAATCCTAAATGGGTTGTTTCAGCAGAAATAGTAGAAACTACCAAATTATATGCTCGTAATAATACAGTGGTAGATCCTGCATGGTTTGAAGAGATTGCACCTCAATTATGTAATTATAAGTATAGAAATATTTTTTATGATCGAGTGGTTGGAAAAGTTATGTGTGAGGAAGATGTTTTATTTAGGGGACATCGGATTATTAAAGGAAGATTGACGGAGGCACATGATGATGATTATGAGGCATTGCGGCTTTTTATTAAAGAAGCTTTAGTGTATAGACAGGCGGGAAGTCAGTTCGATTTTGTGAAAGCTAATCAAATTGTAAAAGATAAAATCGCTTTATATTATTTAAAATCTGGTTTAACAAAATTAAATTTAAATAATGATAAATTGGTTGAGTGGTATGTGGATAGGTTTTCAGAATTAAAAGTGAATATTAAGTCAGTTGAGAATTTGTATAAATATATTAATGAATATGGTGAAACTGATTTACGGATGAAATTGGAGAATTTTCTAAATAAAAAAGAACAAAATAAAATTGATAATAATTATCCAGATAATATTTATTTATTTGGGCAGAAATTAGAAGTGAGGTATTTTAGGAATCATTTCCGCTTTCCTGATGGGGCGGCAATTTCTTTAACTTATAATGATTTAGTTAAGTTGAATAATCAAAGATTAGTAAAGTTATATGAAGATTTTCATCCGAATTTATTAATTTGTTCGGATAATAATTTTTCAGCACCTATAGCGATGGGGAAAAATCTTGATAAAATTAAAGAGGATTATGATAATTGGCATTTGAGAAAACAGTGGAAAATTGCAAAAAGGAAATATCAAATAATGGAAATTAGACCAGTGGAAATTTGGGGATATTGGGATAGAGTTATGGAAAAAATTGAAATTGGAACCTCTTTATTTTTTGGGGTGGGAAAGTTGACTGTGGTGTTTGGTTGGTTAGGCATGTATTTTGATGGTAAAAAATATTCTTTATTGTTATATGAAAATGAGAAGATAGCACTGCGAATAACAATGGATAGTTTAAGAAAAATATTTCAAGAGATGTCAGGTGCACAATTTTATTTTTTTGAAGATGAGATTCAAAAATTGGAAGAAAAATATCATAGATTTTTTGATAATATTGATATGAAAGATCGTTTGGAAGAATTGCTGTGGAAAAATATTGCTTTGGAAAAAGCATTTGGTCAAAAGAATAAATTTAAAAATGGGACTGATTTAAGGGAATTGTTAAAGCAGAAAGTTGGGCAATTACCAAAATATAAACAGAAAGTTTATGGATGGTTAGAACAAAAATTAAATTACTTGGAGACATTAAATGCAAATAAAAAGAGAATTGATAAATATGAACTTATGGAGCTAAAGGAACAAATTGAAAAGGAAAGGATTAATGATGATATATAAATAAATATGTATGGGTGGTAAAATTTATTGTTATAATATTATTGGGTTATAGGTGGTTTGTTAAATTTATGATTGTAATGAAATTAATATTTGACAATGGTTATAATTGTGCTAAAATTATTTTGCGCTGCGTAATTTGACAAGATCATTGTGATTTTGTAATTCCAGTGTGGAGGATAGTTTAATGAATAGGAAGGGTTTCATCTGCGATCACTTCTCCCCAATGGGGCCCCTGGCGTCGTCTGAATATGTGGAAGAATGTAGCATCTGCGTCAACTGCTACGAATGGGGCTGTTGGGAATGGGAAAATGTACACGACTACCACGATCCCAGCAGGTTCGTGGAGGAAAAAATTGCTGAGAGGGATGCGAGGGATAAACGGAACGAGATGGCGGAAAGGAGAATGCAGGAGGACAAGTTGGCTTCTAAAACATCAGCGTGTCACAGTAGTCGCTGTGGACGAAATCGGTGGTCCAGAGCCAGAGCAACATTAGCAACGTGGGGAGATAGCGGTGGCGGGCGAAGAAACTGGAGAAGCAAGAAGTAGCAGCAGAAACGGAAACAGCTGTGGCGAGGAGTCAGCTGAATCAGATATAAAGTCACTAAAACCAAAAGACTCGCTGGTAATTTGGGGAGATGAGACTTCGGTCTTGAATTCCTGTCACCAATCCCTATCCTTAATTTTGTCCCGATGATGCTTATTTATAAGTATCATCGGGACAACACTCTAGAAATTTCTGTTTAATTTAATTTTCTAAATTTAATTTAGAATAAATTTCAGTGAGTTTTTCCCAATCTTGAATAGATAATTGTTGAGGTCGAATACTGGGTGTGATTTGGCTATTGTTAAATAAAAATTCAAGCTGTTTAACAGAAAGATGAAGATTGTTTTTTAGAGAATTTTCCATGGTTTTTCTTTTTTGCTGGAATGTTGCACTAATCAATTTAGAAAATATTTTGAAATTATTAATTAAAGGGTGAGGATAAGTTTTTATTTTTAAAATTGCCGACTCAATTTTGGGAATAGGGTAAAAATTTTCTGGTTTAACTATTTGATAAATTTCTGGTTTGCCGAAAATTTGTGTTTGTAGACTTAAAATACTATGTGCTCCATCTTTAGTACAAATTTTTTGAGCAACTTCTTTCTGTACCAATAAAACAATTAAATTAGGACGAAGTCCTGGGGGTGTCACCTGAAAAAAATGATTTAGAATTGGAGAAGTAATGTAATAAGGAATATTAGCAACTAATTTATAAGGAATATTTGGGACGGTGGTTTTGAGAATGTCTTGATTAATGATTTTTAGATTTGGATTGAGATTGAGTTGAGTTTTGAGATAAGAAAAAAGATTTGGATCAATTTCGATTGCTAAGAGATTTTTAATTAGAGGTATGAGTTTACTTGTTAAAAATCCTAATCCAGGACCTACTTCTATAATAAAATCGTCATTTTGAATTTCCGCTGCGGTAATAATTGAGTCTAAAATGGAGGGATTAATTAAGAAATTTTGACCAAATTTTTTTTTAGCAAATAAAGAATTTTTTTGTAGTATATTTAATAAATCCGACAAGTTACTATAAGTCATGTTGGTAAAGAGATAAGTATAGTTTTGTTTTTTGATTTATTGCCTAAAATAATACGAAAGCAGAATTTAGGTAAATGAAATTGTCGGTGTAATAATTCTATTAAAGCTTTATTAGCTTTATTTTCAATTGGTTGAGTTGTTAATTTAACTTTTAATTGGAATTGCCCTGGTTGTAAAGTTGATATTTCAGTTATCTTATTAAAAGCACTTTGTGGCAAGACTTTTATAAAAAGACGTGCTTCATGGCTCTGTTTAAGAGTATTTAAAATTTCTTGAATAGACATGAATTATATTAAATTGTTACTTTCGCTGGTGTAAGAGATAATTTTCGACGTCGGAAATATTTATAAACTTCATCAATTAGAATTATTAATAAGCTACTTGAGATGAGCATAATCCAGTCGAGAATATTAAGTGGGGCTAATTGAAAACTGTTAGAAATTTGTGGTAGATAAATTAAGGCGATAGTTAAGATAAAAGATAATAGGCATGCCCAGAATAATTTTGGATTTTGAAAAAATTTTTGTTTGAATATAGAAATGCTATCGCTACGGGAATTGTAAGCATTAATTATTTGGATGAAAACTAAATTGGCAAATATTAGGCTATGTAATTGGAATGTTAGAGGTTGGCTGATTTCTCCATCAATTTGCCAACCATGGATGAATAACTTAATTAATATAGTGCCCAATAAAATTACGCCAATTCCAAAACCGATTATTAAGACCCGACTGGCAA
This sequence comes from uncultured Candidatus Peribacteria bacterium, assembly GCA_964526005.1. GTDB lineage: Bacteria > Patescibacteriota > Gracilibacteria > UBA1369 > UBA1369 > CAZGKO01. The sequence goes on from CAZGKO010000012.1 coordinate 19,355, forward strand.
ATTGGGTATTTATAATTCTTTGATCATAGCGACGAGGAGGTTTTTCCATAATATTTTTTTCACCAGGTTCCACTCCTAATGCTAAAGCTGGAAATAAATCAGTGGCTAAATTAATAGTTAATAATAAAACTGCAGTTAATGGGGATTGGATTCCAAGAATAATACTAAAAACAATTGTGACAATTTCACCGATATTAGATGAGAAAATATAATGACTGAATTTTTTTAAATTTGCATAAATAATTCTGCCTTCTTGAATGGCGGTGACGATAGTGAAAAAACTATCATCGGCTAGTACCAAATTAGAAGCCTCGCGACTAATGTCGGTGCCAGTTAATCCCATACAAATCCCAATATCCGCTTTTTTTAAGGCGGGGGCATCATTGACACCATCACCAGTAACAGCAACGATATTTTTAAGATTTTGTAGTGCTGTCACAATACGGAGTTTGTGTTCAGGATTAATTCTGGCGAAAATAAAATTAGTTTTTTGATCAGTTAATAAATTTTCCAATTCATTATCGGACATGTGAGATAACTCTTCACCGTGTATTATATCTGCGGGATTTTCTTTAGAAATTAATCCTACGCTTTCAGCAATTTTGGCTGCGGTAAGACCGTGATCGCCAGTTAGAATATATGTGCGAATGCCAGCTAATTTAGTTATAGCAATTGCTTTTTTAACTTCTTCACGAGGTGGATCATGCATGGCGGTAAGACCGATAAAATTCATTTTTCTTTCTAAATTATGTGTTTTTTGATCAAAATTTGAATTAGCTAAAATTTGATCGAGATCTTTTGCAGTTATTTCTTTATAAGCAAAAGCTATAGAACGTAATGCTGATGCGGCTAATTTAGTATTTAGTTGACTTATGTCTTCAAGTTGGCTTTTAGTAAGTAATGTGGTTTTAGCTTTGCTAATTTTTTGATCACAAATATTGAGAATTTGTTCTGGAGCTCCTTTGGTAAAAACATAAATTTTGTTATTTTGTAAATTTTTTGCAATTACTGTCATCAATTTTCTATTAGAATCGAAAGGGAGTTCATGTAATTTATGAAATTGATTACTAAGTGTTTTTTGATCGAAACCCAGTTTTGCTATCATAGGGAATAAACTAGCTTCGGTGGGGTCACCAAGTGAAATATATTTATTATCCTTTTTGCTAATTGAGGCGTTATTACAAACGTTGGCACAACTTGCCAGTAAAAATAAATCAGATTCAATATAATTATATTTTTTTGAAAATATTATTTTTTCTTCAGGATTTGTTAGATCAAATTGGAGTGTTTCATTTTTATCTAATAATTCTATTTTTCCATAAGGTTGATACCCAATACCGGAAAAATTAATAGAGTATTGATCGAGAAAGGCAGCTGTGACTGTCATCTCATTTTTTGTAATGGTACCGGTTTTATCGGTACAAATAACATTACATGTTCCTAAAGTTTCGGCAGAAGCAAGCTGTTTGACGATAGCATTTTTTTTAGAAAGTCTTTGTACTCCTAATGTGAGTGCGATAGTTATTGTGGCTGGTAGACCTTCTGGAACCGCTGCGACTGCTAATGAAGCAACAAATATGAAAGTTTCTATAAGTCCTACATGGGTAAAGAGAATTTCATAAGCAAAAATTAAAGCGGAAATTATTAAAACTAAAGTGGCGCTAAAAGTACCAATAGTTTTCATTTCACGTTCTAAAGGAGTGATGCCTTTTTTGGTAGATAAAGTTAAATTAGTGATTTTCCCGAATTCAGTGTTGGAACCAGTTTTAAATGTAATTGCCATGGCATTTCCTCGACTAACAACAGTTCCACTAAATACGATATTATTCAAATTTGTAAAAGCTCCTTTTTCTTCAATATTAAATGGGAGTTTATGTACAGAATTTGATTCACCAGTAAGGACTGATTCATTAATTTCAAATTCATTCGCTTCATAAATAATAGCATCACCTGGGATGATGTCTCCTTCATTTAAAATTAATAGATCTCCAGGTACTAATTCGGTAGTTGAAATTAAATACTGTTTATTTTGACGAATTACTCTGGCTTGAGGAGCAACTAATTGTTTTAGAGCTTCAACAGCTTTTTCTGCTTTATTTTTTTGCATAAAGCTAATTATGGCATTAGCCAATACTACTAAGTATATTAAAAAAGCATCAGTTAATGATTTAGTGATTAAAGAAATAGTTGCTGCAATTAAAAGTAGAATCATCATGAAATCTTTAAATTCACTTAGAAATTTTAAGATTAGAGGTTGTGTTTTTTTGATGATAATTTTATTTGGTCCATATTTTTTAAGACGAAATGTCACCTCATTTAAGTCTAAACCTTCTTGAGTAGTTTCAAATTCTTCGAAGATATTTTGGAAATGATATTTATTTGAATTAAATATTGATGTTGATTTATTTTGATTGTCGATATTTTCTTTCATTATTTCCTATTTTAAATTTTGTTTGCGCCAAGTATTTATTTTCGCATGATTTCCATTAAGTAATACATCAGGTACGGTTTTACCTTTATAAATACGTGGTTTTGTGAAATGAGGATATTCTTTTTTCCCTTTTAGTGCACGGGAAAAAGTTTCTTCTTCGGCTGAATGACTGTCTCCGAGGACACCTGGAATAAATCTACAAATTGTGTCAAAAACTACCATTGCTGCTAATTCTCCACCAGTCAAAATATATTTACCAATGGAAAGTTCTTGATCAACGCAAAGATCAATGGCTCGTTGATCGACTCCTTCATAACGTCCGCAAAGTAAAATCATTTCTTTTAATTTAGACATTTTTTTAGCTTTGGTATGTGTTAACATTGTCCCTTTGGGACTTAAATAAATTACTGGTCCTTTATTTTTTTTACGAATTGTATTGATGGCATCATAAATAGGTTGAACCATCATAACCATACCACTTCCTCCTCCAAAAGGAGAATCATCAACTTTATTATATATATTTTTGGTATAATTTCTTAGATTGTGTATATAAATTTGAAGAGCTTTAGATTTTTGAGCTCGTTTGATAATGCTCTCATTTAGGTAAGAGTTAAAAATATTTGGAAAAATTGTAATAATATCTATGCGCATAGATTGAGTTTAAATTTAGTGTAATTATTTTACCTCTGAAATGGCTTTTGTAAAATAAAAAACCCCGCTAATCACGGGGTTTTTTATTTTACAAAATTAACGTTTGCTGAATTGAGGTGCTCGACGTGCTCTTTTAAGACCTGGTTTTTTTCTTTCTTTTCGGCGAGCATCACGAGTGAGAAAACCGGCTTTTTTTAATGTGGTACGCAATGCTTCATTATATTCCAATAGTGCTCTAGAAATTCCATGGCGAATGGCTTGAGCTTGCCCCATAATTCCTCCGCCATTGACTTTAACGGAAATATCGAATTTTTTGGTGGTAGCAGTTATTTTAAATGCTGAATTAATTATTTCTGACATCTCTGTGAGAGGAAAATATTGTGTCATTTCACGATTATTGACTGTGAATTCTCCTTTTCCATCTTTATAAATACGGACTTGAGCGACGGCATTTTTGCGTCGTCCTGTACCATAATAATATTGTTTGATTGAAGATTTTTTTGAAATTGTTGCTGCTGTAGTATCTTTTACTGGCATAATTGAGAAATATGTTTAGAAATTATAATTCAATAGTGATTGGTGTTTGAGCGGCGTGTTCATGGTTTTTGCCGGCAAAAACTTTGAGTTTTTTAAGATAATGCTTTTTTAATTTAGTGTTTTTAATCATTCCAGCAACGGCATGAGTAATAATCATTTCTGGTTTTTTTTCACGAGCTTCTTTAACAGTTATGGTTTTTAGTCCTCCGGGGAATCGTGAATGAGTATGATATGTTTTTTGAATTTCTTTTTTACCGGTAACACGGACTTTGTCAGCATTAATAACAATAATAAAATCACCTGTATCAAGATGATTGCTAAAACCTGGTTTAGTTTTTCCTCTTAGTAAATCAGCTATTTTTGAAGCGACTTTTCCAAGAACTTGATCTTTTACATCTACTAAGAACCATTGTTGAGCCTGTAAATCTTTTTGATTAGGACTATATGTTCTAAAGAAATATTTTTTTAAACTTGCTTTCATGATTAACAATTAAATTAAACTAATTCTATTTGAGCGAGAGGGGCGTTATCGCCTGCGCGGAAGCCGATTTCTGATATTCTAGTAAAACCTGTTTGACGATCTTTATATTTTTTAACGATTTCTTCCATTAATTTTTTACTGGATAATTCATTATGCAAAATAGCACTGACTGCTTGAATTGCTAAACGTTTATCTTTATTTTTAGCAGTAATAATTAATTTTTCTATTAATGGTTGAACAGCTTTAGCTTTGGCTTTGGTAGTTTGGATTTTATCATATAAAATGATAGATGTGGCTAAATTTCCAAGTAATAATTTCCTTGGTCCTTTACCTCGATTTATTCTATTTTTCTTTACTCGATGTCTCATTGGTTTAGAATTTGGTGATTAATTATTGATTGTGATGATTATTTATTCTTCTGATAAAGTTAATTCTTTGGTCTTTAATGCATCTGTTACTTCTGTAAGTGCTTTTTTACCAAATCCACGTAGATTAGTCAACTTACTTTCTGTGCATTTGGAAAGTTGTTCAATTGAACCAATTCCACCATTGATTAATGCATTTAAAGTTCGTGGTGAGAAACCAAGTATTTCAATTGGAGTATAGGCCTCTTGAATTGGTTTATTTTTTTCTTCCATCTCTTCTTTTTCGGATATTTTTTGAAAATCGCTCATAAAATCTTCTTCAATCAGAATGTCTTTTTGGTTGAAAAGATTAAAATAAGATTGAAGAATGTTGGATGAAAATTTGATGCTTTCGTCAGGAGTGATAGAACCATCTGTTTGTACTTCTAAAATTAATTTATCTAGATTGGTCATTTGTCCGACGCGGGCGGCTTCTATATCATAACGTACTTTTTTGACGGGAGAAAAAATAGAGTCCATTAGAATTACAGATGGGTCTGCGCTGTCTCTTTGTTTAGAGGAAACTTGCACATAACCAACTCCTTTTTCTACTGTTGCCTCAATAATTAATTTTGCACCTTTTTCTAAAGTGGTAATATATTGATCGGTATTTAAAATTTCTAGTTCACTGGGACATTTAAAATCACCAGCAGTAATTTCTCCTTCTTTAGTTGCATGTAAAGTTATAATACTTGGGTCGGAATTGATTTTTTTAAAACGAATTAATTTGAAATTAAGTGTGATATCAAGGATGCTGTCTTTAACTCCTTTGATAGTGGAATATTCATGAGAAATTCCTTCAACTTTTATACCAGTAATGCAGGAGCCAGGTAATGAAGATAATAATACTCTTCTAAATGCGTTGCCAACGGTTATTCCATAACCTTGTGGTAATGGGCTTACCGTAAAGATTGAGTGATTTGTGCTAACTTTTTCCACTCTGATCTTAGGAATGCCTATTTCTTCTTGAATGATATGCATTAGAAAAATTGTTAAAAATTATTTATTAGATTTTTATTTGGAATAAAATTCAACGATCAAATGTCCAGCGATTGAACTTTCCAGTTCAGATTTTTCTGGAGCTCTGGTCATGGATCCACTGAGATTTTTAAGATCAGTTTCTAACCATTTTGGATTAGAAGGTTTTTTCTTTGCGGTTTCTGTAAAAAGAGGTGAGTCTTTATATTTATTGGCTATTACAAATTTATCGCCAGTTTTTACCTGAATTGAAGGAATTGTAACAGAATGACCATTAAGATTTATTAATCCATGTCCAACTATTTGACGGGCTTGACTACGGGAAGATGCCAAACCTGCACGATAAATAACATTATCTAGTCTGGTTTCCAAAAGTTTTAAAATTTCATCGGCAGTAATGCCTGTAGTTTTAGCCGCTTTATTGTAATATTCTCGAAACTGAATTTCTGAAATAGAAAAAATTCGTTTTGCTTTTTGCTTTTCACGGAGTTGTTTTGCATATTCAGATTTTTTCCCGAAACTACTTTTTGGACCATGCATGCCTGGAGCATAATTCTTTCGAATCATAGCACATTTTTGAGTTTCACAACGTTCTCCTTTGAGATAAAGTTTGATTCCTTCGCGGCGGCACAGACGGCATTTTGGACCTGTATATTTGGACATAACGGAAATTGAAAATTAAAAATTAAGAATGCGTCATAAGAATTAATTACATACGACGAGCTTTTTTAGGACGGCAGCCGTTATGAGAAACCGGTGTGACATCTGTAATGGATTCAATATTGACTCCTGAAGAGGTGTAAAGTCCGCGGATTGCTTGATCTCGTCCTGTACCAACTCCTTTTACAAAAACATGTAATTTTTCGAGACCATAAGGTAATGCTTTGTTTACGGCTGCTTCAGCAGAAATTTGTGCAGCGTATGGAGTAGCTTTTTTTGCGCCTCTAAATCCATTGGCACCTGCACTTGATTGGGCAATCACATTGCCTTCAAGATCTGTAATTGTAATTAATGTATTATTATAGCTGGATTGAATAAAAGCTTTTCCTTCTTGAACTGTTTTCTTAGATTTATTACGTTTGATTTTAGGTTTTTTATCACTTTTTTGGGCAGTAACTTTTGTTTTATTAGTGTTTGAAGTTTTTACTGTAGTAATGTCTCCTTTTTTTAGAGATTTTTTTTCTGCTTTTGGTTGATTGTCTTTTGATTCTGTTTGATCAGCCATGATAGTGATTTATAATTAGTTATTATTTAGTTGCTATTTTCTTATTTGCGACAGTTTTTTTCTTACCTTTTCTGGTACGAGCGTTGGTTTTGGTTTTTTGACCACGTACGGGGAGATTTTTTTTATGTCGGATTCCACGATATGTCCCGATATCTTGAAGATGTTTGATATCGAGTTGAATACGACGGCGTAAATCTCCTTCAGTTTGAAATTTATTAAGGGCTTCACGTAATTTATTAATTTCCACTTCAGATAAATCTTGGACTTTTTTGTTCTCGTCGATATTTTGATTATTGAGGATGCGTCGAGCCAGTTTATGACCGATACCATAGATAGCGGTAAGTCCGATTGCGATTCTTTTTTCTTTAGGTAGGTTTATGCCTGAAATTCTGGCCATTTTAGAACTAAGATTAAGAAGTAAAGGAAGGTGAGTTGTTAAAATTAAAGATAGTTAAATCTTGTATTAGCCTTGTCTTTGTTTGTGTTTTTTAGTTTCACAAATTATACGGATAACATTTTTTCTACGAATTATTTTGCATTTTGCACAAATTTTTTTTACTGATGAACGGACTTTCATAGTGAGATATTGATATTATTTATCTTCTTCTGTAGAAGAGGAATTATTCTCTGCTTGTTCAGGTTTATCACTCTTAATATTTTCGTGGTTCTTAGAATTTTCAGTACCTTTTTTATGATCTTTATCTTTATGACGAAAGGTGATTCGCCCTTTTAATAAATCATAAGGAGTAAGTATCACTGTAACTTTATCACCGGGTAGAATCCGAATAAAATTTATCCTCATTCTTCCAGATATATGTGCGGTAATTATATGATCCGCAAAGTTTTCGTCTAGTAATTTTACTTTGAATGTAGCATTAGGGTAGCATTCAAGTACTTGCCCCATTGTTTCAATTTCTTCTTTTGCCATAAATTATTTTCGCTTATAGATCAGTAAATAAATCCATAAAAAGAGTCATTTTCTGACGAAAGCATTGGGATTGTACATGACCAAATTTTAGATTGCAAGTTAATTTTTTTGTTTTTATTTAGTTGCTAAAGTTATGATTTCCGGACCGTTTTTTGTGATTGCGATAGTATGTTCAATTTGAATTGCCCACCCTCCTGATTTTGTTACTGTGGTCCAGTGATCGGGCAAGGTTTTTAGTCTCGGATCTCCATTAGTGAAAATTGGCTCAATAGCGATTGTCATACCTTCTAAAAGGGGTGGTCCTAGTTCTTCTTCTTCAAAATTAAGAATATATGGGTCTTCATGTACACTTTTGCCGATGCCATGACCTGAAAGTTCATTTACTACAAAGAAACCAGCGGATTGAATGATTTTTTCAATAGCTTTACCGATTTGATTAGTACGAGAATTTAATTTTGCTGCTTCTATTCCTTTTTGAAGACTTTTTTCTGCGGTACTAAGCATTTTAATAATAGTGAGATTGTTAGATTTTCCGGCAATAACAGAAACTGCGGCATCAGTATTTAGTCCTCCGAATAATACACCACAATCAAGACTGACTAGATCTCCTTCATGAATAAGTTGTTTGGAAGGGATGCTATGAACCACTTGATCGTTGATATTAACACAAAGGGTGTGAGTATAACCGCTATAACCTTTAAAAGCTGGTAAACCACCTAATTCTATAATTTTTTTTTCAGCAAATTGATCTAATTCCAATGAGGTTATTCCCGGTTTAGTTATGTTTTTTAATTCAGCTAAAACTTGACCGAGTATTTGCCCGCCTTCACGCATTAATTTAATTTCTTTTGGATTCTTGATAGTGATGTGATTATCACCATATTTATAGATTTCGATAGTTTTAACAAATTATTTATTGTACTTTTTGATTTTAGAAATCAATTCCTTAAAGACATCTTTAATGGACTGATTACCATTAATTTCAATTAATTCTCCATATTCACTGAGTTTTTTGATTACTGGTATAGTTACGTTATAAAAAATATCAAGTCTTTCCGCAATGGTATTTGGATTATCATCTTTTCTATTTTCAATTTCAGCTCGTTTAAGTAAACGTTTAGTGGCTTGATCTTTTTTTAGTAAAATATGGATAATGTTAAATTGGCGATGATATTTTTTAAGCATTGCTTCAAATACTCCCATTTGTTCCATACTGCGGGGAAAGCCATCAAGAATAATACCCTGGTCTTGAGGGGTATTTTCTAAAAACTGTTTAAAAATATAATTTATAATTTCCGGTCTGACTAAATCTCCTTGTTGCATAATTTCAGTCACTTCTTGACTAAGGGGATTATTTTGTTTAGCTAATTTGCGTAGTTCTGCTCCAGCTTCAAATATTACCAAATGATTTTTTTCTGCTAATAATTTGGCTTGAGTTCCTTTGCCGGACCCCTGTACTCCAAGAAAAATCCAATTCATATTTAAAATAATTTATTATAATCATGCATTACCATTTGGGCATTAACTTGCTGAATTAATTCCAAAACGACGCTGACAATAATAATCATTCCAGCTCCACTAATTAATGTTGGAATTACACCGATAGAGAGTGAGGAGGAAAAATTTTGTAGTAAATTGGGGATTATAGCAATTATACCAATAAATAAACCTCCCCAAAGATTGAGGCGATTAGTGACTTGTGCTAAATATTTCACAGTTTGTTTTCCTGGTCGAATACCGGGGATATAGCCTCCTCGTTTTTGAATATTTTCTGCGACTTGTTCAGGATTGAAGGTGATAGATACATAGAAAAATGTGAACATGATTACTAAGAGAAAGTATCCGAAAGTATATGCAAAAGTATTGGGATTAAAATTAGTAGCTAGAAAACCGGCAATATTTTTCAGTATTGGATTAGAAGAATTTTGCATGAGCTGAGCTGTAATTCCGGGAAAACTGATTACAGAAAGAGCAAAGATAATGGGGATCATTCCAGCCATATTAACACGTAAAGGTAAATTCGATTTTTCCCCGCCGGCTTTAATGCCGCGGGAGGCATAAAGTATTGGGATTTTTCTTTCCCCCTCGGTTACGATTACAACAATACTTGTTAAAATTAAAGTAATTAAAACCATAATTACAAATGGAATTAGAAATTGTTGTGATTCATTTGCTAGTGCTAAATTTTTACCAATTACAGCAGGAATGTTTGCGATAATTCCCGCTAAAATTATAATTGAAATACCATTTGGGAAGCCCATTTCACTAATTAATTCACCAAGCCACATTAAGACAATAGTACCTGTAGTGACAGTGAGCATTATTGGTAACATAACATGAGGATCACCGGTATTTTGTATAATTGGTAATTGAGATTGGGAATTCAATAAAAGTACCATTCCATAAGATTGAAGAAGGGCGATGGGGATGGTTAATATACGGGTATATTGATTTAAAGTACGACGACCGGCATCACCTTCTTTGGAGAGGTTATCTAGTTTGGGGCTAATAACAGCGAGTAATTGAATAATAATAGAAGCATTAATATATGGGGATAATCCCATTAAAATGATTGAGAAATTATGTGCAGAACCACCTGTTAAAAGGCTGAAAGTGCCTAATAATTGGTTGCTTTCAAAAACTGATCGTAGAGCTTTTAAGTTTGCTCCTGGAATTGAAATTTGCGCTAATAGACGATAAGCCAGGATTAATCCAATTGTAATTAGGATTTTTTTACGAAGATCTTGGGAATTCCAGATTTGCTCGAGATATTTAAACATTATTTTTACTTGGGATTACAAATATTTATTTAGATTTTTTAGAAGGAGCTAAATCACTAATAGCCATCATTTCTGTTACGGTACTTTTACTTTTTTGTAATTTGATGCGTGCCGTTTCAGAGATACGATCAATTTGAATATTGAGTTTTTTGGTTAGTTCTCCTGTACCAAGTAATTTGACCGGTTGTTTGGTGTTGCGGATTAAATGTTTAGTATGAAGTTTTTCTTTATCGACTGTTTCATTATCATCAAATACATTTAAATCTTTTAAATTAATTGCTTGAAAAACTACACGATTAATATTAGTAAAACCACGAAATTTTGGCATTTTTCGATATATTGGAGTTTGTCCACCAATAAAACCAGGTTTGGTTCCACCGCCTGTACGAGCAGTTTGACCACTACCACCACGACCTGAATAAGATCCTCTGCCAGATCCATTGCCACGTCCGATACGTTGTTTCCTTTTAGTTGCGCCTTTATTTCGTTTGAGTTTAAGTAGTGCGTCCATGTGAGTAAAAATTGTAATTTAAAATAATTATTGTTCTGTTGTTATTTCTTCTGGTTTTGTAGGTATATTTTCATTCTTTTTTAATTTCAACCAAGGAATCTCTTTCATCATTGCAAAAGCATTTATAGTAGCTTGGCTATTATTTAATTTATTATTTGTTCCAAGACGTTTAGAAAAAATATCTTTTACGCCCGCTAATTCGATAACTTTACGAATAGAACCACCAGCTTTAATTCCAGTACCTGGGTTGGCAGGGAACATTAAGATTCTAGCACTTTTGAATTTTACTTTAACACGATGGGGAATTGTGGTTCCAGCCATTGGAACTGTAATTAGATTTTTTTTAGCATTATTTATTGCTTTGGAGATTGCACCTGTAACTTCAGTTGATTTGCCAATTCCAACCCCAACTTTTCCTTTGCGATTGCCGATAGCTACTGTAGCGCGGAAACGAAGACGGCGACCTCCTTTAACTACACGGGTTACACGGTCAATTTGAATTACTTCTTCTTCAAATTCCTTATGTTCTTTTCCTTGATGTTTTGATCTTTTATCCTTGTACATATATTAGATGGGAATAAATAATGAAAATATTAAAATTTTAATCCGCTTTCACGAGCGCCTTCGGCAATAGCTTTGATACGTCCATGGTATTTGTAACCGTTACGATCAAAAATACATTCGTTGATATTTTTTGAAAGGGCTTGTTTGGCAAGTTCCATACCCACATGTTTAGCTTTTTCAATTTTATTGCCTTTTTTGATTTTTAAATCAGAAGTACTGACTAAAGTAATATGTTTAATATCGTCGATTAATTGAGCATAATTATAATCAAGTGAACGATATACTACCAAACGTAGTTTTTTAGTATCAAGTTTCCCTTTAACACGGGCTTTGCGTTGAATTCTTTGTGAATATTTAGTGATTTTCATAAGATTATTGAATGTTTACTGAGATTAAGTTGATTAAATTCCGCTGTGAAGCGGAATTGTTAGTTTATTTAGATTCTTTAGAAGCAGCTTTACCGGCTTTAATTCGTACATATTCACCTTGGTATCGAATACCTTTGCCTTTATATGGTTCAGGTTTCCGAAAAGCACGGATTTTGGCTGCAGTTTCACCAACTAATTGTTTATCTGTACCTTTAATTGATAGTAAATTTTTCTTATTTTTATCGATTTCAATAATAATTCCATTGGGAGATGTAAATTCAATTGAATGTGAATAACCCAGACTTAAAGTGAGTTTTGGACCATTAATAGAAGCGCGATAACCTACTCCGAGAATTTCTAGTTTTTTTTCAAACCCCTCGGTAACTCCTATAACCATATTGTTAATTAAACTACGTGTTAAACCATGTAAAGCTTTATTCTCTTTAACATTATTTGGTCTTTCAACAATAACTTGATTGTCTTGCATGGTTACTTTCATATTAGGGTGGACTGTCATTTGAAGTTCACCTTTTGGACCTTTTACAGAGATTTCTAAACCTTGAATGGTTATAGTTACTTCTGCAGGGACGGGTACCGGATTTTTTCCTATTCTGGACATGAGATTTTCAAAAGTTATTAAATTAGAATACTTCACAAATTAATTCACCACCAATATTCATTTTTTTAGCTTCTTCCCCAGAGGTGATTCCTTTAGAAGTAGAGATGATAGCAATGCCGAGTCCACCATGAATTTTCTTAATATCGGTGTTTTTAAAATAAATTCGGCGACCCGGTTTAGAGATACGTTGGACTTCAATATCAATCTTTTCAGGATTTAATTGAATACTAAGATTTTGATGACTGGGTTTTTTACCGCTACTCTTAGTGAAATCAGAAATGAAATTTCTCTTTTTTAAGATTTCTAGAATTGCCACTTTAACTTTTGAGTATGGCAGAATGACTTCGCTTTTTTTGGCGCGGGCAGCATTTTTGATTCTGATAAGCATGTCTGCGATGGGATCGGTTATTTTCATAGCTAAGGTTATTTTAAATTAAGAATAAATTTTACCAGGAAGATTTGCGAATTCCAGTGATTTTTCCAGAATTAGCTTTTGATCGAAAACAAATTCTGCAAATTTCAAATCTTCGGAGATACCCGCCTTTGCGTCCACAAAGTGTGCAACGATTATAAACTCTGGTTGAAAATACAGGTTTTTTCCCAAGATTTAATTCTTTGATAAGTTGTTCTTTTTTACGAATATTTTTTACTTTAATTGCTGTTCTTGCCATTTTAGATATAAATTAAAATGTTAGTTCTTTAAATTCTTTGTAATAAATTATAAGATGATATTTATCATTTAGATGATTCTGATACTTGTCTTTCTTGGAAAGGAAAGCCCATGGCTTTTAATAATAGATAACCTTGGTCATCATTTTTGGCGGAGGTGACAATAGTGATTTGAAGTCCATGTAATTTTACAATATCGTCAGGATTAATTTCTGGAAAAACCGTGTGTTCACGCATCGCTAATGAATAGTTGCCATGTCCATCAAAACTGCGTGGTGAAATCCCTCGAAAGTCTCTAGTGCGCGGGATGGTGATATTGACTAATTTGTTAATGAAATTATACATTTTATCACCTCGCAGTGTGACACAAATTCCAACCGGCATATTTTCACGCAATTTAAAATTGGAAATAGCTTTTCGAGATTTGGTTACGACTGGTTTTTGTCCTGCGATTAATGAAATATTTTGAACAACTTCAGAATAATCTTTGCCGCCGGCTAATAATTTCCCAATACCAACATTAATAATTATTTTCTGCACTTTGGGAACTGCATTCATATTTTTAATATGGAGTTCTTTCATTAGTGCTGGAGCAATATTGCGTTGATAGTTCTGCTTAAATGTTAGAGTTGTTGTTGCCATGTTAAATTAAAGATACGATAAAATTAAATTCTGATTTTTCTTTTTCTGCCTGTACCACTTTCTTTGCCAGCATCAAGTGATACCTGGGATGTAACCGCTATTCTTTCTTTATGCCCATTGCTTAACATTTTGTATTGTATGCGGGTTGGTTTCTCATTTTGAGGATCAATAATCATTGCATTACAAGCTGAGAAAGGGGCTTCATAGGTAATTTTGTCACCAGATGGGTTAGAAATGCTTTTTTTAATATGTCTTATTCTCATATTTACTTTTTCAACAGTAATACGATTTTTCTTGCGATCGATTTTAATAATTTTGCCAGATTTACCTTTATCTTTTCCAGCAATAATCTTTACTTTGTCATCTAATTTCAGTTTCATAGTTTTTAAGAGAAATTTATAGTACTTCGGGAGCTAGAGAAATAATTTTTTGATAACCTTTTTCACGAAGTTCTCTAGCAATTGGTCCAAAAACGCGAGTTCCTTTAGGTGCACCGTCTTTATTAATAATAACAATTGCATTTTCATCAAAGCGGATATAGCTGCCATCTTTACGTCTGATTTCTTTTTTAACCCTTACAACTACGCCTTTTTCTACAGCATGAGTTTTGACTGTTCCTTTAGGTGTGGCTTGCTTGATGGTAACAACTACAACATCTCCAATACTTGCGTATTTGCGGTGATGTCCGCCGAGCACCTTGATTACCTGAGCTAGTTTAGCCCCTGTATTATCGGCAATATTTGTCATTGTTCTTAACTGTATCATGGTAGGTTATAAAATTGAGATATTTATTATTTAGATTTAATGCTTTCTAATTTAATGATACTCCATCGTTTAGTTTTGGAGAGCGGACGAGTTTGATAAATTGTGATTTCTTCTCCTATCTGACAAATATTTTCAGGATCATGAGCATAGAATTTTTTAGAAGTACGGAATCTTTTTTTATAAATTGGATGTAACTTGTATGTATGTACTGTTACTACTACGGTTTTATCCATTTTATTACTGGTGACTATTCCTTTCTTAGATTTGATCATAGGAGTTAATTAGACTTGTGTTGAGAATTTATTACAGTATTTAATTGAGCAATATATTTTTTCAATTTATGCAGTTTATGACTGTCTTTAGAACTTTGGTCAATAAGTTTTAATTTAATTTTTATTATTTCGTGCTGTGATTTGCTTAGTTCTTTAATTAAATCACTTTTAGATACTGTTTGTAATTCTTCTTTTGTGAACATTTTTTAAATTTCGTGAGCGTTGATAAATTTGCATTTTACTGGGAGTTTTTGAGCAGCTAATCTCATTGCCTCGCGGGCACTGGTTTCATCTACTCCATCCATTTCAAATAATATAGTTCCTTTCCTTGCTACGGCCACATAATATTCAAGAGACCCTTTTCCTGATCCCATTGGTACTTCTGCTGCTTTTTTAGTAACTGGTTTGTGAGGAAAAACTCGAATCCAAATTTTTCCTCCGCGTTTTACATGTCTAGTCATAGCACGACGGGCGGCCTCAATTTGTCGGGCAGTAATTTCAGCTCCTTCAAGTGTTTTGAGTGCATAAGCTCCAAAAGCTGGGCGATGTCCTCTTGTGGCAACTTGTTGTTCTTTTCCACGAAGTTTTTGGCTTTTGCGGTATTTAGATTTTCTTGGTCCGAACATATTGATTTAATTACTGTTTTTTAATCCTGAATCGGTGGTTATGATGAGGTTTTAGCGGGTGAACTTTACCTTTTGAAATATCTTAGGTCAAGGTGGATTTTCATTTATATTGTTGGGATTTCTTGATTGTTGATATATTGACCTTTTTTATTGAAAACATCACCATGATAAATCCATGTTGTAACGCCAATAGTGCCATATTCAGTTTTGGCTGGCATGATAGCATAATCAATATTGGCACGGAAAGTATGTAGAGGGATTTTGCCGCGGGTGAAAAATTCAGAACGAGAGATTTCTACACCATTAAGGCGTCCTGCTATTGCAATTTTAACTCCTTTTGCGCCAGCTTCCATAGCTTTTTCGATTGCCATTTTGGCAGCGCGACGATAAGAAACTCTTTTTTCAATTTGTCGGGCAATGCTATCCGCTAAAAGATAAGCATCAAGAGTTGGTTTTTTAATTTCACGAATATTTAAAATAAAATCTTCATTAAAATGTTTTTTGAGTTTTCCTTTTAAATTTTCAATTCCAGCTCCTTGTCGTCCAATGATAATCCCCGGTTTGGCACTGTGAATATTAATAGTTATACGATTAGCTGTTCTTTGAGTTTCAATTTTAGAAACGCCAGCATCTTTTAATTCGTGACGAATAATTTTTTCAATTTCAAAATCCTGAAGCAAATATTTTGCATATTTTTGTTTATTGGCAAACCATTTATTATCCCATGTTCTGATAATGCCGATTCTTTGAATGATTGGATTGACTTTTTGTCCCATAATACTTAGTAAGAATTTAAAATTAAATATTTATATACTTTTTTTTGTTGGAGTTTTTCCTTTAGGTGCAGTATGTTTTTTAGTTTCCCCATCTTTTTCAATTTCTGGAGTCGCTGTTATTAAACCGAGTTCAATGGTAATGTGAGAAGTTCTTTTTAAAATTGGGTGAGCTCGTCCGCGAGAAACAGGTACACTTCGTTTTAGAGTTGGTCCTTTAGTAACGATTATTTGTGAAATAAATAATGATTTTTTATCTTGTTTACTACTTTTTTTAGCTTTGTATAACTGGAATACATTTGAATCCACTGATTCAATTCTAGTACGAGTTCATCATGTTTTTTCTTTCTAATTTTTTCACTCTCAATTTTTCTAGATTCCTTGACCTTTGTGAAAATATCACAAAGAGAATCATATGCTCCTTTTAATTGAGCATTTTGTCTCAATTTTC
>CAZGKO010000013.1:0-20344 GCA_964526005.1 uncultured Candidatus Peribacteria bacterium
TCCATCAAGATTATATTCAGGCACATTTTTCGTATTGCCTCAATCTCCTCAACAATTAAAACAGCTTTTAATGATTGCGGGTTTTGATCGTTATTTCCAAATTGCCCGTTGTTTTAGAGATGAAGATCAGCGTGGTGATCGACAACCTGAATTTACTCAACTAGATGTGGAAATGTCATTTGTTGAACAGGAGGATATACTTCAATTACATGAACAAATGCTCATTGAACTCTCCCAAAAATTTCAGGCTCACAAAAAGATATTTAAAATACCTTTTCCTAGATTGACATGGAAAGAAGCGATGGAGAATTATGGCTCAGATAAACCAGATATTCGTTTTGAAATGAAAATTATTGATGTCAGTAATATTGCTTCAAAAACAGACTTTTCCGTTTTCCAAGATGCAATTAAAACCGGTGGAGTGGTTAAATGTCTTAAAGTTGATGGAGGTTTAAAATTCACTCGCAAAGAAATTGATGAATTAACTGATTTGGCAAAACGCCATGGTGCTAAAGGGTTGGCACATATTCAAATTAATCAAGATGGTCCAAAATCCAGTTTGGTCAAATTTTTTAAAACCGAAGCACTCAAAGCTTTTATCAAAATAACTGATGCAAAAGTCGGTGATATTCTCTTTTTTGGTGCAGACAATTTTGAAATTGTGTGTAATTCACTTGGTCAAGTTCGTCTGGCTTGTGCTGAAAAAATGGGGATACGTGATGATAACATACTGGCTTACACATGGATTACAGATTTTCCACTATTCGAAAAAGATTCTATTTCTGGAGCATTGACTGCAACTCATCATCCCTTTACCGCTCCGAAAGATGATCAATTAAAAATAATGAATTCCGAACATCCTGAAAATACTTTAGCAAAAGCTTATGATATTATTTTAAACGGTTATGAGCTTGGTGGTGGATCCATTCGTATTCATAGTTATAAAATCCAAAAGAAAATGTTTGATTTATTAAGCATCACCGATCAAGATGCTGAGATGCGCTTTGGACATATGTTAAAGGCTTTTCAATTTGGAGCCCCTCCACATGGGGGAATCGCCCTGGGATTAGAAAGATTATTAATGATTTTCTGTAATGAACTAAATATCCGTGAAGTAATGGCATTTCCTAAAGATCAAAAGGCTAAGGATTTAATGCTTGGAGCACCCTCAGAAATACCTAAAGAAACTTTGGACGAATTATCCATACAAATTAAAACCAAATAATGGGAATTATCATTTTCTACAATATTTTAATTACGCTGTTTATCTTAATTTTATTGATTTTAATCTATTCTTGGATTAAAAATCGTATTTTAAGGAAGCACAATCTTAAGCGATCCATGAATATGGTATTTTTAAAAATTTCCGTTAATAAAAAAGAATCGAAAGACGAAAGAGAAGAAGAACAATCAGGTGGAAACAAAGATTTTAAGGAAGCAATCAGTGTTACCGGTCAACTATTGGATTCTCTCTATTCAATTTATCAGGGTAAATTGAAAAATAAATTTATTGGTGAAGATTATCTTTCACTAGAATATGTCGTTCAGAATGACCAGATTTATTTTTACTTTATTGTACCAAATGATCTGTCCAGTTTGGTGGAAAAACAAGTTACTGGTTATTTTCCAGATGCTTATGTGGAACAGGAAGAAGAATATAATATTTTCCAACAAACCAGTCAAACAGCCGCGATTGCTCTCACACTTAAAAAACCCTTAATGTATCCGATCCGTACTTATCATCATCAGGCCTCTGATCCAATCAATGGCTTAACCAATGCCCTTTCTAAATTAAAAATAGAAGAAGGGGCTGCCATTCAAATTTTAGTTAAACCTGTGGATAATTGGCAAAAAGAAGGAAGAGAGGAGGCTAAAAATATTCTAAATCACAAGCCAAGTAAAAAGAAATTAAGTTTAAATCCCATTAAATTATTTACCGGTTTTTTCAAATTTTTATTTAAAAGTGAGTCTCAAGAAAAAAAACTAGAACCAAATGAACGCACTACCCCTATAATTGAGGAGGAAGTAAAAAATTTGGAACAAAAGAATGTCAGTAAAGGTTTTGAAACTATTATTCGTATAATCTGTGCTTCAGATACCGCGCGTGAAGCCAAATTAAATTTATCAAATATTATTAGCTCTTTTGCTCAATATTCTTCTCCCAATACAAATGGATTTAAACCGGTCAAAAATTATTCCCAGAAACAAATTATTACCGATTACATTTATCGTAATTTTAATTATTCTTTATTTCATAAATTACGAAATAAAAAAACAATTCTTTCAACCGATGAAATTGCTTCTATTTTTCATATTCCCAATATTCGTTTCAATAAAGTTCAAGGGATTTATTGGAAAAATTATAAAACAGCACCCCCACCAAAAAACTTACCCACTGAAGGGTTATTTCTTGGTTATAGCCACCTTCGGGGAGTAACAAAGAATATTTATCTAAAACGTGAAGATCGTTTTCGTCATTTTTATGTTATTGGACAAACAGGTACAGGTAAATCTTCAATTTTCCAAATTATGATTCGTCAGGATTTAAAAAATAATGAAGGACTTGCCATTATCGATCCCCACGGACAATTAATTGACGATATACTTCCATTTATTCCTCGCGAACGGGCTGATGATGTAGTGTATTTCAATCCCGCAGATCAAACTAGACCAATGGGATTAAATATTCTCGAAGCTGATGGTGATGATGAAAAAGAACTCGTTGCCCTTGATACCATGAATATCATGATTAAATTATTTGGTAATGAAATTTTCGGTCCCAGACTTCAAGATTATTTCCGCAATGGATGTCTAACATTAATGGCATATCCAGATGGAGGTACATTAGTTGATATTGTTCGTCTTTTTACTGATGATAATTTTCAGGCCGAACGCGTTTCTCATGTTAAAAATCCAATTGTTAAATCTTTCTGGCAAGATCAAATGGCTAAAACTGGTGCTCGCGAGAAAGCTGAAATCATCCCTTATTTTGCCGCTAAATTCGGGCAATTTATTACTAACTCTATGATGCGTAATATTATTGGACAAACTAAATCAGCCTTCGATTTTATTGATGTTATGCAAAATAAAAAGATTTTATTAATGAATTTGTCTAAGGGAGAAGTAGGCGATATCAATTCTAAATTACTCGGTTTGATAATTGTTTCAAAATTACAAATAGCGGCATTAAGACGTCAAAGATTTATAAAAGAGGATAGAACAGATTTCTTTATGTATATTGATGAATTTCAAAACTATATCACCGATTCAATAGAGAGCATTCTTTCCGAAGCCAGAAAATATCGTCTCAGTTTAAATATGGCCCATCAGTACATTGCTCAGTTGGAAGGTGAAGAGGGGAAATCTAGAGTTAAGGAAGCTGTTTTTGGTAATGTCGGCACAATAATGAGTTTTAAAATAGGAGCTCAGGATGCCGAATACATGGCTAAAGAAATGACTCCCACTTTTGGACAACATGATTTGATTAATATAGATGCCTTTAAAGGCTGTATTAAATTATCTATTGATAATCAACCCAGTATTCCCTTTTCGATCACTATACCATTCCCATGGCTTGAAACAGGAAATAAAAAAACAGGGGAAGCCATCAAGCAGTTATCTCGTCTTAAATTTGGACGTGATCGTGAATTTGTAGAAAGAGAAATTACTCGACGCATTGGTATCATTGATTAAAATAATAAAAAAGCTTCAAATCCAATCCAACTTCTACAAATAAAATTAGTCTTCTAAATTTAGGCAATAAATCTTCTTTATTGCAACAAATAAACCACCTTTTGAAAGGATTTTATGATATAATTATAAGATTTACATAATTCATATCATGAAAAAATTAATTATCGGTTTAGCACTTTCTTTGTCCTTTGCATCTATCGCATTTGCTCAAAGTACTTCCGACAATAATCATCCAGTTAAATATCCATATCAACAGGTTTTTACTATCACCGCCTATTATTCTCCCATCAAAGAACAAAAACGTTATTTACGGGGCACTCTTGCCGCAGATAAAAAACTTAATGGGAATGGTGTTCACGGAGCCGATGGAACAGCTGTATTTCCTGGAATGATTGCTTCTCCAAAAACTTTTATGTTTGGCACAAAAATGCAAATTCCCGGAATTGGGATAGTTTCTGTGCACGATCGTGGTGGAGCAATCATAGCCTCAGCCGATGGCACAAAACACGATCGTTTAGACATCTGGATGGGAAATGGTGATAGCGGACTTAATCGAGCACTGGCATGGGGAAAACGCGATGTTAAAGTTACAGTTTATGGTATTGACGATAGTCTTCCTGAGAAAATAGATTTATCTAGTTTAAATAAATTAGCCAAGGAATTATCTTCACCTTCATTTGAAGATCAACATTTTCAAATGTTTCGTCACGATTTCGGTTACGGAGATCAGAATCCAGAAATTATCATCATTAAAACCAAACTCAAAAAATTAGGCTATTTTGACGGAACCATCAATAACAAATTTGATGAACCAACTTATAACGCCATTGTTAATTTTCAAATGAAATACCAAATTATAGATAGTTCCAGTGATTTTGGTGCCGGATATTTCGGACCTCAAACTAGAAAAGCGCTTGAAAGGGTATTAAATGGGCAAAATCCTATTGAAATAATCCCTAAAATCAATCATTCCAATTCATTATTTCCACCTGCTCTGGCCGATAAACTCGATAGTGAAAGTAAATTAATAAAACTAGCAGGTAATGGACTCACTTTTCTAAAAGGAAACTTAAAACCTGGTGATAATGGACAAGCTGTTATAGAATTACAGACTGAACTTCGTAAAATAAACTTTTTTGGACTTGATCCAAACGGAAACTATGGCAAAATAACTACCCATGCTATTTTCAAATTTCAACAGTCCCAAAAGATTGTTAATAATGAACAGGATTTAGGGGCGGGGATTTTTGGACCTCAAACCAGAAATCGCCTAGCCGAACTAGTCGCTTCTCGTATTGAAAGTCGCCAAAAGCAAAATCAAAAAACAGAAACTTTAGTAACTAAAAAATAATTTATAATTTTCATCACTTGTCACAGAACGAATGTTCTATATAATGGGGTTAATAACAAACCCCATTTTTCATGCTACAAAAAAATATTAAATTAACCCTTCAACAAGAGAAAACCCTTAAAGCAATTGAGAGTTTTTTTAAACAGTATCAGTTTTTTCCTTCCGTCCGTGATTTAGCCAAAGTTCTAAAAATCCAATCACCTAACACTATCTTTAGCCACCTAAAAGGTCTTCATAATAAAGGTTATTTACAAAAAAATCATAAAGGACAAATAATTAATATTAGTTACCCCAAAAACACTTCAGTCAATTTAGAATTTGGCAGCAATTTGGTGCTGGGGAGAGGACTCGAACCTCCATGCTTTTAGGCGCTAGCTCCTAAGGCTAGTGTGTCTACCAGTTCCACCACCCCAGCTTATTTTACATTTAATTTTAATTTGCTAATAGGTGTAGATGAATATGGAAAATTTCTTGTCCTCCATCTTTACCTACATTAAAAACCAATTTATAACCTTTAATATCAAGTTTTTTTGCCATATCTCTAGCTATTAAAATCAAATGACCTAAAAGAGCCTGATCTTCATCTTTAGCATCTGCTATAGTCGGAATATTTTTCTTAGGAATAATTAATAAGTGAGTTTTTGCTTTTGGGAATTTATCTTTTATAACAATACACAGATCATCTTCATATTCATATTCAGATAGAATTTCTTTTCGGATTATTTTCCCAAATATAGTATCAGACATAATAAAAATTAAAATAAATAACCTACTTAAGAGTAGGTTATTTATTTTAATTTTTCAATCCATATTCACTCAGCTTTCAATAATTCATCCAATACATAAACAGCACGTCCAACTCTCATAAATTGTGGATTCTTTTGTAAATTCAATGAAATAGTACCTTTCTTCACCTTTCTTTGTTTCAATACTCCCATAATTATTTCTTGTTTGGTAAGAGGGGACTTCTTCTTTAAAAGCCCTTCAATCACCTCAGCAACAGTTCCTCTTTTATATCCCCATTCTTTTAAAGCATAGAGCCCTCGTCCAACTAAAACAAAAGAATCATATCTAATCAATTCATTATGCACAGCCTGAGTAGTGACAATCTTTTTATCAAAACCAGCCTCGGAAATGCTATTAGCGATTTTCACAAAATGTAATGGTTCACCTAATCTTTTTAGAACTATATATGCTTTATCTCGAATACTACGTGGATTAATATGTCTCCATGAAGTTAAACCATATCCTTCTGCTGTCTCTTTTATTCTTTTATCAACTTCCAGGGAAGATAGAATAAACTCTTTATCAAATTGTTTACCTCTTTCATGGAAATATTGATTTACCTCTTGCGTCAATTCTTCACCATTAATCACATCACCCTTTCTATTTAAAATAGAAATAGCAACAGTAATAACACTCTTAATATCATCATTATTTACAGCTATTAATTCCCAGAATGGTTTATATGGTTGATATAGATTATTTTTTTCAAACTTAATGATATCTAAATTGATATTTAAAGATAATCTTATGATATATACATCGGTCTCTTGTTTTGAATTAATTCTATTAATTAATTCGGCAATTAACTTATTTTCTAACATCACCCCACCTGCTTCGGTAATCAAATCCTTAGCCATCTTATTAATAGAACTCAATCTTGTCGTATCCACTGTTCTTCTTAATTTTCCAAGAGCAATTTTTTCGATTTGTCTCACTCTTTCTCTTGTAACAGAGAAACCTTGACCAATTTTTTCTAAAGTTTGCTTTGGCTTGTTATCCAGACTAAATCTTTTAATCACAACATCCTTTTCCTTTGGAGTTAAAACCAAAAACATATCTTCAACTATTTCAGACAAATTTACATCAGCAGGAGTAGTAGCAACAGCGGTTTGATTATTTTGCTCATCATTTTCCATGTATAGTGAATTATTATTTTCTTCTTCTTCTTATCTAGAACCGTACCAGAAATTTAGTTTTTCTGGCAAATGTTGTCAAGCAATAAATTTGACACATTTACTAGTTTCTTTTCAGTAAGCTGTTATTCTAATTAATCAATTAATTCTTGTCAACCATATATTCCTTGAAATTAGAATAAAAACTTGTAAACTTTATCAGAAAATATGTTTGCAATCCCAAATCAAAAACCAGAAAATCTCATTAGAAAGCACAAATATTGGCGCTTACTTGAGACAATCCCAGGACTCTTAACATGGGGAACTTTTCTATTAGTTATAGTTGGCTCTATTTTCTTCAGCATATTCACTGCAAATATCATCATTCTTTACACCTTGATTTGGGTTTTTCGTTCTATCTATTTCTCCTATCATCTTACTAGATCACATTATTACTCACAAAAAGCATTAAAAACTAATTGGACTAAAATTAATGATCTAATTGATAACCCATTAAAACTTGAATATATCATCAAAAAAAAGAAATTTGAAATTGATCCTATTTTATTTAAGTTAAAAAAAGGTCCCCTTGAACCTCATTTATTACAAACAATTAATTCTTTAAAAAAAACCAATCAATATTTAAGACCATCTGAAATTATCCATTGTGTTACCCTTGTTACTTATCAAGAAACATTAGAGGTTATTAAAATGTCTATAAATTCAATTGTAGAGAGTAATTTCAATCTTAAGAAAGTGATTTTCATGCTGGCTTGCGAAGAGGCCGATTTATCTAATGCCTTACCGATCATTAACTATATTAAAGATAATTATTCTCAATATTTTAAGGATATTTTATATAGTATTCATCCTAAGAATTTACCGAATGAATTAAAAGGGAGAGCGGCCAATGCCACATTCGCTGCCAAGGTCCTAAAAAAATATCTTGATCAGAATAACATCTCTTATGAAAAAATTGTTCTTTCCAGTTTAGATGCCGATACTGTGATTAGCAATGAATATCTCAATGAATTAACTTTTCGATATGCCATTACAGAAAATCGAGTAAAAACAGGTTATCAGCCTATCCCATTTTATCATAACAATATTTGGGATGTCCCTGTTTTCAACCGATTAGTAGCCATTTCTAGTTCATTTTGGCAAATGTCGGTAAGTTTACGTCCAGATGAAAATAAAAGTTTTTCATCAAGAGCCATGAGTTTTCAATCTGTAATTGATTTCGGATATTGGGATACTACAGTTGTACAAGATGATTCACGTCAATTTTGGACAGAATATTTTATATATAATGGAGATCATAAATTAGAAAATATTTACAGTCCAGTCTATATGGATGCTGTTTTAAGTGACACTTATTGGAAAACTTTAAAGAGTCAATACAAACAATTAAGAAGATGGGCTTGGGGAGCCAGCGATTTCCCTTTTATCGTATTTAACATGCTAGCTAATAAACATATTCCGATTAATAAAAAAATCTATGAGATATTCCATTTTTTAGAAAGTATTTTTTTCTGGGCAACTGGTCCGATTATTTTATTTGTAGCGGGGAATATCCCCTCACTTTTAAATAATACATTTAAAGATACCGTGCTTGCCTACAACCTTCCTTTGGCAATGAGTTGGTTAATGGGGTTTGCCACCCTAGGTATTTTAGTTTGTGTAATAATTACTATACAAATTTTACCATTAAGAGAAACTCCATCATGGTTCCATAAAATCTCCTTAATTTTACAATGGATACTCATCCCGATTGTTTCTATAATTTTAAGTTCCATACCTGCAATCGATGCTCAGACACGCTTATTATTCAATAGACGTCTAGATTTTCAGGTTACAAAAAAATCCCGTAAAAAAAACACCCAAACTATTACTGCTACTGCCTAAAATTTATTTTTTTGATTGAACAAATTCTTTCCAAATATCAACCACATATTCATGAGCTACTGTTACTGCATTTTTCAGTGCATCCAATATCCCGTTTAAATATCGTGTTCTTTTAACAACTTCATTCAACCGATAATAATCGATTGGTGCAGAATGCTGTAACTTTATAGCTTCAACCGTTAAATCATGAATTTCTCCTTCTATTTTCTCGATTGCTTCAATAGCCATCACATCAATAGAGGGCAATTCAACAGTAGAAACTGTTGTTTGTGAGGAACCATCTTTATTCTTTGTAATTTCCCCATTAACTTCTGAGACTGGGGTAATCTCCGATCCTTCAGTTAAATATTCAACTGAAGAAATCACCTCTTTTCTACCTTCTAAATCAGTAGGTATTTTTTCTTCCATTGCTAAACCTTTTCTTTCAGACAGAAATTTGTCTTTACCTTTAGTTGTATTTAATTCTTTCTCCATTTTATTTATTCCTTCCATTATATCATTTATTTAAATTTAAATCTATGCGGATTCTTCAAAACATGTTATTATATACAGATACATCAATTTTAACTAATGCCTAACAATACATTAAAAGATTTTGAAAATAAAATCAAACAGCTAATTCTCCTAAAGGACTATAGTCAAGCCTTTAAATTATCTCAGGAAATACTTCGTTATGATCCCAATAATGTTACCATTATTAAATTACAAAATAAAATTGAAAAAAAAGTTAAAAAAAGAAATTCAAAAATAATAGAAAAAGAAATTCAAAAGCTCAAACCATTATATAATGCAGGACAATATGAACAATATCTTAAAGGGCTTTCTGCATTACAATCTTATTTAAAAGATTATCCAAAATTAAAAATTTTAATTTTGGATGCCACTAATAAATTAAATCAAAGCTATAAAACAAAAAGAAATGACTATATCGAACAACAGATTCAAACAGTAAATGCTCTAATAGAGGAGGAAAAATATATAGAAGCATTAAATATTTGCACACAACTATTACAATTTAATATTAAAATTAATAAATTAAATCATTTAATATCTTCTATCAAACATCAATATATAAATTCTGAATTTGAAAAAAATCATGCTTTATTGCAAACTAACAAATATGAAGATATCAACTTATTTTATCAAAATTTAAAGAAAATAGATCCGCAAAACAATAAAATAAATACTTTAATTGAAAGGAATAAAAAAGAAGAACATTTAAATGATTTAGATAATAAGAAAGATTTTATTTATAAAATATTAGAAGAAATAAAAATCTTAAATATCAAGAAAAAATACGATGACGCTTTAAAATTAACAATGCGTATTCTTACAATTGATCCTGATAACAAGCTATTCCAAAATTATCGTTCAAAATTTTTTAACAAAATTAATCACGAAGCTAAAATTTCAATTATTCAAGAAATCAAAAAAAGTTTTAACAATTTAAGTATTAAATACAAAGAAAATTCAGAGAATTTTATTAAAATTTAAACCTCATTTAAAGAGTATTGTTTTCTTCCAACCCTCACAAATTGGTTTTTATTTTTCAAACTTAGAATAACAGTAATTGGTTTTACTTGCCTTTGTTTTAAAACCTCTTTAACTATTTCTTCTTGTGTCATAGAATCTGAATTTTTCAAAATCTCAGAAATAACATCAGCTACCGTTCCTGATGTGTATCCCCATTCCTTTAAACCATAAATCCCTCTTCCAATTAAAACAAAATTAGGATGTCTTATTAATTCATTATGCACAGCCTGCAAATTTATCTTTTTCTTATCAAAATTATATTCAATAATTTTATTAGCAAGCTCTACAAAATGCATTGGTTTTTTTTCTTTTCGTAAAATAAAGAAAATTTTATCTCTTAATGTTCGTGGATTAATATGTCTCCAATTCATTAAACCAATTGAATCATCTTCTATAAAAATTATAGA
This sequence comes from uncultured Candidatus Peribacteria bacterium, assembly GCA_964526005.1. Classification (GTDB taxonomy): domain Bacteria; phylum Patescibacteriota; class Gracilibacteria; order UBA1369; family UBA1369; genus CAZGKO01. The sequence continues at coordinate 10,788 of CAZGKO010000013.1, forward strand.
TTTATTGATATTCAATACTGATATTAAAGTAGCTCTACTCGTTTCTGTACTTATTTCAAAATTTAAGTTTTTAATCATCTCATCAATAGTCATTGTATTCTTATTTTTCACCAAAACAGCAACAGCCTCTCTATTTATCTTTACAATAAAATTTTCATCAAACTTATTTAGTCTTACATAGGAATAAAAATTAACCGTATTAGGCACTCGTATATATCGTTTGTCCACACTCAAAATCAATTGTAATGACTCTGCTTTATACCCAGAATTTAGAGTAATTACTTTCGTTAAAAGTTTTTTCTCTTTCATTAAACCACCATTTTTGGTCAAAATTTCAAAAACCACATTATTAATTTGTGCCAAAGGAGTATTTTCTAAATTTCTTCTCAATTTATTCAATGCGTTTTTTTCAATTTGTCTAATCCTTTCTCTTGTTACAGAAAATTTTTGTCCAATTGCTTCCAATGTTGCTTTTTCATGATTATCTAGATTATATCTTCTCTCTATCACCGTTCTTTCTTTTGGTGTCAATAATAAAAGAAAGCTCTCAATTTGTTTGAGGAAATTTTCTGTGGCATTAATCATAATGTTTTGGTTAATTTATTTTTTGTATTAAAGTTTTCTAATTCATTTTGATTTCAGTATATTCAAACTATTTTCTTTTAAAAGAAAATATACTTGTTAATCTCGCAAAGTTTTGTTGGTATATATCTTATATAAAATGATTTAACTAAACAAATAGCCAACCGAATGAATAGTTTGAATAATACCTTTTGTTGACTGAAAGCCATTAAAAAGCCTTCTTAATTTGCTCATATGGACATCCACAGTATTAGTAAAAACATCTGCATTAATATCCCATACACTTTCAATAATATTTATCCTTGTTAACACCCTTCCACGATTTTCAATTAGATATTTCAGTAAAATAAATTCTTTATTTCTCAAAAATATTTTCTTTTTGGAAATAAAAACTTCTCTTCTATTTAAATTTATCTCAATGTCTTTGTAATATATATTCTTTTGTTCAAAATTATATTTTTTATATTCATATTTCCTTATCTCATCTGCTAAAACCTTATAATTCACAGGTAGACAAAAGTTTTGAATATTTTCCTCTATTTGATCTTTTTCTAACTTAACTAAATTACTAATTAAAAATACTTTTTTAAACAATTTAGGAAATTTTAAATCTTGAATTTTTTCATTGGTTATAACTAATACAATCGCATCAAAATTATAAGAGGTTTTTTCCCAAAAATTTATATCTTTAATATCATATTCAACTTGTCTTAAAATTACTCCTTCATATCCCAATCCTAATTTAATTCTTTCTGCAAACTTATTTATTTTTGAAATGATAGCTGTAGACATAATGATAAAAGTTAAATTCATAATAATGAAAACATATCTATATTTATAGTCAACCACCCTATATAAACCCAATTATAAAAATTGGCTTTCCAAAAAGCAAAAACCCCTCTAAAATTGTGTTGTCCAAAAACAGACAACAATGAAAAATTTGAAAGAAATTCAGAATATTTTAAAGGAAATCAATATTCCTTCTTTTCGTGCAAAACAAATTATTCATGCAGTTTGCCAACAAGGTATTAATAATTATCAATTAATTAAAATTTTACCACAAGCTCAAAAGAAAATTCTTTCTGAAAGATTACCTATATTAAGCATTAAACCTATTCTTATTAAGATATCTAAAAATCAAGATACGCAAAAAGTTTTATTTGAACTTAATTCAAAACAAAGAATTGAAGCCGTTTTAATGCGTTATCAAGACGGTCGAAATTCTATTTGTATATCATCTCAAGCGGGTTGCCAGATGGGATGCAAATTTTGCGCCACTGGAACCATGAAATTTGGAAGAAATCTCACGTATCAAGAAATTTTTGATCAAGTTTTATTTTTTCATTTAATGTTATTCAAAGAAAATAAAAAGATTACAAATATTGTTTTTATGGGAATGGGAGAACCTTTTATGAATTATGACAATGTTCTTAAAGCCACCTATCTAATGAATAACAATAAATACCTTAACCTTGGAGCCAGAAGAATTACCATATCAACCTCAGGTATGGCAGATGGAATTAGAAAATTAGCCGATGAAAAAGCACAATTTAATTTAGCAATATCATTACACGCACCTATTCAAACAATTCGTGAAAAGATTATGCCAGTTGCCAAACTTTATAATCTTGAGAAACTTAATAATGCTCTTCAGTATTATTTAAACAAAACCAATCGCCGTGTTTCTTTTGAATATGTAATGTTGGATAATATCAATGATACCGAAGAATGTTCAGTGGAACTTGCTAAAATTGCTAAAAATAAGTTAATTCATATTAATTTAATACCATATAATTTCACGGGAATAGAGGGAATCAGAAACTCAAAAAGAGCACACATTTTAAATTTTAAAAAAAGCTTACAAAAACACGGGGTCAATGTTACAATCCGAATCACAATGGGTCAGGATATCGACGCGGCCTGTGGACAATTAACAATTAACAATTAATTTATGAGTGATAATCAAAATGATAATCAAAACGACAATTCAAAGAATATTCAATTAAAAATTGAACCTGCAATGGAACAGGGGACTTATTCCAATGCTGTTTCAATTCATATCAATCAAAATGAGGTCATCCTTGATTTTGGCTATTTAATGCCAAATCAACAACCAACTACAATTAAACTAATCAGTAGAATTAATTTAACTCACAACAGTGCTGAAAGTTTATTAAATCTACTCAGTAATTCTTTATTAGATTGGAGAAATAAAAACATAGATTCTAAGAAAAAATAAATATGTCCGCAAATCTAATGGATAAAATTATTGCCCTTTGTAAACAACGTGGATTCGTTTTTCAAGGTTCTGAAATTTACGGCGGATTAGCCAATACTTGGGATTATGGACCACTCGGTATAGCATTAAAAAATAATATTCAACAGGCATGGTGGAAATATTTTGTTCAAAATAGATTAGACATGGTAGGTTTAGATGCTTCTATTTTAATGAATCCTAAAGTATGGGAGGCAAGTGGACATATTGAAAATTTTAATGATGCAATGGTCGATTGCAGAAATTGTCATACGAGATTTCGTGCCGACCATTTAATTGAAAATAGTGTTGAAGGGCTTAAAGTAGAGGGGCTCAGCCCTATTGATTTAGATAAATTAATTACTGAAAATAATATTAAATGTCCAAAATGTGGAAATAAGGATTTTACTAATACCCGTGTTTTCAATCTACTTTTTAAAACTTTCATTGGCCCAATATCTAATAATAATACCCCTGTTTATTTAAGAGGGGAATTAGCTCAATCCATGTTTACCAATTTTCGCAATATTTTAAATACCTCTCGTAAAAAAATCCCATTCGGAATAGCCCAAATAGGAAAAGTTTTTAGAAATGAAATAACCCCTGGCAATTTTATTTTTCGTACTCTTGAATTCGATTTAATGGAATTTGAATATTTTATAAATGAAAAAGATTGGAAATCAACATTTAAGTATTGGCTTCAAGAAATGCAAAATTGGATAGAATACATAGGATTAGATCAGTCACTAACTCGCATCCGCGAACATGGTCAAGATGAACTCTCCCATTATTCCAAAAAAACAATTGATATCGAATTTAATACACCTTTTGGCTGGAAAGAACTTTATGGTCTAGCTTATCGTACAAATTTCGATTTAAAAAATCATAGTGAAAAAAGTGGAATTGATTTAAGTTATTTGGATCCTTATACCAAAGAACGTTTTATTCCACATATTATTGAACCAACCTTTGGATTAACTAGAACACTTTTAATGGTTTTATTAAGCTCTTATCATGAGGAAAAAATTGAATCAACCAATGAAGAAGGAGATAGTAGAGTAGTCTTGAAATTAAAATCATTCCTTGCTCCTTATCAAATTGCTATTCTTCCACTTTCCAATAAATTATCCAAACCAACCGAAAAATTAACTCAGACATTAATTAAAAATTTCCGAACCGACTATGATGTCAGCGGTTCCATAGGCAAACGTTACCGCCGCCAAGACGAAATCGGGACTCCATTTTGCATCACTTATGACTTTGACAGCGAACAGGATAAATCCGTTACTGTTAGAGACAGGGACACAATGAAACAGGAACGCGTCAAGACGAATGAGCTCGACACATACTTGAATCTTAAATTTAAGCTTATATAAGCCATATTAATTCAGAGCTATTTAATCTAAACCATAGTCATATACTTCAAAAAAGAGGGTTTTTATGTTAATATATATAGATTTAAATAATCTTATACATAATGATTCTGAATCAACTTCAAAACCCAATCACTCAAATTAACCGCGGAGATTTATTTGGTTATGTAAATTTGGCAGTTTGGCTGATAATAATTTATTTTATATTGAAACTATTGATGGTAGTAGTCAGATTTGTTTTTCTGCTGATTCAGAACAAAAGCATGGCTTATTTAAAAATAAGAATACCCCGAGAAGATTCAAAAAAAGATATTGAGAGAAAACAGGAAAAGGACTTCAAAGAAAAAATTGGGATCATGGAACAATTTTATAGAAATATTCATGAATTAGCAGAGTTAAGTTTAGTCAATTTAATTCGTACTAAACTTTTTCATGCTGACATCATTTCTCTTGAAATAGTAGCTGAACATAAAGTAGTTAATTTCTATATTTGTTGTCCTAAAATATTTAGTGATTTAATCAATAAACAAATAACCTCATATTATCCAAATGCAGATATTATTCCCGAAAATCAATACCATTTAAAAACTACAAAAGGAAAACTCAGAATGTATTATGCATTTTTGAAAAAAGGATTTTGGTTCCCTTTCAAAACTTATAAATATGTTGAAAATGATCCTCTCAATGATTTAACAAATATTTTTTCCAAATTAGAAGCTAATGAGGTTGCCGGTATTCAAATATGTATCCGACCAATCAAAGATAAAAAAGCTAGCAAAAAAATAAAAAAATACTCTTCATTACTTTTCTTGGGTAAAATCCTTCCTCCAGTAAATATACCAGGTTTAAATTGGTTAGTTAATATTTTTATTGCAATTTTCAAAGGTAGAAATGCAGTTCCAAAAATTCGTGAAGCAGATACTAAAGGATATGTTCGTATGATTCAGCCACTTGAAGAAAGAGCAAAAAAAATGGGACAAAAAGGTAGTCAACCATTATTTAAAGTTATGATGCGAGTATTCGGATCATCTGAAACAGAAAAAAAAGCTGAACAAATTACCAATGGCATTAATTTAAGTCTTAATTTATATTTAGACGAATATTTAAATGAATTCCAAACACGTAGAAATATCCCTATTGATATGATCAACTCGCCTTGGATGGCATTTAATTATCAAAACCGATTTGTTGATAAATTGGGATTTGGCGAAAAACATATGATTTTAAGTTCCGAAGAATTAGCATCTTTATTCCATTTGCCATGCTCTCGTTATAATACCAGTCCAGTTATAAATTGGTTGTCTTACAAAGTTTTGCCCGCTCCGGTTGATACGCCCGATAATGGAGTATTACTCGGTTACAATTTATACCGTGGAATTAAGAGAGAAGTACACATACTACGTGATGATCGAACTAGACATCATTATGTCATCGGAAAATCAGGTGCAGGTAAATCTGCTTTTCTTAGTTTTTTAGCCCGACAAGACTTTAGAAATGGTGATGGAGCAGCAATTATTGATCCTCACGGCGATCTAGTTGAAGAATTAATCAATTTTGTTCCTAAAGAAAGAGTCAAGGACGTTATTATATTTAATCCAGCAGATACAGAAAGACCGATGGGATTAAATATTCTTGAAGCTGATACTCCCGAAGAAATGGATATTGCCTCCAGTCAAGCTACTGAAATTTTCATTAAAATATTCGGTGATGAAATATTTGGTCCTCGTATTCAACATTATTTTAGAAATGCTTGCTTAACTTTGATGGAAGATAAAGATGAAGGAGCCACACTTATCGATGTGCCTAGAATTTTCGTAGATGATGAATTTATGAAATATAAGGTTTCTAAAGTAAAAAACCCAATCGTACGTTCTTTCTGGGAACATGAATATGCTCAAACTGGTGATCGTGAAAGGCAAGAAATGATTCCTTATTTTTCTGCAAAATTTGGTCCATTTGTCACAAATGCCATTATGAGAAACACAATCGGACAAACAAAATCCGGCTTCAATTTTCGTAAATCAATGGACAATCAACAGATTCTTCTACTCAATTTATCTAAAGGTAAGATTGGAGATTTAAATACTCAACTTTTAGGACTAGTACTCGTAGCCAGAATTCAAATGGCGGCAATGTCCCGTGTTGATATGCCTGAAGATGAAAGAAAAGATTTTTATTTATATGTGGACGAGTTTCAGAATTTTTCTACTGATAGTTTTTGTTCGATTTTATCAGAAGCCAGAAAATATCATCTTGCTTTAATTTTAGCCAATCAATATATCAAACAATTAGAAAAAAAGAATGATACATCTATTCGTGACGCTGTATTTGGTAATGTCGGTACAATGATGTCATTTAAAGTCGGTGCTGATGATGGTGAATATCTCGCAAAAGAATATGCCCCCACTCTAACCGAACAAGATATTATAGGCATTGCCAATCACAAAGCATATATCAAATTAAATATTAAAGGCACTACATCACGTCCTTTTTCACTTGATACTATTTATGATATGTCCAAATCCAATCCAAAAGTCGGAAAAATCGTTACTGAATATTCTCGAATAAAATATGGTCGTAAAAAAGAATTTGTGGATCAGGAAATTAGAAATCGTATTGGTATTGATATCAATGATTAAAAAAATAAAAACATCTACATTCCTAATTCTCATTATCACCCTGCTTAATAGTGGTGCACTTGTTTTTTATTTTAAACATAATAATGTTCAAATTTCACAAAAAAATCTTGAAATTAACAGTTTAATTGACGAAGTGGGACAACTAAAAGGTCAAAATCAAAATTTATATCAACAAATGAAAGAAAATAATTCAAATCAAAATAAAAAAATTAAAAACACAAATCAGACTATCAATAATTTATCACATCAAGTTGGAGGATTAAAAAACCAAAAAGTAGTAAACAAAGCCGCTTTAACAAATCTTCAAAATAAACTTATACAAAAAGATTCAATTATTAATAAATTACAAATTAAAAAACAAATTAACATTAAAAAACAAGCCGTCACAAACCAGATTGAAAGTATTTTACTCTTAGGTGAGAATGGCAGACTTACTGATACTATTATGTTGGTGGTTATTGATAAGGCAAAACAAAAAATCTTTTTAATTTCTATCCCCCGAGATCTTTATTACAATGGTAGGAAAATTAATGAGTATTATGAATTTTATGGTTTCAACAAAATAGAAGAAGTAATAGGTAAAATAACTGGAATCACTCCACACCAATATATATTTGTCAATTTCAACGCATTTGTTGATTTTATAAATTTAATTGGAGGAATCGATGTCAATATTCCCAAAAGTTTCGTGGATCCATATTATCCAACATCAAATTATGGCTATAAAAAAATACATTTCACGGCTGGCATGGAACATATGAACGGTCAAAAAGCTCTAGAATATGCACGTAGTCGCAAAACCACTTCTGACTATGATCGTGCCAGCCGTCAACAATTAATTTTAGTAACCGCCAAACAAAAAATTGCTTCAAGAGGACTCATTAAAAATATTAATTTTTACAGTAATATTTTTGACATAGTTAGTAAAAATATAAAAACAAATCTAAATTTTATAGATCTGGTCATGGATTTTGAAAAATACAAAGGATTTGATCTCTTTGCAGGAAATGTAATAAGCAGCGCAAATTATTTAAAAGCCTCTAAAAGCATTACTGGACAATTTATTTTACTACCAAAATCAGGTAATTTCCTCAATTTACAGAATTCAATATTACATTTAATCTAATTACCACCAGACTTTTTTTAATTTTAATTTAAAAGCAATAACATTCATTCCTACATGAAGCAGGGGAGTGATTATTAGTGCAATCACAAAATAAACAATTTGATCAAAAATCCACCATGGTTTCCCTGATTTTATTGTTAGTCTCCTCTTAAAAAAACTTTTCACCAAATCCCCACAATGCCCCAAAACCAATTATCATACCATATATCACATCATTAAATGATATCTTATAAATATCATCATTACCAATTGAAAAATATGTGAATACAATTAAAAACATAATATATCCGCTAACCAACCCACCAATAACCCCCGATATTAAACCGACCCAGGTTTTATTTTTCCCAAATAAATCTCCTCTACCTAATTTATATCCAAAATCAATACGATACTTAAATAAAGGTTTCGCAATAGGAATTGAATAAATCATCAATGGCATCATATTAACTAAATAAGCCAGTAAAAATACCAAAATCGTGTTAAATAATATTTTTCCTAAATCGTCCATTATTTATTAATAATAACACATTAGAGATATTCATCACTAACATATATATACTCAATAAAACTAAAAATGGATTTAATATATTTGTAGACCAAATAAAATCTATAAAATAAAAAATAAAAACATAATATTTCGTTCTAAACACGGGAACAATTATTTTCTCATTAACCAATCCATAAATAGAAATTCCAAACATGAAAATATAATTAATAAAATAAGCAATTCCCCAAAAATGAATAATCTTTCCATACCAAATTAAAAAAGAAAGAGCTATAAAAAATCCAAAATTATCAATTAGAATATCTATCCAAAATCCTGATTCAGCATCAATATTTTGATACCTCGCCAAACTTCCATCTAAATTGTCAAAGAATAAAGATATTAAAAGAAAAAACCAGGCTATATAAGAATCACCAAGAATAAAATATAAAAACACCCCCATAAAAAATAATCCTAACCAAGATAAAATAATCGGTGTAATCTTTAATTTACTCAAAATTACACAAATCGGTTTCAGTATAATATCCTTCTCTTTTTTAAACTTATTAGATAATTTTGTTTCTTCAGTAGTCAGATACATCGTAAACATGGTTTATTTACACTATAAATATACTTGTTTTTTAAAATAAAACTAACTAAAATTCCCCTGTTCTCAATTAAAATATTTGGCAGGGTAGCTCAGATGGTTAGAGCGCGGGACTCATAAGCCTGAGGTCGAGAGTTCAATCCTCTCCCCTGCCACCAATAAAAAACTCTATCTATATTAATAGACAATATTAATAGACAATTTTACTGATTAATCTTCAAAAAATCTTTTTAAAGATTAATTTTACCCTTCAAAAAAACTTTTTTTCAAATAATTTTATCTCAAAAATCCCAGTTCAAAAAACTTTTGGTTGCGGGGGGTGGATTCGAACCACCGACCTCCGGGTTATGAGCCCGACGAGCTGCCTCTGCTCTACCCCGCGCTAAATGCATCAATTGCGTGCAATAATGTACTTTTAATGTCACTGTATGTCAAAGAAAAACCTCCACCACTTCTCTGGATTACTAAGCGCTTCATAGTTTTTATTGTCCT
>CAZGKO010000013.1:20354-28777 GCA_964526005.1 uncultured Candidatus Peribacteria bacterium
AGCCCGACGAGCTGCCACTGCTCTACCCCGCGTCAAAATACCTCCAAAATACCCACGCCAAAGTAAAGCTACTTTACAAAAATTAATTGGCACTGTCAAAGAAAAAACTCCACCAAATTTGAACATTAGACATCTGTGCATAATTCTTGCTATTATCAACATTTGGTTGAACTATATAGTCCGAATCCAATTTAGGCATCACTATCACTCGTTCACCAGGTCTTATCAAATCTAGATTTTGTTTAGCAATTTTTTCAATATAATTATTTGAAGTAAAATAGTCATAATCTTCAGTTTTCTTTTTATTTTGTTGTTCAATATGAGTATTTTCATTTTGATATTCTGCAATAATCTGATCCAACTGATAACTTTTATAAACTGAAACAGTTAGAGTATAAAGTAAATAAACAACCAAAATTAACTCGCCAACTATAATCAAACGGGTTAAACTTGTATTGAATTGCGGTCTCATAATCACCTTATGACTAAAAATTTTTTAGAACAATTTGAAGCATATCAAAATATTTACTTCATTGGAATAGGAGGTGCTGGAATCAGTGCTTTAGCGCGAATTCTAGCCCAAAACAAATATAATATCAGTGGATCGGACATTTTTCCAAGCACTAATTTAGAACTACTTAAAAAAGAGGGGATCAATATTTTTACTCAACATTCTGAAGAAAACATTTCAACTCAAATCCAATTGGTTATTTATACGGTCGCTATAACTATGGATAATCCGGAATTATTGAAAGCTAAACAGCTTAGAATCCCTTGCCTGTCATACCCTGAAGCTGTTGGATTATTGACCAAATCATTAAAAACAATTGCCATCTGTGGTACTCATGGAAAAACAACCACCACAGCAATGCTTGGATTTGCTTTAACTAAAAATAATTTCGATCCAAGTGTTATCGTGGGTGCATTATTACCAGATTTTAAGAATCAAAACTATCGAGCGGGAATGTCCGATTGGTTAATTCTTGAATCATGTGAATATCAAGATTCATTTCTTAATTACTCACCTCAAATTATCATCCTTAATAATATTGAAATTGATCATTTAGACTACTTTCAGAATCATACAAAATATATAAAATCTTTCCATAAATTTATCTCCTCATTGCCTAATACTGGCTTATTAATTGCAAATATAGATGATCCAAATATTCAAAAGTTATTACAACAAAAATATCCCTTTCAAATTATAACATTTGGAAAATCACATCGAGCTGATTATAAAATTATAGATAAAACTATTAAAACCCCGAACAATAAAATTATTCATATAAATTTACAATTTCCCGGACAACATAATATTCTCAATGCAACACCAACAATTATTTTATCAGAATATTTTAAACTCGACTTAAATAAAACTATTGATGCCCTTAATAATTTTAAGGGAGCAAATCGTCGTTTTGAGAAAAAAGGGATATTGGGAAAAACAATTATCATTGACGATTATGCTCACCATCCTACCGAAATTCGTGCAACAATCAATTCATGTAGAGAAATCTTAAAAACTGGACAAAAATTACTTTTAGTATTTCAACCACATCAATATTCCCGAACCATCAGTTTATTAAGTGAATTTTTAGAATCACTGCAATTAGCGGATCATATATATATTCCAAATATTTATGCCGCTCGGGATTCTAAAACTGACATAAAAAAAATCAATGCCGAAAAAATAGTTACATTATTAAATCAAAAAAATCCCGGAAAAGCTACTTATAGCGAAAGTATTGATAAAACTGCTGAACTAATTAAAAAAAATCATGATCAATTCGATATTATTGTAACTATGGGAGCAGGAGATATCACCACCCTTAGCCAAAAACTCCTATCCTCTCTCTAATATTTGTCCATCAGCAGTATCTTTTACAAGATACCCTCTTTTTTTTAATTCATCTCTTAATCTATCAGATTCAGCAAAATCTTTCTCTCTTCTAGCATTTTCCCTCATTGCCAAAAGTTGTTTAGCCACATCATCTATATCAATTTTATCATCTTCTATTTTATCAAGTTTCAATCCCAAAACTTTATCAAAATCTAAAACAGTGACTAATTTATCAGCATCATTCATATCTGATTTTAAAACTTCCCATAAAAGACTTAATCCTTTTGCAGAATTTAAATCATTACTAACAGCTTTGTTAAATCTTTTTTGATAATCTCTATCTATTTCTCCAGAACTTTTAATCTTCTTAATTATTGTTGCTATTTGTATTTTCAATCTTTTCAACGCAGTAGCAGCAGCTTCTATACCTTTCCATGTAAAATTTAACTGAATTCTATAATGAGTACCTAAATTAAAATATCTAAAAGCCAAAGGGTCAATAGCTCTGTTTTTTAAATCTTGAACCAAATACGCATTTCTATTTGATTTTCCCATCCTTTTTCCATCAATCATCATATATTCACCATGAATCCAATAATTCACAGTTTTTCTTCCAACCATCGCTTCGTTTTGAGCTATTTCATTTTCATGATGAATAGTTAAATGATCTACTCCACCACAATGAATATCAAAATGCTCTCCAAAATATTTAAGACTCATTGCACTACACTCAATATGCCATCCCGGAAATCCTTTTTCTGACCAAGGAGATTTCCACTCCATTTGTCGATGCTGCCCCTCAGGAGAAAACTTCCAAAGTGCAAAATCAAATGGATGTTTTTTTTCATCATTAATTTCAACTCTTGCCCCCGCTTTCTTATCTTTTAGATTTTGTCCAGATAATTTGCCATAATTTGTAAATTTAGAAACATCAAAATAAATTCCATCAGAAATACGATAACAAAACCCCTTCTTTTCCAATTTTTCAATAAATTTAATTTGATCTTTAATATGTTCTGTTGCCCGTGGCAATTTCTCTGGTAATTCAATATTTAATATTTTCATATCTTCAAGAAATCGGCTTGTAATTGTCTCAACCAGATCCCAAACAGTCATATCTACCTTTAATGCCTCTTTTTCCACTTTATCCTCACCAAAATCTTCATCACTGGTCAAATGACCAACATCAGTTATATTCATAATTTGATGAACCGTATAACCATTATATTCTAATACCCTACGCAATAAATCTTCAAACAAATAAGAACGAAAATTACCTAAATGAGCATAAGAATAAACAGTTGGACCGCAACAATACATCTTAACTTCTCCTGCTTTAATCGGTACAAACTCTTCAACCGTCTTTGTAAGAGTATTATAAAGTTTCATTCAAAATAAAATAATTTACATCAAAATAGCAGTGATAATCATTCTAATCAATTCCAATCCCATCACCGCAATCAAAGGAGAAAAATCAATCATTCCCGTCCTTGGTGTCACTTTAGCCGCAACTCTCATAACAGGTTCAGTAACATCATCAATAAAATATTTTAATTTACTGGTTGTACTATATCCTCCTACCTTAAACCAACTCATAATTACTCTAAAGATTATTGCTAATTCCATTAGATCGGCAAACAAATTAACTACCATCACCAAATAAGAGGTCATCTTCTTAGTTTAAGATGATTATATCATAACAATTTAAGCCTCAGCTTCCAACTATTTTTTCTTGGTAAAAAATGTACCTAAAGCACCAGCCGCAAGAAGCACACCAAATAATGCTGGACCAGTTTTTGGTGTCTGTGAAGGCAAAGGTCCATTATAAGCAGCAGCATGTAAATTCGGAGTAGGTAAAGGTTTCACATTTGAATTTACATTTAAAGCATTATTTACCTCCAAAACAAAAGGAATTCCACTAACCATTTCACTTTTATTAACACTTTCATTACCTTGGTCATCAACTGCGGTGACCGTAAAAAAATACTCCTTTCCATTATCTAAATTCGGCACATACCATGTTGTACTAGCATCTTTAGTCGAAATATTATGGTCTAGATTTTTTAAATCATGACCAAAATAAACCTTATAATTTTTTATTTTCTGCTTATCTGTTGCAGTATCCCAAACCAAAGTAACGCGATGATCTGCACCGTAAGCTACCAATCCAGTAACCGTTGAAGGGAAGCCCTTTTGATCAGTTTTAGAAGTAGTTGTTCCAGTTGTCTTTGGTGCAGGAGTAATTCCTTTAGTAGAATCACCAGTTGCAGGAACATTTGATGTTGCCTTTGCCGAAGTCCCACTAACAGTCACATTGGCTTGTTTAGAAAAAGTGGCATCATTACCAAGCTCGTCCACTAAATTAATATCTACCGGATAATCTCCCGACTGTTGAGGCGCTGCTATTTGTCCAACATAAATTGTGGGATCTGCAGTTGTCGGTTTTAAAGGTACAATATTATAATTAAATAAAGCGACAGCCTGTTGAAGATTCTTTTCACTATGTACAGTAATTGTAATGATACCTCCGGGCTTAATTTTCCCACTTGGCTTAATATCAAGTTGATCTATTTTAGGTGGAATAGTATCAATTATAATTTTAACTTTCTTAGAAGTAGATTTTACTTGTTGGGAAATCGGATCAATTGCATTTACATAAATTTCATGATTACCATCACTCAACGGTTGTGTTTGAAAAGTAAATTTCCCATCAACCCCCGCTGTAACTTTTCCAAGCGATTGATTATTATCAAATATTTCCACTTGATAATTACTTACAGTTGTACCTGAAATTGTTTGTGTTGCCTGACTATAAGTCCCCGCACTTGGTGTAATAACAATTATCTGTTGTGTAGAAGAGGGGGTAGAGCTTCCTGCCAAACCAGATTGACCTACAGTAATTTTCTTTTGCCCTTGTTTAAATTTATCACTCAAATCATTTGCAATAATGGTATATGTTCCTGAAGTTGTAAAACTTAAACCTAAATCAAATTTGTGCTCACCTAAATCTGAAGCTAAAAAAGTATAATTTGAAGGTAAACTAACTGCTGAACTATTATTACCATTTGATGAAAATCTAACCGTTCCAGTATAATTCTGAACCACATTCCCATTTTGATCTACAGCCTTAACTGTAAAAGAAATATTTTGATTAGGTTGAATATTATTAGGAAAACCAGATAAATCAAATGCATAAAAAGATCCTGTGGTGGTAGTTGTCTTAGCCATAGCTTGAGGAATCAAATTACCACCTATACCAGCAATATCATCCAAATTATTTGCAAATATAATTTTTACCCTATTATTTAACACAATATTATCCGTCATATCTAAAACCGAAATATAACTAACTCCAGCGGTCAATGAAGAAATATTAAAATCAACATTACCATTCTTATCTGTAACCCCATCAGTAACAGAAATAACATCAGCATTTCTACTACTAATTATTTTCACCTGATGACCTTTAACAACATTTCCATATTTATCTTCTAGTGTCACTTTTCCTTTAATATTTTTATTCAAGTCAGCCATTGCAGTTGCAAGCTCCACTTGCGATTTAGAAGCATCCACAAGACCTGGTAAAACATTAAAACCTACATTATTTGTTAAATTATCCCCCTGAGTCACTTCTAAATCATAATGCCCTGCCTCACTGGTATGATACCCGTCTAATAAGATTTTTGCCTCACCATTGGAATTTAAATCTGAACTCATAGTTACAACCAGTCCATTAGGCTTTGTAACCCGAAAATTTACTTTTTCAGTCAATAAAGTAGTCTTTGCAGATAATAAAACAGGATTACCAGCGGATGTATTTAATACCGAACCAGTTAAATAATTTTGTGCTAATGCTAAACTACCTAAACTAGCCATATACACTATTCCCAGACCTGTTATCAGAGCTAATTTAATATATTTATTCATACTTTTATTTTTAGATCATTTCATTTTACCATAAAATCACCTAAAAATAAAGACCTTCAGTTGCATTATGAAATAGGAAAAACGCTTACACTATAGCATATTTCCCTTTATGATACCCCTCAGCAACTTTTACAGCCTGTTTGACAATCTTTTCGGCCACATTAATACCAGTAATTTCGGTTAAACCATAAAAACCTGGATTAGCATTAACTTCCATAATTACGGGACCATTCTTAGACCTTAGAATATCTACAGCGGCCATCTGCAAACCTAAAGCTTTAGTCGCTTTTATTGCAATTTGTTTTTCTTCTTTTGTTAAAATCACTTTCACAGCAGTCCCACCTTGATGTAGATTTGATCGAAAATCACCATCTGAAGCCGATCTCATCATTGACGCAACCACTTTATCATCAATTACAAATGCCCGATAATCATTACCCTCTGCCTCCGCAATATATTCCTGAATTAAAATAATATTCAATTTTATACTCTTCCAAATAATATCTAATGAAGAATATAAAGATCTTCTACTTTCCACAATTGCAACACCTGATCCATATGAACCAAAAGCGGTTTTTAGAATAATCGGATATCCCCCAAGCATTTCAATAGCACCATCTAAATAATTCAATTTTCTAACCACAATTGTTTTAGGAACTGCAATACCAAACTGTGTTAAAACCTGCATCGTTTTTAATTTATTTTTACCTTTATTAATAGCATAATAGTCATTTAACAAAGGTATACCTAATATCTCAAATTGCTGAATTAATGCAGTTTCCAGTGCAATATTATTATTCCTTGAAATACGTGGAATTAAAATATCACAAGCCTTGATAAGCTTATTATTATATAACATATCAGCTTTTGAACCATGATAATATAATTGGCATTTCTCAACTTTATAAATGATTGGCCTATACCCACTCTTAACAATTTCCCGTTTAAGCATACGAATCTCCTTCCTAGAAGTATCAGATGCCGTTCTTGATGTTTTAGTTAATCCTGTAAAATCCAGAATCCCAATTTTTAATTTTTTCATAACAATTTAAATACAAAATTTATGACCAACAGATATACCTTTATACTCCATAACAGCTTGACTCATACCAATCTCATTAAAACTAAGTTTATCTCGTTTGGCAGCATGCACGGAAAACTCTATACCATCCAATCCTTTCAGCACAAGTGTTTCCCTTACCCTTGTTTTAAAACTTTTTCTTTGTTTATAACTTAAATAAATTTTAGGCTGTTTCATATCAGTATAATCTTCAACCTGATAAACATCAAATACCATTTCTTCCAAATTATTAAAGCATAATTCTTTCCTTTCAATTTCATATTTTGAAAATTTATCTGCAATTTTCCCTAAAGAAAGAGCTAATTGATATGGATAATTAATTCGCATCTCTTGTGACATTTCTATTTGCAGTAATTTTAAATTCTTTCCTAAATATTTTTTCTTTTTCAAAGTAAAATTTCCCCAGCTATTTGAAAATAATTTGTCTATAGTTATATTTATTTTAATCCCATAACTTTTCATGTTTTTTTCTAACTCTTCTTTTATCCAAACTGCTAAACCATAATTGCATTTTTTCCCGCCACCTGTACCCAAATCCACATCAGTAACTGGACTATTTTTCATGCCATGCAAACTTATCATTAATAATTCTTGTTTTAAGAAGTTATCTTCTTTATTTGCCCTTAAACAATCCATAATTATTGCATGATATTCTTTAATAGCTTCTTTTTGTAATATTTCATTTATGGGATATATCATTTTTGTCATTTTAGCTTTATAACTTTTATTTAAATCTGCCAAATGACGCGGTACTAAAGAAATAACAACTGGAGAATTAGATTCCATAGCTGCAAAATGTGCGATCTGAGCGGTATTATATTCTGCTAAATTTAAAAAAGGACGTTTTCCAAAAGGATGAAGTGCCTCAAATAATATTCTTTTTTTCTCTACCCTTCTATAAGCAATATATTTATTGGTACTTTTAATAAACCCAAATAATTTTAAATTCCTTCTAAACCAGTATCTCTTCGTAAAAATCTTTTCTAAATTATTCATAATTCATAATATTAACATTGCATCACCATAACTAAAAAAAGCATACTTCCTTTTAACAGCTTCATCATAAATTTTCAATGCTTTTTCTCTTCCAATCATCGCACTAACTAATACCAATAAAGTGCTTTTCGGAAGATGGAAATTTGTTAATAAAGCATCAGTTACTTTGAATTGTTCCATATTTGTTATAAAAATATTAGTATTAAATTCACCACTTTCAAATTTCCTAAATATTTTATAATTATCCTCCAAAGCTCTCACTACCGTTGTCCCCACCATTATCATTCTTTTTCCTAATTTTCTCGCCTTATTTAAACGCTTTACCACTGAAATTTCAATTTCATAACTTTCTTTATGCATTTTATGTCTATTCAGATCTAATGCTTTAATTGGCATAAATGTCCCTAAACCCACTTGCAAATTAATATATTCTATTTCTGTACCCATACAATTTATTTGATTTAATAATCTTTGAGTAAAATGTAATCCAGCAGTTGGTGCTGCTATACTTTCTCCCTTTTCCTCAAACACTGAATTATAGTAATCCACATTTAAATATGTTTTAATATAAGGGGG
>CAZGKO010000013.1:28787-34496 GCA_964526005.1 uncultured Candidatus Peribacteria bacterium
TGGCATTTTTCCATTCTCCTTCAAGAAATATAATAAATCATTTTTATTTAAATTAATTCTTACTTTTCGATAAAAATTTCCAATTTTATCTATAATCTCAATTATCAGTTTCTTTTTTATAATAATTTTCTCTCCTTTTTTCAACATTTTGCCAGGAGATCCCATTATTTCCCAATAATTCCCCACTATATTTTTAATAAAAAATATTTCCACTTCTTTCTGATTCCACTGAAAATTTATCCTAACAGGAATAACCTTTGTTTTATTAAGAATTAAAACATCATTTTTCCCAATATATTTAATAATATTGAAAAATGGTTCATGATAAATTTGATCCGTTTTTCGATCATAAACCAATAATTTACAATAATCCCTTGGCAAAGTAGGGGATTGTGCTATCAATTTTTTAGGCAAATTATAATCAAACTGATGAATCAGCATACATTATTTTTACATTTGCTCAGATTTTACCAAAAAATATAAAAATGTTAATTAATAATAATTAAAGCATCTTTTTAAGATTTTACTTCAGAAGATTGATCTTGCACCGAATCAGCAATTCCAGCATCTTTTTCTTCTTTTGTATTCCATCTTTCAACTTTTTGATCCATAAATGATTTTGCCTTTTCAGTTTCCCCCAATTTCTTAATAACAATCAAAGTAACATCATCTTCTTGTACATGATCTTCAACAAATTTAGAAAATTCTCGTGCAATAGTTTGAATCAAAGACTGACTGTCACCTTGACCCGCATTTTTTTCTACCGATTGCTGAAGTCTTTCCAATCCAAACATTTCACCTTCCATATTCCTTGCCTCAGTAATACCATCTGTATATAAAACGACCATATCTCCAATATCCAAAGACAAATCCAACTCTTTTATAATTTTAGAATTATCTGCTATCATTCCTAATGCAATTCCGCCACTTTTTTGCACTTCCACCTGACCCGTTTTTGCCCGATAAATAATAATATACTCATGTCCACAACCAACATATGTCATTTTCCTATTCAAACTATCCCATTTTAAAAAAATCATACTCATAAACATCGTAGAACGAATCCTCTTTTTTAATTGTGTATTTGTATCTTTTACAATTTCAAAAGCACTATCCAAAATTCCACTAAAAGTATTTATCAAAGTATTCACCATAGTCATCACTATTGCCGCAGGTATACCATGTCCGGTCACATCTCCCACATAAATATAATTATTTTGACCAACAGTAATGAAATCAAAATTATCACCTCCAAGTTCCTCGGCAGACCTATTTTTAACCGCAATATCCAAACCCGTTATACTTGGAGCAGTATTTGGAATTAGTTCTTTCTGTAATTGTCCCGCCGTTTTCAACTCTCCAGTCACTCTTTCACCTAATCGTATTTCTTCTGACACCTTTTCAAATATATCTGTCATTTGATTAAAGAAATGAGCAATAACACCAATTTCATCTATTCTATTGGTCAATATTTTCTTATATTTTCTATCTGAAAGTAACATCCTAATCTGAATTAAAATCTTATCCAGTGGACGTATCCAAGCTTGATAATAAACAAAAACAGCTATAAAAAGATATAAAATACCAAGTACTAAAAAAATCCAATTTGGAACTTCAAAATATCCAAATATTGCAGAGAGCAAATAGAGAAAAACACTTAATACCAAAAAAAACACACTCAATCTAAATACTATTTTTCTGGCATATATGGCTTTCATCTATAAACTTTTAATAAAGTCTGGAAGTGAATTAAAATGAGCCACCGTATCAAACATACCAATCACAGATAGTACATCAAAAATATTCTTTTTAGCCCCAATTATCACTAATTTTTTCTTCATTTTATTTAATTTTTCATAAATCTGTAATACAAATCCAATACTTTCACTATTAATATATTTTAAATTTATAAAATTAAATAACAAATAATCTTGTCTAAAATCTTTCATTATCTCATTTAGAAAATCCTTTGCTTTTGGCAAAGAAGAAGAATCCATCTCCCCAATAAAATCAATCATAACATATTTAAAGTTTTCATCCTCATTTTTAACCAATGTTAGAACATCTGTTCTATTATTCGTATCCATAACCGTCAAATCCATATTTTTTATATTTATTTAAATATCTTACTATTTTACATTAAAATCAGTAAAAAGTAAACAGTCAAGAACTCAAAAAAAACAATAAATTAAATTCTCAACTTTTTTAAAACAATTTTTAGCTTTAAATAGAATATCTCACAAATTTAACTACTTTTATATTCTCACCCAATTTATTGATCGCATCATGAATCAATTGTTCAACATTTTGTTCAGGATTTTTAACAAAAACCTGTTTCATCAAACAATTTTCTTCTTTAAATTTCCCTTCTTTATTATTTAATATCATTTCAATCTTATCATCAGGTTTCCCTTCATTCTTTAATTGTTCTTCCCAGATTTCCCTCTCTTTTTGTATAAAGTTTTCATCAATATCCTCAGAGTTAATTCCCATTGGATTTGCAGCTACAACTTGTATTGCCAAATTATTTGCTAATTGCACAAAATCATCATTTTTTGCCACAAAATCAGTTTCACAAGCCAATTGCACCATAGCTCCAATTTTTCTATTTCCATGAATATAAGAAACAATAATCCCTTGCATAGTAGATCTTTCTGATTTTTCAGCAGCTTTTACTATACCCCTTTTTCTAAGCTGTTCATAAGCTTTGTCATAATCATTATTATTCTCATCTAAAGCTTTTTTACAAGCCATCATCGAAACATTTGTAGTTTCACGTAACTTTTTTATTAATTCTAAAGTATCCGCCATGACTTTTTCTTATTAAAAAATTAAAATTTATTTTTTAGGTTCTTCAACCGTTTTATCTTCAACTTTTGGAGATTCTTCTTTAACCACAGAATTTGGAGATTCTGGAGAAGTTGGGATAGCATCTTGAGTTGCCACAGGTTTTTCTACAGATTCAGCTTTTTCTTTGCCCAATGTCTTTTGTCTATTTTCATAATCCTCTTTAGCAATATTCACTTGACCTGCCAAATTTTCTTTAGCCATTTTAGCTAAAGATTCTACCGGAATAATCTCAGCCATTTGACCAATTACTGGAATTTTCCACCAATATCCTGATAAAGCAAGATAAATAGAATAAAAACCAAGCAACATCAAACCAAATGGAACCAATCCAAATAATACTCCCAATATTGCACCTATAACCGGAAATGCAGTCACAATTGCTACTAAAATTAATGTCAGAAAAAATAAAATAAATAACATTAAACCTTGTCTCCCATGCAATCTAACAAAAGAAGAATTCGGCTTAAAAATAATACATGCAATTGCTAATAAAGGTAAATATGAAACTGCAGCATATACCTTTTCATCCTGTTTTACCGCAGGTTGAAGTTGTTTTCCATGAGTAGTAGATACCACCAACTTTGATCCTAATTTCTGTAATCCTTGAGCCACTTCTTCACCTTGTTCAGTAATTTTTTGAGCAGTTTTTTTCATTTCAGTTACAGGTTTTACAACCGAAGCTTGAGTTTGCTGATTTGCAGCAGGAGTTTGTTGAGTTTGCGGCTCCATTATAGGAGCAGCTTGAGTTTGCTGATTTGCAGCAGGAGTTTGACCTATAGGAGCAGCTGTTTGATCCACAGAGACATGCTGTGTCGGCTGTTTTTCTGTCACAGGAACTTGAGCCGAAGTTTGAGCAGGAGACTGCTCTGCCGCTTGATTATCAACTCCTGTTACATTATTTTGTTCAGGATTTGACTCCTGATCTTGGTTTGTTGTTTGCATAAAAATTCTTTATTTATTGAGGAACTATTTTTTTGTTCCTTTACCCTCTAAAATAGCTTCTTCAACTTTTTTAATAATATAGGTTAAAGAAGAAATAGCGTCATCATTAGCGGGAATTAGATAATCAATTCCATTAGGATCAGCATTTGAATCAACAATTGCAATTATCGGAATTTTCATTTTATTAGCTTCTTTAACAACGATTTTATCACGAATAACATCAGCTACAAAAATCATCTGTGGCAACTTATCTAAATCTCGAACTCCACCAAAAGCATCGTCTAGTTTTACCAATTCTTTTTTAAATTTAGAAATTTCCTTTTTAGTATATTTCTCAAGCTCTCCAGATTTTTCAGAATTATAAAGATCATTAAAATACTTAATTCTTTTTTTAATAGTTGAAAAATTTGTAATCAAACCGGGAATCCATTTATTAATTACATACGGCATACTACTTCCTTTAGCAGCATCCATAATTAATTTTGAAGCTTGTGGCTTAGTACTAACCAACATTATTGATTTACCTTGTCCAACCATCAATTTAATAAATTCCATCGCCCTATCTAAATACAAAGCAGTCTTATCTAAATCAATAATGTGTATTCCATTTTTTGAACCATATATAAAACTTTTCATTTTAGGGTTCCAACGTTTTGTCTGATGCCCAAAATGCAAAGCTGAATCAAGCATTTCTTTAACCGTTATTTGTGACATATATCCTTTGGGTTAATTCATATCCTTCTTTTTATGCTTAGCCAATAAATGCAATTTATTAGAGGACAGCACAATCCAGATACAAACTTTAAATAAAACAGCGACAATTTAATATATCTTCATGTTAATTGCAAGCCAAAAATCGATTAAAATTAAACTAAAGAAGCACAACTATTCAACAACTCAAATAAATTCTTCATTTTAAACTTGTTTAAGCCCTTACCTTAAAAATCACACTTTGCCTTCCTATTTTTGACATTTTACACAAAATTTGATATTATAATATGATTTATATATAAATATATGGCTTTACCAGACAAAAACTTATTAAATCAACCGATTAAAATCATTATCACTATACCTACTCAGGCCTATTTTCTTTCTGGAATCCGGGATTTCACATTAAATCTAATTAAAAATATGACTGATTTTTCAGAAAAATGGGCATTTAGATTTCAATCCATTGTCGATGAACTTTGTAACAATGCCATTGAATATGGCTCTAAACCCGGCAATAACATTGTTATTAGCTTTTATAGTGTCCCCAAAGAATCAATTCAGATCGAAGTGGAAGATACTGGCACGGGTATCGCTCATCTTAAAGCTGCCGACTTATCCAAAATTGTTGAAGAACGCAGAAATGACCCTAATATAAATAGATCAATTCGCGGACGAGGTTTGCCTAAAATTGTTGCAGAGTGGACAGATACCCTCGAATTTACCGATATAGAAACAGGTGGAATTAAAGTAATAGTTAAAAAACTATTAAATGATCCAAAATTCAAATCAAATCGTTCAGATACTCTTGCCAAAACCGAACCAATTATGCTTAATTAATAAAGAACAAATAATAACAAAAATTAATCATGACCGATATCACCATCACCATTGATAATATCAGCGTCTCCGATAAAGACAAAGCTGCTAAATTAATTAAATTTCAAGGACAACTTGATGAAAGTAATGTCGATGAAAAAGCCAAAATTATTTACAAGTTAATTTAAGAAAATCCAAAAAATTTATTTCTAATTATGGACTTCTCCGGACTTGAATACATGAATAGTAAATCAATCGGTTATCTCACCGATTGGTACGGCAAAATTTCTGAAGGAGAAGGAGAAATTGCCGTCGCAGCCGCTCGTCCCAATGTTTTGGATGTTTTAGAAGTTGTAGGATTAACTCAATTAATTAACTTTTACGATA
>CAZGKO010000014.1:0-4049 GCA_964526005.1 uncultured Candidatus Peribacteria bacterium
GCAACTGTTTCGTCGGCAATCATATCCGTGAAATTCTCTATTCCTTCCTGTTTTAAAACCAAAGGAGGTAAATCGGGTTCGGGAAAATATCTATACTCATCAGCTCCTTCTTTCCACCGCATAAAATATGTTTTTCCAGTAGTATCATTATAACCTACAGTAGAATCTTTTGGAGGGGTTTCATTTTTATCCCAAAGTTCCTTTTGTCTTACAATTTCATATTTAATAGCTGCATATAAAGAGCGAAATGAATTTAAATTTTTAATTTCTGCTCGTGGATAAAGTTTTTCTTCTCCCTTCGGACGTAAAGATACTGAAGCATCAAAACGCATCATCCCCTTTTCCATATCAGCATCACTTGAGTCTGTATAACGTAATACCATCTGAATTGATTTGGCATAAGCAACAGCTTCTTCAGCACTACGTAAATCAGGCTCACTAACAATTTCCATCAATCCAACACCACAACGATTAAAATCAATTAGAGTTCCACCTTGAAAATGGGTTAACTTTCCGGCATCTTCTTCCAAATGTAAACGAGTAATATTAATTATTTTTGTTTGTCCCTCAGAAAAACTAATTTCTATTGAACCGTTTGTACTAACTGGTTTTTCAAACTGAGAAATTTGATAACCTTTTGGTAAATCTGGATAAAAATAGTTTTTTCGATCAAAAACACTAAATTCATGGATTTGACAATTTAAAGCTAAAGCAGCTTTAACTCCTTTGTAAACAGCTTCTTTATTCAATACTGGTAATTGACCCGGAAAAGCCATTGAAACTGGATTTATATTAATATTTGGTTCTTTACCAAAATAATTTGCACTATCAGATGAAAACATTTTTGTTTTCGTTGAAATTTGCGCATGAATTTCCAAACCAATTATTACCTCGTATTCCATATTTAGAGTTGTGTGTTTTCTCTTTATAATTTACAAGATAAATGGCTTTAACTCAAGGTGTTTTCTAAAAACATAGATAATTCTTTAATCATTTCTTTATCTATTTTTGAAGAATCTAATTCTAAATCAATTTTTTTTGGCTTATCTAAAGCTTTATTAATCAGTTTCCCTTTTTTAGTTTTAGAATACAAAAATATTTGTTTATCTATCAATCTACCAAAGTTTTTCTGATCAAAAAAATTACTAATTACTAATATATTTTTCATTTTATTTGCGTCTAAAAATTTTACAATCTCATTTGCTAAAATTGGTGAAATCATAAAAATATAAATACGAAGTTTTTGATGTGAAGAAAAAATGAAATTATAGAATTTTATTAAATTTAATTCTCTATTCTGTTTTAAAAACTGTTCGCCAAAATAATTCAATACTTGTCTATAACCTTCAAAACGGGGTTTTAACAAATTTATTTCCATTTCCATCAAATCAAATATCACAATTGAATGTTCTAAAACTACTCGATCAATTTTATTCAAATCAATCTCTAAAAAATTCAAATCCAAAAAAAACACCTGTCTCTGCTTCATAGAATCCTAAAATCATGAAGTACTTTCTCAAAATTCTTTAATGCTAATTTAATTTCCATTTCCTTTGGTTCAAATGAAATTTCATGAGCAATTTTATTACGTAATTTATGAGCTGACCAAATTGCATTTATATCACTGAAAAAAGCATGATGTTTCTTTAAATTCTCACCAAAACCACCTTTAAATCCATATCTTTTCATCACTTGTTCCAATAATTTATCTGCTTCTAGAACTTGATATTTTGAAAATTTTTCGTTCTTTATCTTCTTCCATTGATCCATTATCCAATTTCGATCTTTTTCAGACAATTTTTTTTTTGAACGTGAAATGATAATCCAAGCCAATAGTAGCGAATCTACAATAATAAAAATCGCCAATCCTACCCAAATGTAATCAGAACTATTCATATATTAAAAATTAACTTCTATTTCTCCATCTTTAACATGCTTTGCCACCAATTCACTCAATAACCCCTTCAATTTTGTAGCTTCTGTCATGTTTTTCTGTTCTAAATATTGTTTTTGATAATCCATCAATATTTTTTCAACTTTAATTGGATTTATCGAATCTTTCAAAACTAAACCGCCTGTTCCGCCCTGTTTATTAACCTGCAAATCACCATAATTACCAACAGTTTGTAAAATACCTATAAATGAATAAGTGACTCCTTCAATATTACTATATTCTAAACGTTCAGAAGTACGATGAAAGGGGCCGTTCCAACTAACATCAACCACACTGGTTGTAGTAATTAATAAACTATCATAATACCAATTAAACATTAATTTATTCAGTTGAATAAAAGCGACTAATATCCAAATAAAAAAGATAAACCAAATTTCTGGAAAGACATTCCAAAAAAAAACTGGCACAATAAATCCTAAAAAAATAATCTTCACTCCACCATTAACCATTAAAAATGGATGACGATGAGTAACATGTAAAATTTTCTCACCTTTCTCTAGATGAGGAGCGAACATAAAGTGTACTATTTTTTTTTGATATTTGTTTTTTGCCACTTTTGTAGTATAAGCTTACTAATATTCTACACTTGAAATCAAAGTCAAGTAAAGATAAAGTGTTTGCGATTTAATATGCAATTATGTCTAATAAAAAAGGAAATCAAGGTTTTATTTTTAATTATTTACAGAAAAAAATTGCTAAAACCAATTTAAGTAGCTCTGCAAAACAGAATCTATTAATCACCCTTGATTTAATCATTAATGTTATTGGAGTAATAATATTGGTTATTATTATTCGTACTTTTATTATGACTCCATTTCAAGTTTCTGGGATTTCAATGTGTAACACACTAAATTATCATAATGGAACATGTCATGAAGGAAACGGAGACTATATTATCATTAATAAAATCCCCTATTTACATTTTGGATCATGGGTCAATGGGACACCACAAAGAGGTGATGTGATAGTTTTTAAACCACCTCAATATAATAATGAATTTTATATTAAGCGAGTTATTGGTTTGCCTGGTGATACGATTAAATTAATTGATGGTTATGTTTATATCTTTAATAAAAAATTCCCTAATGGTGTAAAACTAAATGAACCTTATTTAAATAAAACAAATCAAGGGAATACCATGCCTCTAGGAGGAATCAGTGATTTTAAAGTGCCTGCTAATCATTATTTTGTATTAGGAGACAATCGTTCAAAAAGTTCAGATTCCAGACTTTGTTTCAAAGAATCTCCAGGAAGTATCGGTTGTGAAAGTTCTAAAACCTCACCATACGTTGGGATTGAAAGAATCGAAGGGAAAGCAGCTTTAAAATTCTGGCCACAATTTCAAGTGATAAACACTGCAAATTATCCTAATTTAATTAAAAAATAACATTTTCTTATTAGAATGCAAATTGTTTAGTTGCTATATATTGTAATATATAAGCAATATTTTTATTTATCTATTTAGTAATTTATAAATAATAAGTAGCCATTGACATTTTAATGTTTTATATGTAAATTAACCTCTTTAGATAATTATGCCCTTTGAAATATTGTATATACCAAGCAGAGAGTAATTTGTTTAAGTTTGCAAAATTAACTTTTTAAAGTTTAATTCAAGCTCTTAGGCAAATACTCTCTCTGTTTTGCTTATAAAAATCTGATCGGGAAGAGAAAAATGGTGAATATTTTACATTACATTTATTCACTTTTTTTCTCTTCCCGATCAGCTCCATAGGGGAATTGATCAGTGTTCTAAAAATGCCCTCAAAGGATGGGGGCAGGGAGAAGACGATGAATAAGAGTAAAGTTTTCATCATCGTACTGCTCGGGATCCTCATCCTGGGCAGTGGTTGTAGCAACAGTAGCGATGAGAAGAAGGCAGCACCAACGGCATCTGCATCTGCGGCGACGGCAACGAAGGCAGCACCAACGACATCGTCGGCGGTGGTTGCGCTCACTCCACCGCCGTTGAAGCCATCGGATGTCACCGATGTCGTCCGCTTGCGCACGTTCCCGTGTACCCTGCTCTTGCCCCAGAGAGAGAAGTGGGGGTGGGTGGGCAACAACCTGGCAGGTATTGCCGGTCAGGTGGTTG
>CAZGKO010000014.1:4059-25139 GCA_964526005.1 uncultured Candidatus Peribacteria bacterium
GGATACACCGTTGCTTCCATCTTCGGAAAAAAACACTCCACTCTTCAGGTGAGAGTTGGGGTGCAGTGGGTGTCTTCTGCAGCATTCAAACTTGTTCGTTTGGATGTGAGATGCGCAAAGACTCTTCACCAGACCAGTCACCAGACCCGCGCAACTCGGTCTCGGCGGCGGGCATTGTCATCGTCGGCACGACGACCACCATCACCATCACCATCATCATCATCGAATATGAAGGTGAAGGTGAAGGTGGTTGCAGCCATTCCACCGCGGGCGGCAATCGCCGCCCGCCCTCCACCAGCGCCCCCGTTGGTGTATGGAAGTCACTGAATAACGGGGTGAGGCTCATATCTGACAAGAGAATGAGCCTCACCCACAACCAAAAAAGGAGAAGCAAAACAAAGAGAATAACCCCTGTCACATACCCATCTTCCCAAGGAAGTTGACAGGGGTTTTCTCGCTGTCAAGAATTTTATTCTTTAGCTAAGAAATAAAACTCAATTAACATAATTACTCCAACTAACATTAATCCTGACCACCATGTTAAAACTCTTAATAGTTGAAAAACTAAAGCTCCAACAACAACCAATGTTAATAAGATTCCCTGTCGAAACGAAATATTAATGTGATCATAATAAATTTCATTACGGTTAAACCAAACTCTAAAATAATAACCGACAATAGTAAATGTAGATGTTAAAGCGAAAAATAAACTAACAAAAAACAAAATCAAGCTCAAAGACTTTGATTCCATTGGATTTAATTTGTTGATTACTAAATATACCGCCAACCAACTTATTACACCCGTAACGCCAATTATGCCTATATATTTATTATGAGTCATATTTTTTTTGAGCATCTACAAATTACTTCACATTCTTTCATTCTTCAACTTTTTTATTAATATCGGTAATTTTGCAATATCTCTAAACATCGTCACACGTAAATTTGGATTATATAATGCCGCTGCCGGATGATAAATTGGAAAAATAATTTGTTTATCACTATAAAGACCTTTAATTCTTTTTGCTTGACCGTGCACATCACTAATTTTCAAACCAGGTAAAAAACGAACCATTGAATGTCTTCCCAAAGTAACAATAATTTCAGGTTGAATTAACTTTATTTGAGCATCTAAATAAGACCAACAAGTAGCTACTTCCTCTGGCAACGGATCTCTATTGTTAGGGGGACGACATTTTACAACATTTGTAATAAAAACATCTTTTCGTTCTAAACTAATTGATTCCAATAATGTATTTAAGAATTTACCAGCTGCCCCAACAAATGGTTCTCCCTGTAAATCCTCATCTTTCCCGGGACCTTCACCGATAAATATAATTTTTGCATCATGACTACCAATACCTGGGACAGCATTCATTCTATTTTTACAAAGTTGACATTTTTGACAAGACCTAATTTGATTAGCAATCTTATTTAAGACAAATTCTTTCATTTTCTATTGTTCTTTTTATCACCATCTTTACAATTATTAAAGATACCCCAATAATTAAAAATATCAAAGACATCTGCCTTATCTCATCTGTTAAAAATCCTAATAATTGATTTATAAAGTTTATTACATCTGGAGATAAACTTGTTTGTATATCAATCATACTTAGATTTACAAAACTCAATATCAAGCCAACTATTCCAGATGATAAAAAGACTATACCTTCCCAAAATACTAAACCAGAAAATGGTCTCCACATTAATAATGCAATCAAACTAAGAAAAATAATTAACATTAAAAACAAAATATTTTTAATAATAAAAAAATCCTGTATTACATTAATCGGTAATTGTTGATTAATATTTGAAATCTTTGCTGGTATTTTTTGATAAATTTCACTTTGAAAATTCTCAATAATTGGATTTACAACAATATCATAATCAATTTTGGGAGGCACACAAGTTGGAATATCTGTGCCAAATTTTATATTACTCATTTCATGTGCAGAACAAGTAGGAAGTTTTTGATAAATACGATAAGCCAAAGTATTCATTGCTGTAATCAAACTTTCTCTATATACAGTCAAATCTATAGTTAAAGAAGTATTTTGACCTTTTACAATCGCTAAAATTTGTGATGCAAAATCCTTAATTACTCCATCAAATAAATTTTGTGTATATGAAGTTTTTAACACTTGTTTAAATTCATTTTCACGAAAATTAGCTTTAATTAAAGAATTATCATTATAAATTCGATTACTGGTACTATTAAGTAAATATTCATAACTCACTTTTGCTACATCTCCTGTATAGAAATCACTATTAAAATAAGTTTTTCCCAATCCATAAAAAATAAAAATGGGAACACTTAAAACCGCAGTAAGCAGCACCAACACAATGGCTAAAGTTTTTCTAAGCATACTATTATCAATTCTTGATTTGTAATACATTAACCTAAAGACTTTCCTAATTCAAACTAATTTCCTTTACTAATTTGAGGAATTTTGAGTAAATCCGCAATCATTTGTGATGGATCATTATTTTTTTGTTGATCTACAGAAACTTCCTTTTTCAAAGTTGCTAATATCGATACATCATTTGGAAAAACTTTCCAACGAATTTCACGGTGTAATCTTCCGTGCATAGTAAAACCAGCTGCTTTCTTATGTCCACCTCCTCCAAAATTCCCTGCTAATTTAGCTAAATCAACATCATCACGATTCGTGCGAAAAGACCCCTTCACATTACCTTTTTCATCTTCATTTAAAAGCATTGTGAATTTAGAATTTGGAACAGTATTCATAAAATCTACAACTCCACCTAATTCATCACTTTTTGCACCAGCATCTTCAAAATCTTCTCTAGTAACAACAGAATAAGTAACTCCTTCATTATTAAGAGAGGCTTTTTCTAAGACCTTTCCCCAAATTTTCATTGTTGAAACAGGAGTAGTTTGAAATAGATTTTTTGCTACTAAATGATATTTTCCACCTAATTCTACTAATTTTCCGGTAATTTCAAAAACTTCCAAAGTAGTATTGGCATGTTTTAAACTACCTGTATCATTATAAATTCCACATAATAAAGCTGTTGCGGCATCAGTATTGATTGGTAAATTTAAGAAAGCACATAATTTATAAATTAAAATAGTAGTTGAAGCACTATTTAAATCCACAATATTTAATGTTCCGAAATTATCATTGGCAGCATGATGATCTAAATTAATCATCGGCACTTCACCTTTAAACATTTCTGGATAAATTTCATGATATTTTGTCATATATGATGCACCAGCATCGGAAACAAAAATTAAATCATAATGATGAAAATTAAATTCTTGAATATTTTTACGAATATCCTTCATGAAATAATATTTCTTCATCGGCATGTCAACACATGCCTGATCAACATTTTTCCCCAACTTTTTTAAAATATGATAAAGACCATTTGAAGCCCCAAGTGTATCACCGTCTGGACGACGATGTGAAATACACAGTATTCTCTGTGATTTTTTTATCATTTCTCCTGCTTGAATAAAGAGTTCACTTAGCATTTATCACTTGCAATTAATTTATATTAAGTTTTAAATTTTACTATGAATAACAACAGAAATCAAATCGAAAATATGAATAATAAGATTAATTTAATATACTGTGGCACGCCTGAAATTTCCAGTTCCACTTTAGAAATGTTAGTGGAAGATAGCCGTTTTAAAATAGTTGCTGTAATCACTCAACCTGATAAACCTGTCGGACGAAAACATATATTAACAAGTTCTGCTATTAAAAAATCTGCATTAAAATTTAATCTTCCAATTTTCCAACCGGAAAAATTAAATAAAGATAAAAAATTATTAGAGGATTTAAAAAGTCTCAATCCAGATTTTTTAATAGTTTTTGCTTATGGACAAATTCTTTCTGAAGAAGTTTTACAAATACCAAGAATTAAACCCATTAATATTCACGGCTCACTTTTACCTAAATATCGTGGAGCATCTCCAATTGAGGAAGCTCTTTTAAACAATGAGAAAGAAATTGGAATCAGCTATATGGAAATGGTTAAAGAAATGGATGCTGGATCTATATATCAAAGTTTTAAATGTATAATAAACTGTGAAGATGATGGTATTACTTTAAAACATAAATTAGCTAAATTGGCCGCAGAAACTTGTGCGGAAATGTTAATTAAAATTAAAACAAATAAATTAAAATCTATATCTCAAAATGAAAGTGAGGTCAGTTTTTGCCATAAAATTTCTAAATTAGATGGTTTAATTGATTTTAGACAGAATAGTACTCAGGAAATTATGAATAAATATCGTGCTTTTATTTCATGGCCAGGCATCAATTTTAAAATCAAAAATAAAAATATAAAAATTCATCAATTAAATTTGCTTAAAACTAATTCAATTGCGCCTGGCCATTTCCAAATTATAGATCAGAAAATCAAGGTTGGTACCAAAGATAAAGATTTGGAAATCACTCAATTGCAGATGGAGGGTAAACAAATTCAAACTAGTAAACAGTTTTTAAATGGTTATCAACATCTTTTGGAAGAGGCATAACTGAATCAGCAAAATAAATCACCATTATTAAAATAAATTCTCCTGCTAAATTTGTGAAGAAATAATGATCAAAAAGCCCCATAATACTAATTGCTGTAAGTAATGCGAAAAATATTTTAGCTTCTTTTGAAAGTGCTTTTTCTTTGCTCATTGTAAATTTTAACAATTTTTTAAATAACATACCTAAAATTCCAATAAATACTCCTAAACCGGTAATTCCAATTTCAGCTGCCATTAAAACATATAAATTATGGACAGGTTGATATAGCCAATAACTAAAATCCAAAGGTACAAAATTCTTCATTACCAAAACATAATTTCCTAAACCAACACCTAATAAATTATGTTCAACCATTTTAATCCCAATTTTAAACAGCATTGCTCTCTCTCCCCATGCTGAATTATTCCATGTTAATAAGCGCACTAACACTAATTCTCCCAAATTAAATATAAATAATATAAATGTCGCTATACCAATTCCTAGCAAAATCAATTTCCAATTAATTTTAAATTCACCTAGAACAAATAATGCTAAAATAAATATCAGTGCGGCTAACCAAGCGGTTCTTGAAAATGAGAAAAACAAAATAATAATTACTGGTAAAAAATAAACTAGTTTTTTCTGTTTAAATAAAGTTTGCCTAATTACTAATGCCAAACCCAATATACCAAATGCGGATAAAATATTTGGATGAGCAAAAGTACCGTATGCTCTAAGCCATTTTTCCGTGCCTAAATTTATTTTAGCAACATTGAACATATTAGTATTCACATCTGGTTCTCCAATCCATTTCAAACCCAGCCATGATTGTTTAATAAATTGAAAAACCACTAAAATAGCTTGTAATGCCAAAGCATAAAGAAGCATTTTTATAACTTCTTCTTTACTGATTAGCTGATTTTTTAAGAACAAAAAAATTAAAAATAATTCTGTCCAACGCAATAAATTTAGAATTGCCAAAATTTTATCAGTAGCAAAAAAAACTGAAGCAATCATTATTAATAGAAAAAACCAAAATAAAACACCTAACCATCCTTCATTAATTTTCCATCGAAAATTATTTAAAAAATGATCATTATTTTTTCTCTCAAATAAAAAAGCTAATCCTAATGCTAAAATCACTAATAAAAAATTGAAATCAAACCATGACAAACTAAATACAGTAAATGAATTTAGCAAACCTGTGAAAAACCTGCTTTTATAGATAATAAATGCAGGTTGTAAAGCAAAAGTAAAAACCAGAATTTTCATTAAAATTCTGGCTATTTTCAAAAAACTAAATTTTTGTATTTTCCAAAAATTGATATTCATAAAACCTTTATTTTATTTAGTCTTTGATGAAGTATTAATAGATGAACTTGCCATTTTTGATACTACTGGCAACAAACCTGTTGGAGGGATCAAAGCATTAATACTATTTTCTGCCTTGGTTAAAGCCTGATTTACGGGGGTTGTATTAATTACGGAAGTAATTGCATCACTAAATATTTTAGAATAACTATCAAAATTATATACAGGAATACTCTCTGCATAACCAACTTGCTCTGCAAATACACCATAAATCGGATCTGCTTTATAAGCATCAATTAAATCTCTTCGAGCAGGTGGTCTTTTAGTTTTATCAATATAATATTGAGCATTTTTCTTGGACGTTATAAATAGCAAAAAGTCCCAAGCCGCTTTAGGATTTTTAGTATTTCTTGAAACTGTCTCCATATAATAATTTGCAAAAGCATCACGTTTATTTGTTGAAGTAGTTGGATCATAAACTTGTGGTACCAATGAAGTTCTGACATTATTAAAATCAATTGTTTTCACTCCTTGTTTTTTCAACTGAGCAATTTCATTTTGAATTTGTTTGTAAAGATAAGAATAACCAAAAATAGTTGCTACTTTCCCACGGGCAAAAGGTTCTACTTCTTTTACTGGAGAATCAGTGGATACCATATATTTATTCCAAGAATAATTTTTTTGTGATGCCAAACCAAAACTGGTATATAATTTTAAAGCTTCTGTAGCTGGATTGTAAGTTGTCCCATTATCATTAATAGCTTGTTGTTTGGCAAATTCCGCTCGTGTATAATTATTATTGTAAAATTTAATTTTATATTGCAACATAAGTGTATATAAAATATCTATAGCCCGAGCGATATTATCACTTCGTCCCATAGCCGTTCCAGACACCTCAAATCTTTCAAAACTATTATCTGGTTTCGTTAATTTATAAACATCATTTTTAAATTGAGCCCATGTGGCAGCAGGATGTCCTCTTTCTGGGACACGATCTTCATATAATGCTTTATTGTAATAAAGAGCTAAAGTATCCACTGCCATCGGTAGACCATAAACTTCTTTTTGACCATTTTTAAGATCAGTCAAAACAGCATCTTTAGTTGCAACACTAACAAAAGTTTGATCAAATTGTTGTGGAGAAAAGACCTTGGGAGATAAAGGTGTCAATTTTTTAGTATTTCGAAGTAACCAATAATTTGGAACAGATAGAATATCTGGTCCTTGCCCCTCAGCCATCTCATTCAAAATTGTATTGTAGTAATCTGCTGAATCACTAAATTTTTTATAAATAATAACCACATTTGGATGCAGAGCTTCATATTGTTGAATTAAAGGTTTAATAATATCTTCATCATCAAATAATTTATAATAAACTAACTCTATTTTTTTAGTACTTAGTTTAGGAGCTGGCGCTGGTTTTTTAAAACAACCACTTAATAAAAGAGTTAAAGTGCTCAAAACCACTATCCAAGCAATTAATTTATTTTTGATTTTCATAATTATTTTTATTTATCAGGATTTTAGCACAAAAATAATAACTGTAAAACTTATCCTCCATAAATTTCTCGTCCGATTTTAAGCCCTTTTAAAAAATATCGTTTAGAAAGGCAATAATAATATAATGAATAAAATCTATTCCCACTTAAAATTTTAATAAAATCTAAAATTATTACTATCGGCCATAGAGAAATTAATCTGAGTATTAACCATTTCATAAATCTTGGGACTTTTTTTAACTGGGGATATTTACGGTTAAATATCCATGCAGATTTTCCGATAGATTCCATCCTTTTTTTTAAAGAATTTTCTTCCAAATAATGATCATGATAAGCAATTGCCCAAGAATTATAATAAAGCTTTAAATTTTCTTTCTGAGTTAAACGATAACCTAGTTCAATATCTTCCCAACCATAACCTGAAAAAATAGGATCAAAAGGATATTTCTTTAATAGACTGGTTTTTAAAGAAATATTAGAAGTATAAAAGAAATTATAATCAGCACGATCTTTATTTTTTAATTTTTCATAAGCAAATTGATGCCCTCCAAATTTTCCTAAAATTACTGATCCGTTAACTACCCATTCCATAAAAGAATTAATTTTCAATGCAGGATGCCAAGCGGTAAATCCTAATACAGCTTCATTTTCAGCTTCATGCATATAATGAAATTTTTGATGTTCAAATAGAAAATCATAACTTGGGATAATATCATCACCAATTAAGACTGTAATTTCTCCTTTTGCTAATTTAATTGCATTATTGCGCGCGATCCCCTGCCCCTGATTGATTTGTTTTAGATAGCGTAAATTAGAATGAGATTTTTGTAGGGTTTTTATCAATTCATCAGTATTATCTGTTGAGCCATCAGAAATTACAATAATTTCAAAATCTTTTGAATCAATACTTTGTTTAAAGAGTGCTTCCAAACATTTTTCCAAAATGTCTGCCCGATTATATGTAGGTATTACGACGCTAAAAAACATGTACTAATTTAGTTAGTACTAAAATAGTACATGTTTTCACTTTTGTAAATCAA
This sequence comes from uncultured Candidatus Peribacteria bacterium, assembly GCA_964526005.1. Lineage (GTDB taxonomy): Bacteria > Patescibacteriota > Gracilibacteria > UBA1369 > UBA1369 > CAZGKO01. The sequence goes on from CAZGKO010000014.1 coordinate 12,403, forward strand.
GCAGATTAAACTGGTACTTCTTCTAAATTTATTTCTGCGTTTTCATGTTCCTTTTTAACAGAAATAAAATTAACTTCATCAGCATGTATTTCTGTAATTTGAACTTTTTTCCCTTCTTTAGTTTCAAATTTATTAGTTGTTAATTTCCCTTCAACCATTACTGCTGATCCTTTCTTTAAATAATTGGCACAAATTTCTGCTAATTTTCTCCAAGTTACTACTTTATGGAAATCAGTTTGTTGAACTTTTTCTCCATCTTTAGTTGAAAAATTTCGATTTGTTGCAACTGTAAAAGTTGCTATTTTAAATCCTCCTTCTAAATCCTTAACTACTGGATCTTTGGTTAAATTACCAATGATCAGTACTTTATTGAAACTTCTCATAAAAAGTTTGTTATGAAATAAACTAAATACATCAAAACAAATAGATTTAAAATAAAAATAAGATTTCCCTTAACTAAATTTTTTGTTTATAATTATAAAAAATAAATTTCAAATATGACATTACGTAAATTACAAGAGTTAAATCTGGATAATAAAACAATTATCTTACGAGTAGATTATAATGTGCCAATCTCATCAGATGGGGAAATCAATGATAATTCCAGAATTGTAATGAGTCTTCCAACAATTCATTATTTATTGGAGCATCATTGCAAAATAATAATCATTAGTCATTTAGGTAGACCGGAAGGACATATTAATAGAGATCTTTCCCTAGAAAAAGTATCAAAAGAACTTTCTAAATTATTAAATAAACAAGTTATTTTTATTGATGATTGTTTGAAAGATGGTCTTAAAGAATTAGTTGATTCCAATTCACCAGAGACTATTTTTTTATTGGAAAATTTAAGATTTTATCCAGAAGAAAAAAATAATGATTTAGAATTTGCCCAAAAATTGGCTGATTTAGGAAATATTTATATTTCCGATGCTTTTGGATCAGTACATCGCAAACACGCCAGTATTTATCAATTAGCTAAACTATTACCAAGTGCCGCCGGCTTTCTTCTTCAGAAAGAAATTAAGGTTCTTACTAAAATACTCATAAATCCAAAACACCCATTTACCTTGGTGGCCGGCGGTGCCAAAATTGAAACTAAACTTGGACTTTTAGAAAATTTTTTAAATCGTTGTGAACACATTTGTCTAGGTGGTGGATTGTCTAATACTTTTTTGAAAGCTAAAGGTATGGAAATTGGACAGAGCTATCATCAAGATCAATATCTCGATAAAGCCAGAATGATTTTGAAAAAAAGTGAAAATAAAATAATTTTACCAACTGATTATTTGGTTACACAAGAACAATTAAATAATAATACTACTCTTACCAAAAAAATCGCCTCTGAAATTAAATCTCAAGACAATATTGTAGATTTAGGTCCAAAATCCGCCGCGTACTATTCTCAAATTATATTAAATTCTAAAACAGTAGTTTGGAATGGACCAGTTGGAGTATATGAATATAAACCAATGCGCGGCGGTACTGAAACAATTATTAAAGCTCTTATCTCCGCACAACAAAATGGTACCGAGGTTATTATAGGTGGAGGTGACAGTCTTGATGCCTTAAAATTATTTGGTATTAATAATGACACTTTCACCCATGTTTCTAGCGGTGGCGGTGCTATGCTTCAATTTCTTGAAGGGAAATCTTTACCTGGAATTGAAGTTCTTAGTAACTGAATTTTCTTCCAATACCAACATTTAAATTGTTGATAAATAATAATACATATATTATAGTATGTTGCTATATAATATATTTATATGCAATTAAATTTAGAATCAAACCACATTGAACTTCTTGATGATACAAAACATGCTGATACAAACAAATGGCGGAATAAAATAAGAAATAAAATTAATACTCTTCTTGGTAGATATTATGGAGAGAATACTGGTATTGATGATATCGATGTCGCTCCTATAGTTATTAATGATTTAAGGGAAATTCAAGGATTATCCGTAAATCTCAAAGGGCCATATACTCTTCAAATAGATTCTCAACAATATGTATTTTATATAAATATTTTTGATAACCAGAATAGATTTTTAGGTATATTATATTATACAAAAATAGGAGAATGGGAATGCAATGCTAAACTAAGATATAAAATAAAAGATAATCAAATTATAGCGAATGAAATCAACACATTGGCAATTAAATATTTTCCGGATTTAGCCTTTGACGATAATTTGATTTAGATAATTAGTCTTTTATGGAAGGTTTAGTATTTGGTTTTAAATTATCAGGTTTGGCAGGAAAAACCTTAGGTTTTAAATGAGATTTTTGCTTTTGTGCAATCAAAATATTATCTTCATCTTCAACATCAATTCCTTTACTCCACCGATTTATTTTGTCTTCCACAATTGCTTTTGGAACAGTATACCTTTCTCTAGCCAATTTAATCACTTTTTCTTTTCGACTCAATTCTATGTCGAATTCCACTGGTGGCAATGTGGCAAGTGAAAAAGTTTTAGAAGGCATTCCGTCAATCAACAAACGCATATAGGCTGTATGTTTATTTAAATTTACCAAATCATTTGGCATAACCTCTTCACTGAATTGTTTAGAAATATATTCAGCATCATCATATCCGACTTGAAAAGACAATATTGAACCGACATTACCAAAAACAGCATCACGAACTTCTTCTGGCATCTGAGCAATATATTGATTGGCCATTGTTAAATTTAATCTATATTTCCTAGCCTCAGAAAGAATCGTCGCAAAAGAATCGGTTGCAAAATTTTGGAACTCATCAACATATAAATAAAAATCAGTACGATCCTTCTCTGGGATATTAGCTCTACTCATTGCGTCAATCTGAAATTTGGTAATCAACATTGCACCTAAAAGAGAAGAGTTATCTTCTCCAATTTTTCCTTTGGAAAGATTAATAATTATTATTTTTTTATGATCCATTGCAAATCGGAAATCTAATTTTGATTTTACTTGCCCCAAAATATTTCGAATGATTGGGGAAGATAAAAATTGTCCAACCTTATTTAAAATTGGAGAAATTGCTTCAATTTTTTGTCTTGGTTCCATTTTTTCAAATTCATTCAACCAGAAACTTTTTACTAAAGGATCTTGTATCTTTCTGATCACTCTGCGACGAAAAGTTTCATCTTGTAAAATCCGTGGAATTCCTAATATCGTTGTATTTGGATATTCCAGTAAAGACAAAATTGTATTACGCAAAATATGCTCCAAACGAGGTCCCCAACTATTTCCATATATTTTCTTAAATATTCCAACTAAACCTGATGCGATAATTGTGTTCAAAGCTGGATCAACATTTTCTAACATATTAAATGCAATCGGATGTTCACGATCAGATGGATCAAAAATGATTACATCATTAGTTCTCCATGATGGAATAAAATCTAAAATTGTTTCCGCTAAATCGCCATGTGGATCAACAATAGCTACTCCCCTTCCACACTGAATATCAGAATAAATCATATTTTCCAAAAGTACGGACTTTCCCATACCAGTTTTACCAATAATATACATATGACGACGACGATCTAAAGTTTTTATACCAAAAATTTGATTTATATCTCTAAAATTAGTACAACCAATTGCTGTAACTGGAGAATTTTCATCTTCTAAAACTTTTGGTAAATCATTCGGAGGATCTATTTTCTTCGATTTTACCCAAAAAATATTTGGAGTTAGAACTGTATTATTTGGGAAATGATAAACTGTAGCCAACTCTTCAATATTCATAATATCATTACCATCCAAAATACGATTACGATATTTTTTTAAAATTGAATTATTAGTATAGATTTTGGAAATTACAAAACCATTATATTCATTATTAAATTGCTTAAATGAACCAGCTATCTCCTTCAATTTAATAATATCTGAAGATGGATTCTTTACTTTTGGAATATAAATAATTCTAACTCTTGTTTTATAAAGTAATTTAGCCATTTTTTGTTTATAAACATCATCATTTACTAATTTCTTCTTTTCTTCGGGTAAATGCCTTGGAATGTGTGGCTTAAAGAAAAAAGTCAAAGGAGCAAAAATAGCTTTTTTAATATTTGATCCTTTCCAAAAGTAATTATAATAGAAATGACGTAAGAATTTTGAAGAAATTGCTTCGGTCGCATCAGCCAAAATCGACATTTTCTTTTGTATTTTTTCAGGGATTGGAGCGATTACTAATTGTAACCAAGCCTGTTCATCTGGATTATTAAACTTTGCCAAAGTGGATGTTATGCCAGAAAGAGGATCCACATTCATCTGAGTAGATTTATCTTCAAAAGTACGATAACTCTTAATTGGAAAATAAAATTTGTTAAAAAATGTTAATTCCGCGCCAATCGCATTAGCTGTTAAATCAATATCCTGATATTTTTTTTCTTCACTTTTCTCTTTATTAATTAATGCCATTTTTTCTCTACCTTCCACTTGTTGTCCAGAAACAGCAGAAACTTCTACTATTTCTCCCAATGTGTAATCTGTTACTTCCTCAATTTCTACATGTGGATATTGAGCATAAATTTGCCCTTCAATCAAGTTGCGTAACTTTTTTGGGGTATATATAAAAAATTTAATACTACGACCTATATTTGCAATTTCTAGTGAAATTTTTTCTGGATGTACGCCACGTAATCTATTCCATAAAGATAATCTGGTTGCAATACTATGTAAAGTAGCAAAAATCTGTTCTGCAACTAAAGGACCGGTTTCATTATCTTGCGTAACCTGAACCGATAAAACTACTACCGAATCTTCTGACAAGGTATTTTGAACCAAATCTGCCAGCCATTCCAGCACTATTCGTAACAAATAAATACCAATCAGAAGTAGAATTACTAGATCAATAAAAAAATTAAGATTCATTAAAATAAATTATACCTATATATTTTAGCTTATTTACGGCTTAAAGTCTATATATCTATGAATTAAAATAATTGCTGCCATTTCATCTTCCAATCGCTTTCCCTCCTTTATTTTAATTCCTGCTGTGCTTAAAAGCTGATTAGCCTCAAAAGTAGAGAAAGACTCATCTATATATTGTAATCCTACTTTTAATTTAAGCTTACCAAGATAATTTAAAAAATTTTGAGTCCAGTTTTTAATTAACAAAGTTTGTGGTGTATCTTCACCGTTTGGAGACATTGGTAAACCAATTAGTAATAATTTAACCATATCATCTTTAATAATTGCAGCTAAATGATCAAATAATTTATTTGTCGGATTTGCAGCCAAAATCCCTCTTCCAAAAGCCATTTGCCTATTGGCATCAGAAATAGCTACACCAATCTTACTTTTTCCAATATCCAAAGCCAATATTTTGCCTTTTTCCATATATTAAACAGGAGACCCTTCAATTATTAATTTTAATTTAACACTTAATCCTTGCGGTAATTTCACTTCAATTTGATGCTCACCTATATCTTTTAAATGTAATCCGGCGGGAAAATTGCTTTTATCCAAACGGATTTTTACATTTTGTAATACCAACTCAATTATTTCTTGAGTAGTGACTGAAGCGTATAAATGGCTTCCATTAGTCTTTCCTTTATATTTTAATATTAATCCTGATAATTTCTCTTGAACCATCTTTGCCTCTTCCTTATTCTTTTCTAAATTCATTACTTCTTTCGCTCTCTTTTTCTCAATTTTTTCAATTGCATTTTTACTGGCCACAACAGCAAAATTTTTCGGTTTCAAAAAATTAAGGAAATAGCCATTTGCAACATTTTTCACTTCTCCCTTGCGACCAACATTTTTTATATTTTCCAAAAAAATTACCTGCATAAATTTATAATTAAAGATATTACTAAATTAGCGAAAAAAATCGTTAGTTACAAATTAAAATAAATTTTACTTGCAACTTTTTCCTATACACCAATTTTCCACTTCTGAAAATCTATCTGCAGTAAAAGATAAATTCTTTAATTTAATTCCTTTCACCTTTCCATCGGTCAATAACAAAAAGCTGGGACGATCAAGAAATAAAGCAGGGGCATCATCGGCAATTACTTTAGCTAATCTTGTTAATTTTTGTGTTTTATCAGTATTATTTAGGGTTGCACGAATTCTCTCAATTAATGAATCAGCGGTTAAACTACGATAATTAGATAAATTTTGTCCTCCGTTTTTAGCTTGTGAAGAGTGCCAATATGAAAAAGTATCCAAATTATAACCTAAAGCTTGTCCCGTCAATACCATTTGATAATTTTTCGAATCGAGAGTATTCATAAAATCCGTATTATCCAAATATTTAATATTTACTTTTATACCTACCTTTGCCCATGAATTAATTAAGAAATTAACAGTTGTTTTTGTTTCAGCTTCCTGTGGACTTCCATTCACAAATCGTCTTGCTGTTAAAGTTAATTGTAGCATTTTATCGTTTTTATCTTTACGATATATTTCCCCTTTCTTAATATTTCCATTAACATCTTTATCAAATGTATAACCTGCATCAAACAAACTTCCCGCAGCTTCTTTAGCATTTGATTGATATATCCAATCTTTTTGATTTAATGCCATCAAAGGAGTATCAATTTGAACCATTCCAGGTAAATGCACTAATAGGGCTGCTTTATTAACAGATTTAATTAATCCTAATCGAACTTTTTTGTTTTTCAAAATCGAGTCATCGGTATTAAAAAATACTGCATTATATTGTGGAAGAGAATATTTTAATTGCTGAAAACGAGTATCAGAAGCTAAATTAGCATCTTCACCAATATTCAAACGAGAAATAACATCCAAAACTGCTCGATTCTTAGACATGGCTTGTTCATCAGGATAAATATTAAATTTTATTTCTTCAATTTTGGGTTTTAAAGCATAATAATTATTATTAATCACTAAATCTATTCTTTGTATGCCATCACTATCAGTTACCTTTTTTAATACTTTATAAGGTCCACTTCCCACAGGTTGTTGATTAAACTTTGTGTTTAATAAATCACCTATAGAAATCCCCTGTAATAAGTGTTTTGGAAGTATTCCTACAGAGAAATTAGTAATAAAAAATGAATTTGGTTTATCTATTGTAAAACTAACCGTACGATCATCAATTTTACTAATTTTTACGCCTTTAAAGTTAGCTTTTAAAATAGGATTTTGAAAATTAAGATTTTGGATAATATCTTTATAAGTAAATATTATATCATCAGCAGTCAACAATTGTTTGTCCTGAAAAGTTACATTGTGCTTTAATTTAAATGTATAAGTTTTTTGATCTGGACTAATTGTTAAATCAGCTAAATCCCCAATAAAAGATTTTGTCGTTAAATTGTATTTTAATAGACCACTAAATACCAGACTTGAAATATCTCGATTAACATTAGAAAAATCTGTATAAAGGGGTGAGATTAAAACTGGACGATTTGACACATATCCCTCAGTATAAGAAGTATTAATTAAAACAATTCCACCAGAAAATATCAACATAGTTAACTTAACCACTCCATATATCACAAATGCCAAAGCAATAATACTCAGAACTTTTTCCTCAATATTATAAGATTTTACAACCTCAAAAAAAGTCTTTAAAACTTTTTTCATTAGAAATTGTTATTGAACGAAAATAAAAGCAATTGCTGACAAAACAAACAAAGCAGCCAAAATTATAGTAATATTAAACAATACTTTTTCAGATCCTCTTCTGGTCGGTACAAATGAATTTGTTGTAGATGTCATAGTAGCAGAAAATCCCTCTGTATTGTTTTGCAATAAAATTGCTATAATCAAAAGAATTGAAATTATTGCTTCGAAATATTGTAAAAAAATATGCATATTATTTTCTATTAAACAAGATGTGTAACACCCAATTTACGATTGATAAAATTAATGAGGCAAAAATATAAGTGAAGGTGTTTTTTATACTTACAGTTGACCCACCAATGCTTATAGCATTGATCAAATGGATGGTCAACACAAATATAATTGCATTAATCACAATCATGAATAATCCCATGGAGAAAAACAGTAATGGAAAAGAAAGTATCTTCATGATCGGCTTTACTAAAAAATTTAAGAGACCAATTACAATACCACCAATAATAAAAAAAGTTAGCCCACCTGTATAATTAATAGATTTACTAAATAACCAAACTACTGCATAAAGAGCCAAACTGTTCAAAACTATCGCTGTCGCTATTTTCTTAAACATATTTAGAAAACTTTTTAACGGCTACTTTTACTTTTTTAAAATCAAATTCTAAAATTTTCTCTTTATCCCAATCTAAATCTCCACTCTGTTGTAATTCATTTGCCAAGGTTTCTTCACGAATATAATCTCCAAATTGAGTTATTGCGGATTCTAATTCCTTATCATCACTTTGAATATTTAAAATAATCCGATTATTCACTTCATATCCTGCATCTTTACGAAGTTCTTGAACAAAACGCACAATCTCACGAGCATAACCTTCATATAATAAATTCTGATCTATTTTTGTGTTCAGAACCACGGTAATCCCTTGATTAGAAGCAGCATCAAGCCCGTCAATACTTTCATATCCTAATTCAAATTCACCTTCTTCCAAAACGAATCCTCCAGTTTTAATTTTTTTACCATTCACAGAAAAATCACCTGCTTTAATCAATTTTATAATTTCCTGAACATCAGCTCCATATTTCGGTCCTAAAACCTTAGCTAATGGAGTCACCACTGCTTTAACTAATCCAGAAGCATTTTTAATTATTTCAACATTTTTGACATTTAATTCTTCTTTAATTACATCTATTTGATATTTGAGGATTTCAGATCTAATATTCTCTGGTAAAGCAATTTGCGCTAAAGCCAATGGCTGTCGCACTTTGATTTTAGCTTTATCACGCGCTGCATGTCCTAATGTAACAATCAAACGAGCAAGTGAATTTTCTTGATTTAATCTAGCATTAAAAAGTTCTTTTCTAAACTCCGGCCAATCGGAAAGATGAACTGAATCTTTTCCAGTTAAGTTAGTATAAATTTCTTCTGCTAAAAATGGCATAAAAGGAGCTAATAATTTAGCAAAACGGGTTAATACTACATATAAAGTTTGATAAGCTTCCGCTTTATCATTATCATCTTCAGATTTCCAAAAACGACGACGAGAACGACGAATATACCAATTTGAAAGATTATCTGCAAATACAACCAGTGGACGGGTTGCCTTACACAAATTATACACTTCCATTTGCTCAGTCACTTCTTTAATCAACGCACTCATTTCAGAGAGAATCCACTGATCAAGAGCATGTTTTGGTTTAAAATTTTTGATCAGTTTCTTTGGAGTCCAACCATCAATATTAGCATAAGTCACAAAGAAACTATAAGTATTCCAAATAGTCAAAGTGAATTTTTTCATTAGTTCATCAATAGCTGTTTCACTAAAACGTACTCCTTCTCCTAGAACCACTTGTGATTCAAGTAGAAAAAAACGCATTGTATCAACACCTTTTCGTTCAAAGAACATGCTGGGATCTTCAAAATTCTTTTTACGTTTAGAAAGTTTTTCACCATTTGCATCATTAATATGTCCAGTCACAATTATATTTTTAAATGCCGGTTTATTGAATAAAATCGTTGCTAAAACATGTAGAGTATAAAACCAGCCACGTGTTTGATCTATTGCTTCAATAATAAAATCTGCTGGAAAATTTTTTTCAAATTCTTTTTTATTCTCAAAAGGATAATGTAACTCAGCATAAGGCATTGAACCACTTTCAAACCAGCAATCAAAAACATCTGGAATTCTTTTCATTAAATATTTTTCATCTTTAGATTTGACATGATCTGGATGCATGAAAATAATTTCATCAATTTGAGGTTTATGTAAATCTAAATCCCCTTTTTCATTTTTGGGAAGTTTACCACTAGTCAATTTTTCTAACTCTTTTATTGAACTAATACATATTGTATCTCCATTTTTATTTTTCCAAATCGGAATTGGACAACCCCAAAACCTATTACGAGAAATACTCCAGTCTCTAGCTCCTTCTAGCCATTTTCCAAAACGACCGTTTTTAATATGTTCCGGTTGCCAATTAATTTTCTGATTATTCTTTAACATTTTATCTTTTACAGCTGTCACTTTCACAAACCAAGAAGTTGTTACATAATTTAAAAGAGGAGTATCAGTACGCCAACAATGAGGGTATGAATGGCGATAATTTTCACCAGAGAAAAAAAGACCTTTTTCTTTCAAATATATAACCAGATTATGATCTTGAGCTTTTACATATTTTCCAGCAAAATCAGTTACTTCTTTCTTAAAAGAACCATTCATTTCTACATGTACAATCGGCTTCATGCCTTGCTTCTCTATTAAATAGAAATCATCTTCACCGAAACCTCCTGCAATATGCACAATTCCAGTTCCACTTTCTGTAGTTACGAAATCAGCAATAAAAATTTGAAAATTCTTCGGATCAATCCCCTGATAATAAGGAAAAGGAGGCTTATATCTCTTATATTCCAATTGTTTGGGTAAAAGCTCACCAACCACTTTATATTCCTTATCTTTAAAAACACTTTCTATCAAATTTTTAGCTACAATATATTTTTGATTTTCAAATTCTACAACTGAATAAATTATTTTTCCACCAATTGCCAAAGCTTGATTACCAGGTAAAGTCCAAGGTGTCGTTGTCCAAGCCAATAAAAAAGTATCTGGCTCATCTTCTAATTCAAATTTAGCGGTTAATGCATAATCAGTAACATCTTTATAATTTAAAGATACTTCAAAATTAGAAAGTGGAGTTTCTAAAGCAGTAGAAATATGCATTGGTTTATATCCCTGATAAACCAGTTTTTTATCCCAGATCTGTTTAAATACCCACCAAATAGATTCCATATAATCATTATTTAATGTGGCATAGGCATGCTCAAAATCTACCCAACGTCCTAATCTACCAATTACATCATTCCATTCTTTGGTATATTTAAAAACTGAAGCACGACATGCGGTGTTAAACTTCGCAACTCCCAATTTTTCAATATCCTTATGACCTTTTAAATTATAAGTTTTTTCCACTTCATTCTCTACTGGAAGACCATGACAATCCCAGCCAGCTACTCTTGGTACTAAAAATCCCTTCATTGTTTTATAACGAGCAACTGCATCTTTCACTGTGGAAATTAAGATATGCCCATAATGTGGCATGCCATTGGCAAAAGGAGGACCATCAAAAAATATAGATGTTTTACTTCTTTTCCTAATATCTAGTGATTTTTGAAAAGTTTTTTCTTTCTTCCATTTTGTCAAGATTTCTTTTTCCAATTTTGAAAAGCTTTGATGACTCTGTACTTTTTTAAACATTTCTATCTTGTTTTAAAGTTAACTTTGGTTTCTCTATTTTATCAATACCTCCATTAAATTCAGGATCATAGGATATTCTACTTTCTTCAGGTAAATATTGATTTTGATATTTAGTAGTACTTTTCTTATAATAAGGAACTTCGGCAGGGGAAGTCATAGTTGAAAAGGCAAATTGTCCAATCCTCATTCCTGGATAAAGAGCAACAGGCATACGGTTTAAATTAGAAATTTCCAAAGTAATTGTGCCATCCCAACCAGGATCGATATATCCTGCCGTAGAATGAATTACAATTCCCAAACGACCAATTGAACTCCGACCTTCGCAACGAGCCACAATATTATCTGGCAATTTCAATCTTTCCATTGAAACTCCAAGTATAAATTCTCCCGGTTGAACAATAAAAGGGGTATGGGGTTCATTAATCGTAATCATTTTTACTGCACCTTCAAGCGTTTCCGGTTTAGTAGGATCTAATAATGCATGCCGTGCATGATTATAAATTTTAAAATATTTACCAAGACGAAAATCCATTGAAGAACAGTTGATATGTTCCATGTGTTTATTATCTTCAGATTCAACCACAATCAATCCTTTTTTTATAAAATCTTTAATATCGCGATCAGAAAGTATCATAATATTATATATATTATATGATTATTATTTAGTTTTTAAGCTTTAGATTATAAATTTATGAATCAATAAATTATACAATAAGCGACGGCATCTTAGCATTTTTTAAATTAACTTAAAAGTAAATTTATTTTTATAAATAGGAGAATGTATACACGAGGTTTTAAAGGAAAAACTCAATATGGATTCCAATTAGATTTAATTTTTTATGATTAAGATTATAACTACATTAAAAAGAGGATCTTCAAAGTATTCAATGGTTAATAATTCAAATATAAACAATTTTATTTAGTAATAAATTAAGATAAAAAACATCTCAGAAAATTCAATGGGATAAGAAACACGGCTATTTATAATAAAATAAATTTTTATTACTTATCTTCGATCATAACTTGGTTCACACATAAAATATGTCTGATATCAGAGTGAAAAATTAAAGTATTGACAAAAAAAATTGTAAGATCTAATTATAAATATAAAATTAATCTTAAATACCATGTATCATAGCAGCAATGAGCAATATCTTCGAAATGATCAATATCTTCGTCAATATGAGCATGATTATGAGGTGATATCGGAAGAAACGCATGGTCAAAGTATAGAGGAAGAAGTGATTTTGACTTCAAGAGATTTAATTAATAAACAATTTGGAAATATTTTAGAACCAAAGGACTTTTCGCCCGAGATGCTAATGAAATTAGTTAGCGTTATATATGGATCTAGAGAAATAAAAATTGAAATTATTAACAGTCAAAAAATTTTAGCACTTTTAGTATGGGGTTTGTATGAAGCCAACAAAGTTCCTCGTGAATATA
>CAZGKO010000014.1:25149-29400 GCA_964526005.1 uncultured Candidatus Peribacteria bacterium
TCATCCTATGATCAAACAGTTAACCGTCACAAGTCAAGGTTTATTTCAAAAACTGTCAGAAGACAAATTCTTAATAACCGAAGATAACGAGTATATTTGGGAAAATACAGCCCGCATACTCCGTGCAACTGCACTTTATCTAGATGAACAAGCACGATCTAGATGAACAAGTATGATCTAGATGAACAAGTATGTGCCTAATTTTTCTCTCATAGATGAATAAGTATGTGCCTAATTTTTCTCTCATAGATGAATAATGCATAATCAATTTTATTGAAGAAATATTGTATTTTCAAATGTAATATATATAAATATTTTAAAATTTCTAAATATAATGAAATTATCATTTAAATTGCTATTTTTATTGAAAATAAAAGTGTTTTTAGGATATTGTGCTAATTCAATTCCAAAGAATAAGAGTTACTGTATTAATATAATTTAATAACCCTTAAAAAACTTCTCTTTTACTTAATAGTTGGAGAGAAGTTTTTTAAGGGGGGGGTATCTAAATTATTTTATTTAGCAACAGAAACTGGAAGTGGAGTTGGAAGGACATGGCGGAGTTGTGTATCTGAGGTGTTATCAACTTCTGCTTTAGCATTCTCAACTTCAGATTTACTCTTATCAACTTCTGCCTTAGTTTCTTCTGGTTTTAGTGTTTTTAAATCTAATTCATGAGAATTAGTAATATCTGATGTAGTGGTTTGTTGATCTTCTGATCGTAATTCTTTCACATTATCTTTATTAGAATCTGGAGTTTTTCCATTTTCGAAATCTGCTTTAAGATTATCTAATTTGGTTGTAGCGGTAGAAGATGCCTCAACATTTTGTTTTAATGCATTTTCAAGTCCTAAAGATCCCATAATAGCTTCATGAGATTTTAAATTATCTTCAAAATCAGATTCTGCTTGATCAGCATCTTTAGTATCATTTTGTTCTTTCAATTTTGCAACCTCTCTATTGAAAGAATCAGAGTGAGTTTTAAAATTATTAGAAAGACTTTCTTTCACTTGAGGACTAAGTTTCCCTTGTGAAAGTAATTGCTCCGCTTCTTTTAAACGTCTTTGAGCAAGATTAGCATTTAGATCAGCTTGAGATTTAGGTGAAACACTAAGAGCGGTTTCAACAGGTTCATTTACATGAATTTTAACTGGATAAAGAAAATCACCGGGTAAAGAATTTTCAGCGGCAAAACTGATTCCAGCTCCCATTATTAATATTACGGGAATAGCTAGATAGGAAAGTTTGAAGTTACTCATAAAATTTTTAGTTAATGAATTAAATTTTAGAAAGTTTATGGCTTTCTGACTACTATGACTAATTTGGTTATTTTTTATTACACTATTTTTTTGTATAAACTTTGCAAGTCTATTACGTCTAACATTTTGTTCCCGTTTTGAAAGAATGATCTGATTTTTAGTATTTTTTAATTCTTTGAGAAAATTTTTAGACATAATCGTTTTTATTAAGAATTTTTCGTAATTGTTGAAGCGCACGGTGAATATTTACAGAAATATAATTTTCACTTTGATCTAAAATTGTAGCCATTTCTGGAATCGTCAATTCATCAACGTAACGTAAAATAATAATATTTTTATAGTTGACGGATAATTCATTAATAACTTTAAGAAGATCTTTAATATCCATTTTACATTTAAGATGAATTATTTCTTCTTTATTAGAAGGAGAAAATCCTTCCTCCATCATTTCTTCCAAAGAAATCAATTTCTTTTTTTTAGATTCATCTATCGCAAGGTTGGTTGCAACTTTATAAAGAAATGCTTGCGGATTTTCTATATCTGACCTTTTTTGCATGTAAGCCCAAGTTTTCATAAATGTTTCTTGCATTAAATCTTTCGCTTTTTCACGGTCATTGACCCGAAAATACAAATGTCGGAAAATTTTATTGCTCAACTGATCATACAGTTGAATGAATTTTTGCTGATCGGGACCCTCCATATTTAAATAAACTGAATAATACTAAAGATATTACAAGTAATTAAAAATTTATCATCTAAATTATTAAAATAATAGAGAAAAGTTCAAAAATATTATGTGAACTTTATATAAAAATAAAAAAAATTCATTTATTTATTAAATTTAACTAGAAATTTTTTCCCTGAATTTCATTGCTTTTTAAGCAAATCACTTGATAACAAAACCTTCATTATTGTATAAATAAAGTATTGATCCACTCATTATCAAATAAATACATATAAAAATATGGAATTAATCAATACAAATTTATCATTTATATGATTAAGAAATATAAATCAATAAAATTTCCCAAAGATGAATTTATTCATAACTATATCATTGAATGGTGGTATTTCAATGGGCATCTAAAAGATAAAAATGGCAACAAATATGCATTTATGAATTGCTTATTCAAAGTAAATGTTAAAAAAGCAAAAATACCATTTTTAAGTCACATACCGTTTAAGATATCTTATTTTTCCCATTCTCTGATTTTAGACTTAAAACACAAAACTTTCCATCACCGAATAGCTCCGTTTTCTATTATTTCTGATGATAGCTTTTCTAAACCCATGTTTTATATAAATTATATAAATCTTGAAATTAAAAAAGGATACAACAATTGTATTATTGAAAAAACTGATAAATCAACATATCATATAAAAAATGAAGATATTGATTTGGATTTATATTCTATAAAACCACCTTTATTAGAGGGTGGGAAAGGTTATCTTGATCTTCATTCCAAAACAACTTATTATTATTCTTTAACCAATTTAAAAACAAAAGGTAGAATAAAAATTAAAAATAAATGGATCAATATTACAGGTAAATCTTGGATGGATCATCAATGGGCAGATGTTACTTATAGTAAGGATAAGTGGAATTGGTTTTCAATACAATTGGATGATGATACGGAAATAGTTTGTTGTGTTTATGATGATGGAGAAATAAAGACTTATTTTGCCGATATATCTTACTCTAATGGCAAACAAGAACATTTTACAAAAATTAAAATTATCCCTTTAAAGGGATATTGGACAAGTCCAAAAAGTAAAGCTGTTTATCCATTATCATGGCAAATTAAAATACCGGAGAAAAAATTAGAATTAAACATAACAACAAAAATTAATAATCAAGAAATATTATTTGGATCAATAAATTATTGGGAAGGACCTATCCAAGTAAAAAGCGAATTTAATGGGAAAAAAGTAAATGGTGTTGGATTTATGGAATTAGTTGGCTACCCTTCACAATATGGAACTACAAAATATATAAACGACCAAATCGGCAAAACCATAAAACAATTAGTTTCAATTACAAAAAATAAGTTTTTTAATTTAATTAGTGATTTTAAAAAAGGAATAAATCGAAAACAAAAGAAAAACTCTAAAGCAAATAATAAAAATAAATAATTATATAAATCAAATTTGGTGGAAATTCATACGTGCATCTTGAGCCGACGACCACAAAGATAGAATCACCACTATTTTACCAAGTCTGGATTATCATTTTTTTGTCTTGCCTTTTTTCAAGAGAAAATCCGGAAAGATGCACCGATCCCACAGTTTGAGTACGCATAATTGTCGTCGTCTGACGAAACGTTGAGCTGGAAACTCCTATTGTGGCAATTTATGGAAACTTCAAGCGGGTCGTCATTGCTGTCCCGAGTATTTAGTCGCATAAAATCTTTATCTATCATCACTTGTTTTTGTTCTGAAATGTCTCGCAGTGCCATACCAAGGATCATATCTGCCTCAATTTTATATTCTATTCCCAAAATCTCTATTTGGTGTTTTAGTTGATTGCCGTAATTTTTATTATCTGATCCTTTTAAACAAGCTGATGTCCATATACCTAGGTGACTATCCCAAACTTGATTTTTAGTTTCTATAGGTATGTAATCAGAAATATATAAAGATTTAAGGTTATTATCTGCCTTAGAAGCTTTTAGCATAATTGCTTGCATGGTAAGAATTGTAAATGGTTTTTCTTGACCATCAACCATAACTTTGGCAGGTAGTTGCATAATGAGCGGTCCTTTTTCTCCTTCTGTTTGATCTTTCAATCTCTTTATTTTTGCTAATGTTTCGCTTGAGAGTTCTTTTGGGAAAAGACTATTGAGTCTTGCTATTTCGTCAGCTGGAATTTTCACTTTAACATTCTTATACTTTAATTTTTATAAAACCTTTTCCGCACGTTTACCTAAAACGTCAATAATCTCTATAGTATGAACTTCCTTAGTAAGTTCTGATAAAATTGCAGCCTGATATC
>CAZGKO010000014.1:29410-32522 GCA_964526005.1 uncultured Candidatus Peribacteria bacterium
ACTTTAACATTCTTAAGATCTTTGAGAGCTTTATTCATCGCATTCACACTTAAGAATCGCCCCTCACTGAGTTGCTCAAGAGTTCTATGGATTTTATCTACATCTTCTGTGGTTGCTTCAGTCATTACATTAGTAGCTTCTGTAACGTTTTTATATACAGAATTTGTCACCTTCAAAATGTCAGTTGATGTCTCTTCAAGGTGGGTAATAAGCTCATGTATACTTGTGCGCATTTCTTCAGCACTCTTCTGTGCAAAATCTTCTTCTGTTTTAAATCCAAGTTTTGCAAGATGACTTACAATTGTTTGGGTGTTTGAATTTGATTTGAGAATCTCGGAAAGATTTGTAATAAACTTTTGACGGTAAATATTCTGTTTATCGTAGCGAGCTTTATTCTCCTCGACTTGGAGCTGCTCGGCACGGGTTTCGCTGGAAGGAAATTTCATAATTAAAAAGTAAAATTTAATTAATTAGTTGATCAGTAATCAAACATGAATATCTTTCTCATGTCAATAAAAAATTAATAAAGAGACACTGATGCCGAAGTGTTCGCTCAAAATATTATATGAGATGTGGAAGGTGGTGGAGTTATCATTAATCGATATCCATGGGGGTGCTACTGTCCATTTTTCGTCTTCAATAATATTTAAACGCATATATATTTCATGAAAGTTTCTTCATCAGCAAAATTTGCTATAATGGTGGACCCTAGGAGATTCGAACTCCTGACCTCTTCCATGCCATGGAAGCGCGCTACCAGCTGTGCCAAGGGCCCAGATTCTAAAGTTTTAGTTAATAGTGTTTTTATTTTACCAAGTCTGAATCTATTTTCAAAATACAAACTAATTCACATTATGTCCTGTTGGAAATATCCAATAACCTCTCCATATCGCAAAAGTGTTCCAAATTATACCAATAATAAAAAATAATCCGGTTATTTCTAATCTCTCTTTTCTATTATGATACAGATGAATATGATATATATTTTTAATAACCAGTGTTACCAGTAGCAATGCAATTAAAATTATTAGGTATTCAAACATATATTTGTGTATTGTTGTATATTTTATAAAGGTATCGACATAAATTGTCGATGACATGTATGACTAAGTATAGTTTATTGTAGCAAAGTATAGTTTATTGTAGCAAATTTCGTAAAATTTATGAAAAGGAATTTAGGTGAGAAGGAGTAGCTATCAAATCCAAATAGCTGACGACTTTAATATTATTTTTTTCAATAATTGAATTTAAATTTTTAATATATTTAATATCATGTTCTCTATCTTTATTTAGGTTTGATTTACAATTGGGATCAAATTTTCCGGGGTGAAATAAAATCTCATAGTATTTTTCATCTTCAAAAGTTTTAATCCATTCCTTAATTTTATCGAAATCAGATATACTTCCAAAAAATGCTTCGGTAGAAGTAGTTTTTGTGCCTTTTGGTGCGCGGGAGAGGACTTGAACCTCCATGCCCTTACGGGCGCTACCACCTCAAGGTAGTACGTCTACCAGTTTCGCCACCCGCGCTTATTTAGTAATATAATTTTATGGATTTCCCGAAAAAAAACAAGTTACTTTTATTTTTTATCAAATCAACCAATCAAATCAACCAATCAAATCTCTAAAAATAACTTGAAAATGACAAATGCCTATGATAATTTTTTTGCACCATTTTAATAATATCAGTTAGGGCGATTAGCTCAGTTGGTAGAGCATCTCGTTTACACCGAGAGGGTCAAAGGTTCGAGTCCTTTATCGCCCACCATTATGACAGATTGAAGATTTCACCTTTTTCTTAGCTAGATGAAGGTTTTTTTCAAGCGGTTTTGGTAGTTCTAATTTTTGGGGGAAAATATAACTTTGAGATAAATTGAGAATTTTGCAGATTAAAAATATTTTATTTAAAAGATCTTAACTTTATGGACAGAGATTCAGCGTTATAAGAATGGACTTTTTATATTTTTCAATTTTGGATTTGCAACTTGTGTATAAATTTGTGTAGTACGAATATTTGAATGTCCTAATAATTTTTGTATATGTCGTATGTCCGTACCATTTTCCAGTAGGTGTGTAGCAAAGGAATGTCGCAGACAGTGAAAAGTGGCAGGCTTGCTTATTTTTGCTTTGTATAAACTTTTACGGAACATTTTTTGCAATGATGTTGTTGTGAGTATGCCACCACGGTTAGAGTTAAAAAGATAATTTTTTGAATTTCTCCCAGCAATCACATTCCGTAAATCATTTTGTAATCTTTCAGACAGTACACTGATTCTATCTTTTTTCCCTTTTGCTCCCTTGATATGCACAACAAGCTCATTAATATCTAAATCGGCAACTTTGAGATTAATAACCTCGCTTACTCGCAAACCGCAAGCATAGCCAAGCGAAATTATCAGTTTATATTTCGCATTATCAGTTGCTTCAATAATTTTTTCAATCTCAGTGCGCGATAGCACAATTGGTAATTTTTTATTTCTTTTTGCAAATTTTAAGTCAATTTTTTGTGGGTTTTTCAATACCTCTTTATATAAAAACTTTACAGCATTAAGCGCGAGATTAATTGTTTGTGGAGATTGTTTCCTTCTGTATTTTTCCAACAAAAATTCTTCAATTGCTTTTTGCTTATCTTTAATACCTGTCTTTTCAGAAAATCTGATATACATCTTTATGTAGAGTAAATATGCTTTACTAGTTTTAGGAGAATAGTTTCTCAGCTTCAGTACTCTTTCAACTTTGTCTAAAATATTTTCCATAGTTCAAGAATAACAGAAGTTTGTATAACATACAATTTCTTGTTACAATTCAAATATAAAGTTTGGATAAAAATTAGTTATACGCAATTCAAAAAATATTTTTCTTACAATAAGAATATTTTGATAGGCTTTTTAAAAAGGGGAATAAATTTGTTTTTTATTTATTAGAAAGGGGGGGCTGTCTGGCTATCGCCAGCCAGTTAGGATGTTTTCTCCACTTCCGCTGGTCGCTCCGAAAACGCTATTTATAATAATAGCTGAAAAAGCTATTATACAATCTGTAACCAATAACCTATGAAAAAGCAAAAACTTACTAAAGCCAAATTGATTCAGGAAGCAAAAATCTTTGCTCCAAG
>CAZGKO010000015.1:0-29686 GCA_964526005.1 uncultured Candidatus Peribacteria bacterium
TGTTCCATTAATTTTTTAACAGTGTCTTCGGCGGTTTCACTTTGAGCAACAAAAGGGCAATTTGCCTGACCGATATCTGTACATTTTAAAGTTTTCATTTTTCTTTGAAGTTATCAAATAAAGTGTCAAGACCTTAACATTAATAGAATAAAATTGAAATATATTTTTGCTAATTTTAAGAAGTTTCAAGCAGTTTAAGGAGAAAAAAGACTGTCTATACATATTATCACGTTATTGACAGATATTTTGTTATGTTCTATGTTCTTTTAGTGTTAAATTTAATGTATTCTAAATAAATTGAATATGACAAGTTTGGAAAAAATTGATTATGAAGAGCAGCTGGAAGAATTATCTGTGAGAGCTATGGAAAAGAAAAATTTGATGGAAGGACAGTCATTTGATACTGATGATTTTGAGGAAAATTCAGGTATTGTAACTATGGTTGTTCGTGACAATATGAGATCGGTTTTAGGAGAAAAAATTGAGAACGGGAAATATCAAATAGGACAAAAAGTGTTTTATCCATCTCAAGGTGTTTGTGAAATTATAGGTATTGAATATAAGCAAATCGGGAAATTAACCAGATTTTATATTTTGAGTGTTAAAGGTGCTGATTGTAAAATAATGGTGCCAGTTGAAGGAGTTGATAAAGTTGGTTTGAGATTGATAATAGATGCAGATAGGGCATTAAATTTATTTAATTTAATGGCTAAGAAGCTGGAACAAACTTGTTCTAAAGTGAGGTTAATTAGATACAATACTTTTTTGCAAAAGTTAAAAAGAGGTGTTCCGGAAGAAATGGTGGAAATTTATCGAGAATCTTATTGGTTGATTAAAACATCTCGTAAAACCAGTTTTGCGGAGATACAAATATATGGAACTGTTAAGCGAATTATTTGTATGGAAATTGCATTGGCTTTAAACCTTTCTGAGGTAGAAGTGTTAAAAAAAATGGAAGAGATTATGCACCAGAGTTTATAGATCCCATTAAATATAATAACTAAACGCAACAACTTAATTTAGAAATATCTTTTACAAATGAAAGTGCAACAATTTTTATTGCCTCTGATAATGTTGGAAACATCGGAAGAGAATGGATGATATCATCAATAGTATTTTTATTTTTTATCAACATCATTGCTTGAGCAATAAGTTCTCCCGCATTTGGACCAAGAATATGAACACCTAAAATTTGTTTTGTTTTTGGATGTATTACCATTTTTATCATTCCTTCCGTTTTATTCATAATAATGGCTTTAGGTACACTGGAAAATAAAATAGTACGACAGGCGCAAGTTCCCATTTGTTTTATTTGTTCCGCTTCTGTCAATCCAACTCCGGCAAGTTGAGGATCTGTGAAAATAGTATAAGGTACAGTATTATAATTAATAAAATGTGTTGTGCCTTTAAGAATGTTTTCGGCGGCAAGAGTTCCTTCATGTCCAGCGGTTATTTCCAATCGCAATGGTGCATTTGTTACGTCTCCAACGGCAAAAATATTCTTATTTGAAGTTTGATAATTTTTATTAACAATTATTGCTTGTTTTTTATCAATTTTAATATTTGCTTTTTCGAGACCAAGTTTTTGAGTATTAGGTGTTTTTCCAACAGCTACAAGTATTTCATCGGCAATAATTTTTTCTTGTTTGCCGTTAATTTCAAATGTAACAACTTTTTCATTATTTACTTTTTTAACATTTTTTATTTTAACATTTAACTTCACACTAATACCTTCATTGATAAATATTTTGGTAAGACGATCTGTGAGTTTTCTTTCGGCATGTGAAAAAATTGAAGGACTATGATGCAAAATAGTGACTTTTGTGCCAAAACGTGCATACATTTGAGAAAATTCCAATCCTACTGGACCGGCACCAATAACAATAAGTCTTTTGGGTTGATTTTTAAATTTAAGCGCTTCAATATGTGTTGCAAATCCAGTTTCTTGAAGTCCTTGAATTGGTGGTATATTTGCGGTTGAACCAACCGCAATAATAAATTTTTCCGCACTTAACTTTTCACCATTTACTTCTACTATTTTTTGAGAAATAAATTTAGCTCTACCTTTAATTACTGTTACATATTTTAAATTATTCAATACTTTCTCATATTTTTCCTGTCGCATTTTTTTAACTAGTTTTAATTCAGCTTGTACTACTTTTTGAAAATCGAATTTTTTCACTTCAAGTTCAATTCCGGGAACACCATGATATTTTGCTTGATGTAATATTTCACCAGCCCAAAGAAGGGCTTTTGATGGTACACAACCTACATTTACACATGTCCCTCCAATAGGAAGACCGGTATTAATAATTGCTGTTTTTGTTTTTGATTCATTGGCGTGAATGGCAGCTGCAAATGCTCCAGCTCCACCGCCAATGATGATTAAATTAAATTTTTTCAAACGATTATTTTAATAATTATCATTTGCATGACCGCGCAAATGATAACAGTCTTTAAAGAATTTACAAATTAAAATCAATGGAATTTATATATATTAATGTTTTTATTATGATACTGTGTGTTTATAACATAAAAATTATTTACAAAAAAAAATCATGCAAAAAATAGCATCGACAACAAAATTTCATGCGATTTCACTATTTATTATTGTTTTAATATTTTTTGTTACGGTTTTTACCACAAAGAATTTGAATCTTTTCGGTAATCCCATACTTCTTGCTTCGACCATGCTAATTGAATCCTTACTTATTTTTTTATTTTTATATGAATCAGTTTTAACATTTCGTTCTCCTTTAAAAACTCTATGGTTATTTATAATTTCAATATGGCAAAATATCACTAACAGTAAATATTTTCTTAAAAGTCAAAAAAAATATCCAACCTTATTTAAATATATAAGTAATAGATTCTCATTTAAAAAACCAACAGGACTTCTTCTCACCATTGGAACAATTACGGCAATTTTTTTTCTAAGTCTTTTTCTTGAAATTCTTTGGAATGTCCTTTTTAAAGGGGCTTTTATAAATATAGATCATCGTGTGCTTAATCTTATTCCAAATATTCGTTCAAATGGACAAACTGTTTTTTTTAGATTTATTACTTTTATGGGAAATTGGCAATCGGTGGTTTTCACCTCCTTGTTAATAATAATTTTTCTTTTGAGGAAAAAACGGAATTTTATCAATATACTTTTTGTAATTATATTAATTACTGCAGAAGGTATCGCATTTATTTTAAAACATTTGGTTGGACGTATACGACCAGATCAAATACTAAGTTTGGTTACTGAAAAAAGTTTTAGTTTTCCAAGTGGGCATGCCATTGTCTCAACTGTGATATTTGGATTTTTGAGCTATTTAATAATTAAATCGTTTAAGAATTCTTATGTGAAAATACTAATATTTTTTGGTGGTGTATTTTTTGTATTTCTAATCGCTTTAAGTAGAATTTATCTTGGTGTGCATTATCCAAGTGATGTATTGGCGAGCATAACTTTAGGATGTGTTTTATTAAGTATTTTTATTACTATTGTAGAAATAAATGAAAGATATTCTATTTTTCATAAAACAAAATTAGTTAAAATGAAGGAGTTGCTTTGGGTTCCTCTGCTACTTATTATTTTTTCTCTTTTTCTAAATATTCATTTTATTAAAATAAAAAAAGTACAAGCGGCAAATATTCAAGTTCATAGCGTGATTCTCTCTGGTTATAAAGCAAAAAAATAGATATATTGTGGATGATTTATTTAAGAATAATTTATGCTTGAGAATATTTTAAAACAGTTGGTGATTTATCAAGGGGAAAATGGAACAATTAAATTTCGTGAGAATTTTTATCGAGGAGTTTCTTTGTCTCTTGCACATTGCCGAAAGCTAAAGATAAGATGATTGGATCGGTTTTGTTATTATTTAATAAAATATATTTTGTAACTATAATTTTATGTCTAACCAGTCTGTATTTAAAGATTTTACTAACTTGTATGAATTAAGTAAAACTTTGAGGTTTGAGTTGAAGCCAGTTGGGAAGACGCTGAGGATGTTGGAAGATGCAAAAGTCTTCAAAACAGATGAACTTATTCAAAAAAAATATGAGCAAACAAAACCATTTATCAATAAGCTGCACCAAGAATTTGTAAAAGAATCTTTGGAAGGTAGAAGTCTTGAAGGCTTAGAGTCTTACCAAGATATTTTGAAAGAATGGCAAAAAGACAAAAAGGACAAAATAGCTCAGAAAAATTTGGGAATAAAAGAAAAAGAATTATATAAACAGGTGACACAATTATTTAATGCAAAAGCAAAAGAATGGTCTGAGCCTTATGCACACTTAGGGCTTAAGAAAAAAGATATTGGTATCCTTTTTGAAGAAGGTGTTTTTAAAATTCTTAAAGAAAAGTATAATAATGATAAGGATGCAAAAATTACAAATAAAGTAACAGGTGAAATTTTCTTTGAAGATTTTTGGAAAGGATTTGTTGGATATTTTCAGAAATTTTTCGAAACACGAAAGAATTTTTATAAAGATGATGGCACTTCTACAGCAATAGCAACACGGATAGTGGCGCAAAATCTTAAGCGATTTTGCGATAATATTGGTCTCTTTGAAAAAATAAAAGATCAAATAGATTCTTCAGAAGTAGAACAAAGTTTTGGTATATCTATGGAAAAAGTTTTCAGTTTAGATTTTTACAATCAATGTTTGTTACAAGGTGGAATTGATAAATACAATGAGATTCTTGGTGGAAAAACACTTGAGAATGGTGAAAAATTCAAAGGGATTAATGAGCTTATAAATAAATATAGACAAGATAATAAAGGGGATAAGTCCTCTTTTCTAAAAATACTTGATAAACAAATTTTGAGTGAGAAGGAAAGCTTTATTGATGAAATTAAAAACGATAAAGAGCTTGAAGAAACCTTGAAAAACCTTCATGAAACAGCAAAAGTTAAAACGAAAATCTTCGGCACTCTATTTGAAGATTTTATAGGGAATAATACTAAATATGATTTAGCAAAAATTTATATTTCCAAAGAAGCATTTAATACTATTTCTCATAAGTGGACAGGAGGAACAGATCTTTTTGCAGAAAATCTTTTTAATGCTCTAAAAGATGAACAAATATTGAAAAGTTCAGCAAAGAAAAAAGATGGTAGTTATGTATTTCCTGATTTTATTGAATTTTTACATATCAAAACTGCTTTAGAAAATGTACCTAAAGATATAAATTTTTGGAAAGAGCGATATTATGTGAATAAAGAGGGGGAGAATAAAGAGTTTTTTTTAGGAAATGGAGAAATATGGCAACAATTTTTACAAATTTTCAATTTTGAGTTTAATGAACTCTTTCAGAAAGAAATTATTGACAATCAAACAGGAAAAAAGATGCATATTGGCTATAAGGTCTACAAAGAAGAGATTTCAAAACTTCTTGAAGATTTCAAAGTTGATAAGGACTCAACAGTTATCATAAAGCACTTTGCTGATTCTGTTTTATGGATTTATCAAATGGCAAAATATTTTGCATTAGAGAAAAAGCGTACTTGGCGAGATGAATATGATTTAGACACTTTCTATACCGACCCAAAAAATGGTTATTTAGCTTTTTACGAAAATGCATATGAAGAAATTGTCCAAATCTACAACAAGTTACGAAATTATTTAACTAAAAAACCATACAGTACAGAAAAATGGAAATTAAATTTTCAAAATTCAACACTTGCTAGTGGATGGGATAAGAATAAAGAAGCGGATAATTTCACAGTGATTTTACGAAAAGACGGAAAGTATTTTTTGGGTTTGATGCGAAAAGGTGCAAATAAACTTTTTGACAAAAGATATGGATCAGAATTTTCTCAGGGTTTAGAAAAAGGGAAATATGAGAAGATGAATTATAAGTATTTTCCAAGTCCTTCAAAGATGATTCCGAAAACATCTACTCAAGTTCATGAGGTTAAAAAACATTTTAAAAATTCATCAGAACCATTTTTTTTGGAAGAAAGTTCATCTCTTGGAAAGTTTATAAAACAGTTAAAAATCACAAAAGAAGTCTTTGATCTTAATAATTTTGAATATAAAAAGTCATATCTTTCTACTTTAAATGGAGAATCTCCAGATGAATCTCAAAGAGTTAAAGCTGATAGTAAAAAAACTGGACAGGTAAAATTATTTCAAAAAGAATTTCTAAATTTATCACAAAATGAACTTCTTTATAAGAAATCACTATTTGCTTGGGTTGATTTTTGTAAGGAATATTTAGATTGCTTTCCAAGCACTGGAGATGGATTTTTACAGTTTAAAAAATACATACAAGATACAGAGAAATATGAATCGATAGATCAATTTTATAAAGATATTGAAAGGGGTGGTTATAAAATTTCTTTTCAAAATATTTCTGAAGAATACATCAGCTGTAAAAATCAAAATAGTGAATTATATCTTTTCAAAATTCACAATAAAGATTGGAACTTGAAGGATGGCAAACCAAAAACAGGAATGAAAAATTTACACACAATGTACTTTGAGTCACTTTTCTCATCTGAAAATATTGCACAAAATTTCCCAATGAAGCTTAATGGTCAGGCAGAAATTTTTTATCGCCCAAAAACAGATATAAATAAATTAGAAATGAAAAAAGATAGTAAAGGAAAAAATGTTGTTGACCATAAACGATATGCAGAAGATAAGATTTTCTTTCATCTTCCAATGACGCTTAATCGTGGAAAGTCTTTGTTCAATTTTAACGTTCAATTAAATAACTTCCTTGCTGATAATCCTGAGATAAATATCATTGGGGTGGATAGAGGGGAAAAGCATTTAGCTTATTATTCGGTCATAAATCAAAATCAAGAAATTTTAGATGGTGGAACACTAAATGTAGTAAAAGGTGGCAATGGAAAAGATATTGATTATCATAAAAAACTGGAAGATAAAGCAGAAAAGCGAGAGCAAGCACGCAAAGATTGGCAGGACGTAGAGGGTATTAAAGATTTAAAAAAAGGATATATCTCTCAAGTTGTACGCAAATTGGCAGACTTAGCAATTGAACATAATGCCATTATTGTATTTGAAGACTTGAACATGCGATTCAAGCAAATTCGTGGGGGGATTGAAAAATCAGTTTATCAACAATTAGAGAAAGCTTTAATTGAAAAATTGAGTTTCTTGGTGCGTAAAAATGAAAAAAACCCAGAAGAAGCAGGATATTTGCTTAAAGCATATCAACTTTCAGCTCCGTTTGAAACTTTCCAAAGAATTGGGAAGCAGACAGGTATTATATTCTATACTCAAGCAAGTTATACTTCCAAAATTGACCCATTAACAGGTTGGCGACCAAATTTATACCTCAAATATAGCAATGCCAAAAAAGCTAAAGCAGATATTAGTAAATTTTCAGAAATTGAATTTATAAATAATAGATTTGAGTTTACTTACGATTTACAAGAATTTAGAAGTCAAAAAGATAAAAAGAAGGAATATCCTAAAAAAACACTATGGACACTTTGTAGTTCTGTAGAGAGATATCGTTGGAATAGAAAATTAAATGATAATAAAGGTGGATATGAGCATTATAGCGATTTAACCTCTGATTTTAAGAAGTTATTTAAGAAATACAATATTAATATAAATGAGGATATCTTGGGTCAAATTGAAAATATGGATACAGATGATAGAAAAAACAATGCTAGGTTTTTTAGTGGTTTTATGTTCTTTTGGAACTTAATTTGCCAGATACGTAATACAAACTCTGATGTGATAAGTGGAGAGAGTGATAATGATTTCATTCTTTCACCTGTAGAACCATTTTTTGACAGTCGTAAAGCAAGTCAGTTTGGGAGTGATTTGCCAGAAAATGGTGATGATAATGGAGCTTTTAATATCGCACGAAAAGGTATAATGATTTTAAAGAAAATATCCCAATATGTAGAGGAAAATGAAAACTGCGATAAATTGAAATGGGGGGATTTATATATTTCCCATACTGATTGGGACAACTTTATATAAAAAAATAAATTAAAAATATGGAAAAATTACCCAGATTTATTCGTTTTAAACCAAGACGGGGATGATTATTGTGTAATATAAAGATTATTAATCCGCTTGACAAAACAGCGTAGCTATAATATAGTATGCTGTTTTCAATTTTATTTATTTTTTATGGAACAATACATTCAAATATCGCTGCTTAATGATTTTATTTTTTGTCCACGTTCTATATATTTCCATAATATTTATGCAAATTATGATAAACAAAATTATGATGATGTCCCTCAGAAACTTGGAACTTTGAAACATGAAAATATTGATAATGCCACTTATTCAACTAGTAAAGATTTTTTACAGGGGATGACGGTATTTTGTGAAAAATATAATATTGGAGGTAAGATCGATATTTTTGATAAGCGAAGGGGATTTCTTATTGAACGTAAAACGAAAATAAAAAAAATTTTTAATGGATATTTATATCAGCTTTGGGCGCAATATTTTTGCTTAAAAGAGATGGGATATGTTATTAAAAAATTATTTTGTCATTCACTTTTGGATAATAAACGTTATGAAATACCTTTGCCTAATAAAGAATCGATTAAAGAATTTGAAAATATTTTAGCTGAAATAAGCTCTTTTATATTGAGTCGAAATTGCACAATTAATTCTTTAAAGTGTAAAAATTGTATTTATTCAGGGTTATGTGATTTTAAATCTTAATATTTAATCTTATGCTTTCTTGGCCTGATTTTGCTGAAAAACAAATTGTATATATCAAATCTGATGAACTTAAAAATCTGAAGATAAAAAACGGTAATCTTGCGGTTTTTGTTGATGGAAAGATTGTGAATCAAATTTCTTTATTTAAAATTTTTGCGGTTTTTGTTGATGGATCTGTGACTTTTACTTCTGTTATGATTCAAAAATTTATTAAAAATGGGACGCTTTTAGTACTTTTGAATAGAAACCTATCTCCTTATTGTGTGATTGGAGGTGAAGCTGAAGGGAATACATTGTTGAGACAAAACCAATATTTAGTTAATAAAGATTTTATAAAAGCTAAATGGATCGTTAAGAATAAAATTAAAAATCAAATTTTACTATTGCGAAAAATCAGGAAAAGAACCGATAAACAAATTAATGCAATAAAATTTTTAAATACTAATATAAAAAAAATAGATGATTCTGACGATTTTGAAGGTCTTTTGGGATTGGAAGGTATTTGTTCAAAATTTTTTTTCACTTCATATTTTGAAAAATTTAATTGGCATGGTCGAAAACCTCGTACAAAGTTTGATGAAATGAATTGTTTGCTTGATATTGGATATACACTTTTATTCAATTTTATTGAGGCACATCTGAGGCTTTATGGCTTTGATATTTATCGTGGTTTTTATCATAAAGAATTTTATCAACGGAAAAGTTTGGTATGCGATTTGATTGAGCCATTTCGATGTATTATAGATTATGAATTGTATCGGTGTATTGCTTTGTCAAAATTCAATAAAAAAGATTTTATAGTAAAGAATAATGAATATTGTATTAAGAAAGGCTTTAGTGTGAAATATGTTCAACTTTTTTTAGAGGCGATTATGTTGAAAAAAGAAGAAATATTTAAATTTCTTCAATCTTTCTATCGTGTCACAATAAAAGATGAAACGAATTATCCTGATTTTTTAATTAAGAAATAAAATGTTAATAATATCTTATGATATAACAAATAATAAATTACGAACAAGATTTTCTAAATTTCTTGAAAAATATGGGTATCGTTTACAATATTCGATTTTTCAAATAAAGAATAGTAATCGTATTTTGAAACTGTTAAAAGTTGAAATTGAGCATAAATTTAGTAAACAATTTTCTAATTCTGATTCAATTATGATTTTTAAATTTTCTAAAGCTTCCACTGATAAAATAATAAAATTTGGCTATGCTAAAAATATGGATGGTGATATAGTTGTTATGTAGATGTTTTAGATCTTTAAAAATTTAATTTTAAAGTACAAATCCTGATGGAGGTTATTAGAAATTATACAAATATTGGTCTTTATAAAAAGACAATGACTTTTACAAGTCAAAAACTCTATATTGATAGTTTCAATGTATTGTATGTTTTTGGCTTGTATATATTCTTTTTACTCTCAATAACTGCTATTGGATTTCTACTTTTGTAGATATAACGGAGGTAAGATTAGATTGTATCTAGGCTCAATAACTGCTATTGGATTTCTACTTTTGTAGATCCTTTTGTGTCTATGTAATACTCGTGTTTGCTCAATAACTGCTATTGGATTTCTACTTTTGTAGATTTAACAAAAAGGGGGAAAGAATAAATAATATCTCAATAACTGCTATTGGATTTCTACTTTTGTAGATAATCTGTAAATTGATTCATACAAAAATTCAGCTCTCAATAACTGCTATTGGATTTCTACTTTTGTAGATGAATCAGTTAAATACACCTACCTCGACCAACTCAATAACTGCTATTGGATTTCTACTTTTGTAGATTCGCCGATTCTTACCATCGCAATTCCGTCTCTCAATAACTGCTATTGGATTTCTACTTTTGTAGATTCGATGTAATGCTCTTTCTCACCGATTCTTACTCAATAACTGCTATTGGATTTCTACTTTTATAGATATAATCAAATAAATCATCAAGCCATTACGTAGTTAAATTTCCATTTACATCAATATTAATAACTCAAGATCGCTCTTTTTCGACTGCTTCTTAGGTAATAGTTATTGATTATCATCAATTGCAGATATGATTTTTCCCATCAGGAATTATTATTAGAGTTGAATCACCTTGCCCAATGTAAAGGAAGATTGTTTGAAATGTGCCTACAGGTGGATTAAAAATGTCTGTCATATATATTCTTATTAAGTTAATAACTTCACTAGAATATTATTTTTTGGAAAAATACTTGTCAAACATGTTTATAAAATATTAATTATATCAATATTTTTCTTGAAAATGTTAAATAAAAAATATAAAAATAAATGGACTGCGACAAGGCAAACTATTGCAATTAACTTGCAAAGAGCATTTTATTTATTTCAAAACACAAGTCTGATAGATAATATCAAATTTTCTCAAGCAAAAAATAGCGGGATTTTTAAGCTGGATTTTAGAGTAGCAGGGACAAATACATCTCCTAAAACATCAGGGAATAGAGTTATTTTTTCTCTCTGCAATAATTCAGGAGATATTAATATATTGCTTGTTTATTGGAAGGATCATTGTGTAAAAAATCAATCAGAAACACAGTGGATTTTAGAAAAAATTAAAAACAACTTTCCTCAGTATAAAACGATTGTTAGTTAGCGATATTAAATTTTACTATTCCCTATCCTATTCCTTCCTTTTTGTTTGGCTCCCCCGACTGGGCTCGAACCAGTGACCTACCGGTTAACAGCCGGTTGCTCTACCACTGAGCTACAGGGGATTATTTTTGAAGTGGTACTTTAAACTTGGGGTAGGGCAAATATATACATTTCTATTATAATTTTCAAATGATTTTTACTAAAATCATGATATTTAACCGATGTTGAACGGGTTAATTTCATGATTGTGATGTTGAACGGGTTAATTTCATGATTGTGCGGCATGCGATCTGATCTGGGCGGCTATAAATCAATTCATATTGATTTGGGCAAGGCACATTGAATTTCTCTATTAATTCGGTGCTGATTAGCGGTTCAATCTGATAGCCGCCTTGATTTATTCTTTTGATAATTGCTTTTGGGAAGATATAGCGGCGGGGTTTTTGGAAATAAGTTAAGATGGTTAGAACAATTACGGGGTTTGATTTTTCAAAATTTTTGATGCGGTCAAGCAAGCCGCTGATTAGTTTTTCAACCTGTTCAAAAGTTTTTTCGATTTGGGTTTCAGCGGGACAAATTTTGACTGGTGGCCCTAGCCATGTTTCCGAAATTATAGCTTCGATTTTTTGTCCTAAATTATTTTCTTCCAAGTAGCTAATTTCTTTTTGAAAAACTTTAGAATTACTTTGCTGCTGCGGATATTCACTCTTTAGCCAACTTAGATTTCTTTGAGTTTTGAATACATTATTTTGATCTAAATCAGAACCGATAACATTAAAATCCATTAAAAATCCTTCACTTAAAATAGTGCCGATTCCACAAAACGGATCATAAATGGTAGAGCGAGATTTTTCATTTTTTTGTCCAATAGTTTTTAGTCCGGCAATATTAATTAAAATTTGCGCTAATTTAGGTGGCAACATTCCCAGTCGTGGGTCACGTTCTGGTCTTTCATAATCACGTTTAGAATAGGAATCAATATCTTGAATGGCTATGGTTTTGGTCAGATAAAAATTTTGATGATAATTTAAAATATTAATTTCTACTCCTTCGGTTGGGACATTTTCTCCTTTTAATTGCGCAGTTTCTGGATTTTGAAAATTATTATTGAAAAAACGGGATTTTACTTGATTGCTTATTAATTCCTTTTTTAATTTAATTAAGAATCTTTTAAGGATTATTTCAGGTTTTTGTGTGAAATTGGAAATGCTGATGGCATAAGAAAGTTTTTTGGAATCTTGAGAATATTGATCTTTTAAAATTTTGCTGATACTACTGATGGCTTGATCCCACTTGTTTGGAATTTGATCAAAAACTTGAGCTATTTTAATAGTACCTCCCAGCTGATTGAGAATATTCTGTGGATTTTCTAACTTTTCAGCGAAAGAAATAATGGCGAATTCGCGGCTGACAGCCGTGAATTCGCTGCCTGTTGGCAATTTAGATTCTAATTCGGCTAATGAAATGAAATTCTTTCGACCTAGAAAAAATGTGTATGAGTACATAATAAAAATAATTTTCTTCATTTTGTATGATTGAGCTAAAAAAGCAACTTAAAATTAGTCGAAAGAATTTTCTGAGGATTGGATTGTTGTTGGTGATTTATTTGGTTTCCTTATTTTCTGCTTTTTTAGTGGGTCGATTTGTGGAACTTTCTATACATCAACAGGTGTTGATGAAGATTTCTGATGTGAATACTTGTGTAAAAAAGTTAGATGATGTTTAGTGTGGTAACTTTTTGACTGGTTGGCAATTTGAAGTTTGGTAGCAGTGAGTTATAGTGCACTCGAAATTTAATATTTAAAAATAACTATTATGACAAAGTCATTAAATAAAGTTCAGTTAATTGGGAATTTGACTCGCGATCCTGAACTTAAACAAATACCTGGTGGACAAACAGTTGCTACTTTATCTGTGGCGACCAATTTCACTTGGAATGATCAAAGTGGGAATAAACAAGAGAAAGCGGAATACCACAATTTAGTGATTTGGCGGAAATTGGCAGAAATTGCCGGTCAATATTTACGTAAAGGTAGCAAGGTTTTTATTGAAGGTCGTCTTCAAACTCGGGATTGGGAAGGTGAAGATGGTGTTAAAAGATATAGAACAGAGATTGTTGTTGATAATATGATTATGCTTGATCGTAAAGGTGAAGGAGGTCCTTCAATGACTGCTCCATTAAGTGGAGGGGCTGCGGCAGCCCCAATTGACAGTCAGGAATTTTCCGGTAAATTGAAAGAAGAAGGTAGTGCCACCAAAGAAAGTGATGATGTGGTGGTTAGTGAAGAAGAAGTTACAATTGATAATCTGCCTTTTTAAATTAGTCCTTTAAATTTATATTAAAAAAAGGCGTCCGTTTTTCACTTTTCTTATCAGATTTATCTGTTAAAATCTGAGGTAAAAGTGGATACGTGACGCCTTGAAGCAACACTACGACTAATTAATGTGAGCTTCTAAACTCTCTACTGTTTTTTGGTGTTTTGTTTACTGACGTTGATGCACCGGTCGTCTTTTTGGTTTTTGTATTATGTTTTATTTTCTCTCTTACGAAAGAAAATTTTTTGTTTGAGTTTATTTTTATGTTTTCCATATAAATTATCAGTTACCGTTAAAGGCAAGTGATAAAATATAGGTAAAATTTTGTTTATGAGGTATTAGTCGATTACCTGCATCAAAAAGTAGAGAGCTTGAATTTTTTTTTAAAACTCAAGTTCGCTACTTTTCTTGAGACTTGTTTTCAATGAACTTAAATCCAAATATTATAGCAGTTTTTGAGAATTTTTTCAATTTAGATTAGGTGAGTTTCCGTGCTTCTGATAATATTTATTTAAATTTGATGTTTCATATTATTATAACAAACTGAGCAATTTTGTCAATACTAAAAAGTCATATAATGCATGGTCTGTTTATAGCTATTTCTGGACCTTCGGGAGTTGGGAAAAGCACTATTATCAAAATGGTTCATCGGGCTTTTCCTCATGCGGTATTTTTAATATCAGAAACAACTCGGGCGATTCGTCCACGGGAAAAAGCTGGTGAAGTTTATAATTTTGTTTCTAGGGAATTGTTTAAAAAAAATATTGAAGATGGAAAATTTTTAGAATATGCATTGGTTCACGGTAAGGAATATTATGGGACTTTAAAATCTCCTGTGATTAAGGCATTAGGAAATGGGAAACTAATTATTAGAGAGATGGATTGTCAGGGTATGCATCAAGTTAAAAAACTTTTACCGTCAGAAAATTTGGTTACAATTTTTATAACTGTGTCTAATCTAGATATTTTAAGAGCTCGAATTTTAAAAAGAGGGGAATTACCTAATGAAGAAGTGGTTCGAAGAATGGAATCTGCGAGAATTGAAATGGCTGATACGGTTAATTATGATTATCGAGTTATAAATAAGGAGAATATGGTTCAGGAATGTATTAAAGAGGTGGTTGGAATTATTAAAAAAGAGGTTGCAAAAAGAAGTTCCAAAAAATTTGCGTCATGAGTTGAAAAAGGATTAAATATTGTGGTGCATGGTCGGTGTTGAAAATTGCAGGTCAGTGCAACGGAATATGGTGAATATTAAATTATTGGGGATTGGCCAAGTGGTAAGGCATCGCCCTCTGGAGGCGACATCGGGGGTTCGAATCCCTCATCCCCAACCAAATTAAGATTCCAAGAATTACCTAACTGGGATCGTTTATCTTAAAAGTTACTTAACTGAGACCGCACTACTTATTCCAAATAATTTTTTTTATTGTTGTAAAACTGTTCCTATTGGGTGTTCAGCATCGTGTGAGATGCTTACAACAAAACCGATTCCTGGTTGGAAATTGGCTACATAAGGAGCTTTATGAGCATAAGCTTCTGCTAAACTTGTGGCAATCGCAATAGGTCCTCGCCCAGTTATATAAACTGCTTTTCCTTCTTGTATATCTGGAGCTACCAAAGTTTGAAGTGTTTTTTGAATATCAATTTGTGGGGCGGTAAGAGAAAATTCAACTACAATATAATCATTTTTTTCCTCAACTTTGAAATTTACATTTTCGGCACTTCCTTCGCCCTCTAGTGAAACACCCGATAGAGGTAATTTTGCATCAGGACCTCCTTGTGGATATTTAACGGCTGTTGAAGTCGGATGCCATGCGTGAGAAATAGTTGGTAAAAGCCAAGTTGGACACACTCCATCAATTGTTACGCTGTCATTTTTCCCAAGTCCAGATTCTTCTCTTTCTTTATTGATTAAATTAAATACTTGTGGCAAGTGATCTGGATTCCACTGAATTTGTTTTATAACACGTCCGTTTGGAAGTGTTTTTTCTACTGGTTCTAATCCTAATTGTGCAGCAATATCGGAAATTTTTATAATATGCGGATTTTCTTTTAAAAGATCAGCAATGCGTGCGCTTACTGAAAGACCTTCTGTAACTGGGGTTTCTGTTTTTGTATCGGGTTGAGTAGTTGTAGGTTGATTAATTTCTTTTGGTAGTTCAGTCATATGATGTATAGGTTAAATTATTAATATATTATATATAATAACCTGCTATCTATATTTTGTCAAACGCGGTTATATATTTATAAGACTATATTATATATATATAAAATTATATATACAAAGATATATTATTGTAATTTGCAGAAAAATAATGAACTTGAAAAAATTGTAAAAAGATATTAAAATATGTGTAAGTAAAGTTGGAATAAACAAAAATAAATTTAGATGCTATGCATCAACTCAGTAAAAAACAGAAAATTCACAATTCATGCGATTGGAAGAAAATGCATTTTAAAAAAGTGCAAATTATTTTGTAATAATATTTAATAATTTAACAATTTAAATATGAAAAAGATTAATGCGGTCAATATGGGGTTTTCTGCTGCAATTATTGCGGCAGGTGGAATGTTGCTATTAAGTTTGGGCAATGCGATTGGAATTTATGTTGGTGCAACTGTTCAAATGGCAAAATGGCATATGTTTTATTCTCCAGATGTTTTAGGAACTATTACTGGAATGATTGAAGGAGCAATTATAAGCTTCATATTTGTATACTTATTAATTTGGGTATACAATCTGTTTCAGGGAGAAAAATAATAGTTCAAATTCAGCTAAAAATTAGCGAGATAAATAAATCTTATATTTAAGATAGTAATATTGTATTCAGTTTTTTAGGAATTTTAGTAAATTGGAATGACATTAAATGATCAGGTTGAAAACTTGGGTGATAATGGGATTTCAAAGAAAATGAGGCTTGTTACAGCAGCTCTGCCATATATAAATAATGTTCCACATCTTGGGCATATTGTCGGTTCACATTTACCGGCTGATATTTTTGCCAGATATTCACGTTTAAAGGGTTATGAAACATTATTTATTGGAGGTTCCGATGAATATGGTACTCCTTCGGAAATTGCAGCACAAAATTTAGGTATAGATTTTGAGAAATTTTGTTCAGCATTACATTTGAAACATAAAGAAATTTATGATTGGTTTCAAATTTCATACGATAGTTATACAAGGACTTCCAGCCCGATACATCGAGATGTGACTATAGATATGTTTAATCACATTTTAAAAAACGGTTATATTTCAAGAGAAACTATTGAAATGTATTATAGTGAAGAGGATAAAATGTTTTTGCCGGATAGGTATATTGTTGGAGAATGTCCTGTTTGTGGTTATTTGGAGGCGAATGGAGATCAGTGTGAAAAATGCGGGAAAGTTATTAATATTGATGAATTAAAAAATCCACGATCTAAATTAACTGGTTCAATTCCAGTAAAGAAGAAAACCGAACATTTATTTATTAATTTGGATAAGCTTTCAAAATCGTTATCAAAATGGATAAATAATAATCACCAATGGAGTGTGCAAGTGAGTTCTTTGGCTAAAACATGGATAAAAAATGGGTTGAGAAAAAGGGGGATTACCAGAGATTTAAAGCATGGTATTCATGTGCCTTTGGAGGGAATGGAAAATAAAGTTTTTTATGTTTGGTTTGAAGCTCCAATTGCATATATTTCTGGAGTTAAAGAAATAAGACCAAATGATTGGGAAAAATTTTGGACAGATGAAAATTCTCAGGTTTATCATTTTTTAGGTAAAGATAATATTCCTTTTCATACTATTTTTTGGCCGGCGGTTTTAATTGCCGATGGACGTTATAAATTGCCATATCAAGTTGTTGGGATGCAATACTTGAATTATGAAGGGCAAAAATTTTCTAAAAGTAAGGGAATTGGAGTTTTTTGTGAGAATTTACCTAAATCAGGAATAGATGTCGATTTATTAAGAGGATATTTAACTTTGATTATTCCTGAAACTACTGATAGTGATTTTAAATGGGATGATTTTCAGCAAAGAGTTAATTCTGAATTAATAGGGAATTTTGGTAATTTTGTGAATCGAACTTTAAGTATTATTCAAAATAAATTGGGATCGGAAATTGTTGCACCGAAGGAAGCTGATTTGTCTTTATTAGATAAGAATTTTTTAAAAAATGTAAAAGATCATTTTGAAAATTTTGAAAAGTTAATGGAGAGTGCAAAAATTAGACAGGCTTTTCATGAAATTATGGTTATTGCTGATTTGGGTAATAAATATTTTTCTGAATATGAAATTTGGAATTTGGTAAAAACTGATGAAAAGAAAGCTCGTGAGGTTTTGTTTTTGTGTTGTCATGCCATAAAGATTCTGGCTGTTTTATCGTGTTCGTTTTTCCCTAATGTGTCACAACAAATTTGGGAGCAACTCGGTTTAACTGGTGTAGTTAGTGATTTATTGAATTGGGAGAATATTTTGTTATATAGTTTTAATCAAAAACATACTATTGGTATTCCACAGCCTGTATTTGAAAAATTAACAGATGCGAGAATTAAAGAATTAAAAGAGATTATTCTTAAAACTGTAGATTTGAAAGATATTATTAATGAATAGCTATTGTTTTTGAAGTTTCTTCCAAAAGAAATGCTCATAGAGTGATGACCAATAGAATCCAAAAGTGAAAGCAAATAAAAGTTCTTCTAGCGGTACTCCCAAAATTAAAATTCCAGAAATAGTATTGAGATTCCATACTTGTTCAACATATCCGGGGAAAAGATTAACTAGAATAAGGAAGAAAAGAAAATAAAAAGTTAAAAAAATGAAGGCACTTCCAATCATTTTAGATATTAGATCAGGTCTGCAATACATTGTTAGTATTCCTCCGATCATGCCGGCGATAATAAAAGCATAGATAGGATTAAGCGCTGTGAAAAGAAGTTCAGCAACAAAAATTACTGGTGCGGTACTTATTATCCAAAAATGAAAACGGTGTCGAGGACAATGTTGTTCTTTTGTCGAAATGACTAAATGATGTGGTTTAAAAATTAATTCATAAATAGCAACAGCTAAACCTCCTACAGCAAAGCAAAATATAAAACTTTCTATATCGAAACCGGTACGATTAGCTAAATCAAAAAGTGAAGGTGGATGCCAATATCTTGGGACAAAAAGTGGTTCAGTTATACCAAAAAAAGATGTAAAGATACTCATCTTTAACATTTCTATTTTGCTTTCATTGTTTTTGAGAATTAGATATATGAAAAACCAAATTAGGAGAAGGATTAGACTTCCTCCAAACCAAATATATTGTATAGAAGGGGTGTGTGGCATTAATGAATGTTTATTTGAAGATTTGCAAATATATTTGCTGAGGATATATTCTCTCACTACTATTGTATTGACGCTCCATTATATCTTTAAAGATATAATGGAGCGTAAAGTAATAATAGGAGAGATATTGTTTCTCATCTTATCTTTTTAAAAAATTAATATTAAATATTTAATATTAATTTTTTGCACTTGCAAGGTCGACGAACCATTTGAAAAGTATTCCTAAAAGGAATCCATAGACAAAACTTTCTACAGCACCGATGATTAAACCACCGATGGCGAAGCTAAAGCCTGGAAATGTTACCTGCAAAAATTGCAAATGTAACTGTTGTAGTGCAGGATCAACAAGGACAAATTTCCAAAGGACGCAAAGCACGAATAAGCCAACACTGACTAATCCAGCAATTGAATAAAATTTATTATTCATATATTTTTGGGTTAAAAAATATGTTTTATTTTATATTTGCCCATACCCTTACAGGGTATAGCTATAATTAGTATAGCATAGAATAATTAGTTTTTTCAATAAAAAAGTGATTCTTTCAATAAAACTTTGATTTTTTTCAATAAAAAAGTGATAAAATTTCAATGATTTGATTTTAAAAATATTTCTATAATATACAAAATATACAAAAACTTGCGTTGAAGTCAAATGATAGTGTACTATCTGTTTTAGATAACTAAAACAATATGGATCCACAGTCAAAAACATTAAGTTGGCAAGAGTGGAAACGTGATGAGTTGGGGATTGAAGAAAAGGCTGATTTAGCCAGGGCAGTTCAAGCAAGGCGAAATGCTTATGGGAAATATTCCAATTATACGGTTGGGGCGGTTATTAGAATGAATGATGATAAAATTTATGAAGGTTGGAATGCGGAAAATATTGTTCATGCATCTTTGCATGCTGAAGAAAGTGCGATAGCTAGGATTGTTGCTAAAAGTAGGGAAACTGGATTGCAAAGAATTGTTGTAGTTGGTGGTTTGGTTGGAGTAAATAGTGATGAAATTTGTTCGCCTTGCGGATCATGTCGTCAAAAATTGTTTGAATTGTTGATGGAAGGGGATTCTCCTGATTTGATTATGGCTGGGACACATGGAAATGTGATTATGGTCGCTTTTCAAGATATGCTTCCATTTCCGTTTTATCCGGAACTTTCGGCAAAATAAATATGTTTTTTTGATTTAAAATATTATTTGCTTTTACATTCGATTTCGCCTATTCTACACCTGTGTATAGGTATATTTAATCTGCTAGATATGATAAAAATGTTTAAAGACAAAACTTTAATTCGATTGAAAAAAGCTAAGGGACAAGTTGATGGATTAATTAAATTAGTGGAGTCTGATAAATATTGTATAGATATTATTACTCAAATATTGGCTTTGGAGGGAAGTTTGAGTGCAGTTTCAAGATTATTGTTGGAAAATCATCTTAATACTTGTGGTGTTAAATATTTGACTTCTAAACAACCTAAGAAAAGAGAAAAATTTATTAAGGAAATTATTAAGATTGTTGAATTTTCTAGTCGTTAGAATTTGATATGTATTTTGGGCTATGTTCAAAATAATTCTCTAATAAAATTATGAGAAATTTAAAAAATAAGATTGCAGTTATTACTGGTGCTTCCAGTGGAATTGGAGAGGCTTTTGCTAAAAGATTGGTAAAAGCTGGGATGAAAGTTTATTCACTTAGTAATCAACAGCCGAAAAAAAAAGTTTCTGGCATTATTTATTTACAATGTGATGTGACTTCGGAAAAATCGGTTAAGTCTGCTGCATTAAAAATAAAAGATAAAATTGATTTATTGGTGAATAATGCTGGTGTGATGCGTCGGGGGAATCTTTGGGAAATTAATGAAAAAGATTATGATTTGGTAATGCAGGTTAATTTAAAAGGAATTTGGTTAATCTATAAAAATTTTATTACAAAATTGTTACCAAAAGCAATTGTGATGCAGGTTAATTCAAAAAACTCATTGTTATTCAAAGAAGATACTTTTGTTTATACATTGTCAAAAATTGGGAGTATGACGATTGATACATTGGTAAAAAAATCTTATCCTAATTTAAATAATAAAATTGTTTTTTTTGGTCCGGTAGATACAGGTTTGGAATGGCAAGGTTATGATAATCCAGAAGAGCAAAGAAAAACAAAAATATTTATTAGTCCAGATGAAGCGGGTGAATTATTATTTGAACTTTTTAATTCCAATCATCGGCAATTGGTTTATCGGCAAGGTAAATATAAATTTCTGGATAAGTAAAAATCTTGGACACAAAGTAAAAATTTTAATAGAATAGGAAAACGAATATAAGAATTCCAATTGCTAATATTGTAACAATAATGACAATTTGTTCTTCAAAATTTTTACTTTGTGTCCAAGTGGAAAATCTTTTTAATTGTTTCATGTCTGAAGTGTAACATATATTCAATAAATACAATTAAAAAAAACGATACTAGAATTGCTATAGAAATTAAATTTTAGTAAACTACTATTAAATAAAATTGTTCTATGCCTAAAACAAAGACAATTAAATCGAATATGGTTTACGAGAAATTCCCAGCTTTTTTCTTATTTGGCTTGATAGCATTTGTTTTATGGTATTTGTTTCAGGTGTTTAATCCATTTTTATTGGTATTAATTTTTTCGGCAATAGTGGTGGCGGTTACTTATCCTATTTATGCTTATTTTGAAAAACTTTTTCGACATCGAAAAAGAATTGCTTCATTGGTGACTTGTTTGTTGGTGATTTTTGCAATTGTGATTCCAGTGTTGATTTTTTTGATTGTATTGGCCAGACAGGCGGTTAATTTGTATGTTATGACTAATCAGCTTTTGCATCAAATGGATTTTAACGCTTTGATGAAGTGGCAACATGGGAATTTCTTTTATGATATTTTGGGCAATTATCATAATCAGGTTGGTGAATATGTAAAACAAAATACTCAAAATCTTTCACAGGCTGTAACTGATTTGGCTAAATATATTTCTACTTTTGCTGCCACTCTTTCAACTAGAATCTTAACCAGTCTGGGACTTGCTTTATTTAATTTGTTTTTGATGTTTTTTACAATGTATTTTTTATATAAAGATGGTGAAGCATTTACTGATAAATTAATGTTAATTAGCCCGATTCCGGGAAAATATAAAAAAGAATTATTTAGAAAATTTAGAGAAATCAGCAAAGCTACTTTGGTAGGGACATTTTTAACTGCAATCGCACAAGGATTGGTTGCATGGATTGGATTTATTATCGCAGGTGTGCCAAATTCTTTTTTCTGGGCTACCGCAGTAACAATTTTTTCTTTGGTTCCAGTGGTTGGCACGGCATTGATTTGGGTTCCCATTGGAGTAACCCTTTTAATTACTGGTAATATTTTTGGTGGAGTTTTTGTTCTTCTATGGGGTGTTGGGGTGGTTTCTACAGTAGATAATTTATTAAGAGTAGTGTTTATTGGTACTATTTCTAATTTAAATCCACTATTGACTTTTATTACAGTGTTTGGAGGTATAGCAGCTTTTGGGCTGGTTGGGGTGATTTTAGGTCCAATGCTTTTGGTCTTATTTCTGACGCTTTTACATATTTATGAGCTGGAATATGCTCCTATTTTAGATCGTGATTAAGAATAATTTGGTTAAACCGTGATTTCCCTTTAGTTGATCGGTTTAAAGGGGATTTTAGTTTGGCTTTTATTGTTTGCTAATTTAGTAATATATGTTATAATATATATATTCAAATAAAATATATTAATATTAACTTGAATATACAAAAACAAATAAAACAATTTCAAAAAAGTAAATCTAAGAAGTATAAAAAACCTTCCAGATTAGGTGTGACAATGAGAGTTTTCTTTTTTTTCATACCTTTAAGTGTTTTAATATCGTGTGTGGTCATTATTATGACTGTTTTTATTGTTCCTTCAGTGGTTAAAGTTGTTTATGGTGCTATTTCTATGATTAATCCACAAAATCAAACTCAATTACATAATTCAGCTTCTCAATATGATTTTAAAGATATAACTCCGGGATCACCTTATTTTGATGCTGTTCAATATTTGTCTAAAAGAGGAATTATCCATGGTTATGCCGATAATACGTTTCGTCCAAAAAATAATATTACTAAAGCGGAATTTATTAAGATGATTGTTGTTGCTACTAATCAATTTCCACTTAATATTAGTTATCAAAAATGTTATCGGGATGTTGGAACAGAATGGTTTGCAAATGATATTTGTTATGCTAAATCGAAAAACTGGGTTGATAGTAAAGTACATTTAAAATTTTATCCAAATAGTGATGTGACTAGAGCGGAAATGGTAAAAATTATTGATAAGGCTTTTAATTTAACTAAAATTGTCGGCAAAAAAATTGGTGTGTTTTCGGATATTCGCCCGGATGATTGGTATAATCAATATATAGAAATTGCTTTATCAAATCAAATTTTACAAAGAAATCCCGTTCGTGATAATTTTCAACCTAATCTTAAAGTTATTAGGGGAAGTGCGGCAATTATATTGTATAATACTTTGAGATTATTTCAGTAGATTAAGGGGATTGTCTCGGTTTAGGATGATGGATGATGTGAAATCACTTTTTTAAAAAGGAAATTGAGTCCGCCTATTATTAATAATATGATGGTAATCCAAGTTATGGGTGAATTTTGGTTTTGACTAGCTGGTTTTGAGATTTCGTAATTGCTTAATTGAAGGTGATTACTGCTTTTGAGTATACCAGTGAATGTTCCGATTGAGCCGGTCGTAAAAAGGGATTTTGCCAATGGTGCTTTAATTAAGTTTTCAGTAAAAGTAATTAAATATTTTTTATTATTTGAATCGATAATTGAAAAATAATAAATGGAATTAAAGTTGGGTGGAGTATTAATTTTCCCTTTAATTGAAATCATCTTAGGATTTGGTTTTCCTGGAGTGGGGGAATCGCTCCATTGCCATTCAATAATTCCATCAATTGAGATTTTTGCATAAGAAAGATTTTCTCTACTGTCTTGATAATCAATTTGATCAATTAATTTTTTCTTTGGAGAAAAAAGCCGCACTTGATCTTTAGTGTTGCCAAGTGCGATTTTAGTTTGTTGAGATGGGAGTAATAAAACCTGATTGGGCTTGAGGAGTGCGGCTTTTCTAATTAAATAAGGTTTACTGCCTTGATCTTCGTCATCAATAATATATCCATTTGGATTTATGTTTCGAGTACTGTTATTTATTAATTCAATCCATTCATTATTGGTATCGGGTCCAGCGGGATTCGGCATAAATTCATTAATTTGCAAATCATTTCGATTGGACAAATTAAGTTTGGAATTTTTTGGAAGCGAAATTATTTTAGAGGATGATTTTTTAGTTCTCTTTTTAGTGATTGATGAAGTTATGATGATAGATGGTAATTTCCATGAATTGGTATTTATTTTTGCTTTAATTCTATAAACAGATTGATTGCTAGCAATTTTTTTGCTGGAAAAACAGCTTTGTTTAATATTGGGTAGTGTTATTTGTTTTTGAAGTTTGGAAAA
Source organism: uncultured Candidatus Peribacteria bacterium (assembly GCA_964526005.1). Lineage (GTDB taxonomy): Bacteria > Patescibacteriota > Gracilibacteria > UBA1369 > UBA1369 > CAZGKO01. The sequence continues at coordinate 24,446 of CAZGKO010000015.1, forward strand.
ATCTTTTTGTTCAGCGATGGAGATTGGGTTTTGGTACCAGCAGGCTAAATCTAAAATTTGGTTATTTTCAGAAATCACGATTTGTTCAGTAGTAGATGTTAATCCGCGGTGATCGGTAAATAATTGGTTACCAGAGTCTGATTTTGTAGAATTAAAAGTAAGAGTGAATTCTTGATTATTTTTTACGGGGAAATCTTGATTAATAATTTTAAAATTTTTATCATCATAAAAAGTTAGACCTTTTAAATTAATCAGATTTGTATTGGACAGTACTTTAAATTTAATAAAATCTTGATTTTTATTTTTGAAATTTACTTCAGTGATTAAGACTGTGAAATTATTTTCCTGTGCATTTGTGAGAATGGGAAAAAATAGAAATACTAAAATTATTATAGCAATTTTTTTCATAAATATGATTTTCGTTTTTAGTTTTTCAGGTATATTTAAAATTCTAATAAAAAAAATCTTAAATTTGGTGATAATTTGGCAATGAACTATTTAGTAATAAATGTTTTTAATATATTTAAATATATAGTCAACAAGATTATTTTCCATTATATAGAGACCGAGCCCCAGAGTTTTTGACAGTCAGCCGTGGATATGATTTCATTTGAGATGATGAACAATTTAATTAAAACAATAAGTTATGAATACTATCCAAATTCTGGTTTTGCTGGGAGCAGGTATATTGGGACTTTTAATTGGTTATTTTTACAGGAAATATCAGGCGCGAAAATCTGTAGAAAATGTTGAACAAAAGGCTCAAAAACTGCTCAGTGATGCCAATCATAAATCGAAAGAAGTTTTGTTTGAGGCTAAAAATGAAGCTCTTAAGATAATTGATGACTATAAACAAGAAGAAGAAAAAAAGCGTTCCCATCTGGATAAGATGGAAGCTAAGCTTTTTGAGAAAGAAGATGGTTTACAAAAGCGTATTCAGCAACTAGACGATTCTAAGCTGGATTTAGAAACGAAAATTGAGTCGGTTAAAAATTTAAAAGAAGAAACTGAAAAGCTTAAAGAAATGGAGAAGATAGAATTAGAAAGAGTGGCTTCACTTTCTAAAGAAGAAGCTAAAAAACTTTTGATTAAAGAAGTTGAAGAGGCTTCTCGTGAAGCTTTGGCAGAACAAATTCATCGTTATGAAATCCAATTAAAAAAAGATGCTACCGATAAAGCCAAGTTTATGATTGCCGATGCAATTCAACGTTATGCTGCGGAAGTGTCAACCGAATCAACTATAACTGTGGTGGCCTTGCCTTCCGATGAAATGAAAGGACGAATTATTGGTAAAGAGGGAAGAAATGTTTCTGCTTTTGAACAAGCAACAGGTGTGGATGTAATAATTGATGATACACCAGGGTCAATTGTACTTTCTGGTTTTGACTTGGTTCGTCGCTATATTGCTAAAATTTCTTTGGAAAAATTAATGATTGATGGAAGGATTCATCCCGCTCGTATTGAAGAAGTGGTTGAAAAAACTAAAGAAGATGTAGCTCAGATGATTAAGGAACTTGGTGAAAAAGCGGTTTTTGAAGCTGGTGTAGCAGGGTTGAATGTAAATTTAATTAAACTTTTGGGACGATTAAAATTTCGTGTATCTCATGGTCAAAATGTTTTGAAACATTGTATGGAAGTTTCTTTTTTAGCGGTTAATTTAGCATCAGAACTTGGGGCTGATCAAAATATTTGTAAAGAAGCAGGTCTTTTGCATGATATTGGTAAAGCTGTAGATCACGAAATCCCTGGACATCATGCGGTTGTTGGTCGTGATATTTTGAAAAAATTTGATTTATCTGAGGAAGTTATTCATGCGGTTGAATCACATGAAGGTGAAATTGAACCGAAAACATTGGAAGCAATGATAGTTTCTGCGGCAAATGCAATTTGTGCCGCTCGTCCCGGGGCTACCCGTGAAAATTTGGATAATTTTATTAAACGTTTAGAGGAATTGGAAAATACCACCAATGCTTTTGAGGGGGTTCAATCTTCATTTGCAGTGCAGACAGGTCATGAAGTTAGAATTTTTGTAAAACCGGAAATTATTGATGATTATGCGATGGTAAAATTGTCCCATGATATTACTAAAAAAATTGAAAAGGATTTACAATTTTCTGGTCAGATAAAAATTAATATGATTCGGGAAACCAAGGCTGAAGATGTAGCTAAATAAAATTATGAATACTACTGGAGTAAATGTGGTTAGAATTGAAGATGAGAAATTATTGGCTTTTGAAGATCGGTTGGGTTGGGAGAAAGCATTAAAAATGGCTGAGGAATATAAACCAAAAGCTTTTGCATCGGTGTTTAATTTGTTATCTCGGTCTAATCCTAATGATATTGAAATTGTCTATCAAGAAAGGCGGTATCAGGCTTTTTGGCATATTGCTGGATTTTCTAGTTTTGAGTTTATTCGTTCAAAATCTTATCCTATTAATTTGGAAAAAAATGTTCAAGAAGTGACTTTGTTGAATCAGAATTTTAAGGTTAAAGATGATGCGAAAATTGTTTTGAATGGGAAAGAAAAATGTATTGAAGATTATCGTGAAGAATTGGTAATAGATGCTAATTATGATCGTGAAGGAAATTTTACTGAATATTTAAAATATCCTTATTTTCAAATTAATTCTACAGATGATTTGATGAAAGAAAATACTCAGATTATGAATTTAAAAACTAATTCAGGGAATTTGGTTCGTAGAATGATGCTTAAATTGGTGAAACCAATAGAGGCGGAAAAAATGCTGAAAGAAGAAATTCAAATTAATGAATTAACTCTCTATTTTTATTCGGTTTATGTTTTTGAATTTTTACATAAATCAAAAAATAAAAAAATATTAATTTCTTATGATGGAGTGACAAAAAAATTAAATGCTAAGGCTTTAAAAATTTCTGACTCTCTGAAAAAAAGTTTTAGTGCTAATGATTTATTTGAATTTAGCAAAGAAATTGCTGAAAATTTGGTGCCGGGTGGAGGACTTGCAATAATGGTTGGACAGAAAGTAATTGAATTGACCAAAAAAAATAGACCTTGACTGTAAAAATTAAATTTTTTATATTATGCTGGCATTTGGAAAATAAAATTCTAAGTAATTGAATTTATCAATTAATTAATAAAAAAAAATATGAATGATATTTGTGAACAAATAAAACCATTGGAAGATCGTGTGTTGATTCAGGGGATTAGTGAAATTGATACTAGTGTTTCTGGTATTATTATTCCAGAAACCGCTTCTAAAGATCGTCCGCAACGTGGTAAGATTTTGGCTGCTGGACCTGGTAGAAAAACCGATGATGGAAAAAGAATCCCGATGGACGTGAAAGTTGGGGATATTGTGATTTTTTCAAAATATGCTCCTGATGAAATTACTATTGATGGTGAAGATTTTATTATTGCACGTGAAGATAGCATTATAGCTATTGTAAATAAATAATATTGTGAGTAGATAATATTGTGAGTAGATAATATTGTGAGTAGATAATATTTTTAATTTTTAATTCTAAAATTATTATGGCTAAAGATTTAATTTTTGGAGACGAAGCAAGAAAAAAATTAATTAAAGGGGTACAGGCACTTGCTCGTACTGTTAAATTAACGATTGGTCCCAAGGGTAGAAATGTAATTCTGGAAAAAAAATATGGTTCACCGTTAATTACTAATGATGGTGTGACTATTGCGAAAGAAATTGAACTTAAGGATGCTTATGAAAATATGGGTGCTCAAATGGTTAAGGAAGTCGCTTCAAAGACCAATGATATTGCTGGTGACGGAACTACTACAGCCACTATTTTGGCTGAAGAAATGATTATGGAGGGGTATCAAAATACCAATGCGGGTGCTTCTCAAATGTCAATTAAAAGAGGTATGGATAAAGCTGTTCAAATTATTGAAAAAGAGCTTGAAGAAATGGCGATTGATGTGGGTAATTCTAAAGAAACAATTAAACAGGTTGCGACAATTTCTGCTCAAGACGAAACACTTGGTACTTTAATCGCCGATGTGATGGAAATGGTTGGTACTGATGGGGTTGTGATGGTGGAAGAATCTCAGACTATGAATATGGAAAAGGAGGTGGTCAAAGGAATGCAATTTGATAATGGCTATATTTCCGCTTATATGGTGACTGATACTCAAAGAATGGAAGCGACTTATGAGAATGTTCATATTTTAATTACTGATAAGAAAATTTCTTCTTTAAAAGAATTAATTCCGGTTGTGGAAAAATTAGCAGGAGCTGGTAAAAAAGAATTGGTAATTATTGCTGAAGATTTGGATGGTGAAGCTTTGGCTACTTTGATTTTAAATAAAATTCGAGGAATATTTAATGTATTGGCTGTGAAGGCTCCCGCTTATGGAGATCGTCGTAAAGAGATGTTGAAAGATATTGCTATTTTGACGGGTGGAAAAGTGATTACTGAAGAGCTTGGTTTGAAATTGGAAAATGTGGAACTTTCAGATTTGGGTATGGCAAGAAAAGTAGTTGCAGATAAAGATAAAACTACTATTGTTGAAGGAGAAAAAAATAAAGCTGATGTGGAAGCAAGAATCAGAGAATTGAAAATGCTGATTGAAAATACTAAATCAGAATTTGATAGTGATAAATTAAAGGAAAGACTTGCTAAGCTTGCTGGTGGAGTCGGTGTAATTAAAGTGGGGGCAGCCACTGAAACTGAATTGAAAGAAAAGAAAATACGGATTGAAGATGCGGTTAATGCTACTAAGGCTGCAATAGCTGAGGGGATTGTTCCAGGTGGAGGAGTCGCTCTTTTGCAAGCATCTAAAAAATTGGCAAAACTGGCTGATAAAAGTACTGATGAAGGTATGGGTATGCATATTGTTTTAATGGCAATGAAAGCGCCATTGAGCAATATCGCTATAAATGCTGGTTTGCAAGCTGATACAATTGTGGAAAAAGTGCTGGCGGCAAAGGATGGATATGGTTATGATTTTTCAAAAATAGTAAATTTGGATAATATGGTGGATATGGTTAAGGAAGGGATTATTGATCCAAAAATGGTGACTCGTTCAGCATTACAGAATGCGTCTTCAATTGCTGGAATCTTTTTGACAACGGAAGCTGCGGTTTCTGAAATTCCAGAAGAAAAAACTTCAGAAATGCCAATGGGTGGTGGAATGGGTATGGGAGGTATGGGTGGAATGATGTAATTTAAATAAATTTTTATATATGGCAAAAGACCTCTTCGAGTTAATCGAAGAGGTCGTGCTGAATCTGTTAAATA
>CAZGKO010000016.1:0-25619 GCA_964526005.1 uncultured Candidatus Peribacteria bacterium
CGCTGGAACCGGCGGCAACAACGGAACCGGTGGCAACGCTGGAACCGGCGGCAACAACGGAACCGGTGGCAACGCTGGAACCGGCGGCAACGCTGGAACCGGCGGCAACGCTGGAACCGGCGGCAACGGAGCGAATTGCACCGTCTCCAGTCCCACGGCCACCTTCATTGGCGCAAGCCAACTGAGAGTGGTCATCCGTACCCCCGCCCCCGCTAGCACCCTGCACACGCTTTCGAGCATGCAGGACACCCAGCTCACCCCCGGTGAGCTGGGTGTGGTGTTCGCGGGGGACGCGAATGACCCTACTGTCCCACGGACGATCCTGGTGGGGGGGAAGCAACTCCCCAATCCGTCGTGGAAAGGGATGACTGGAGGGTTCAGTGCCACCGTAAGTGGCACAGGGGTCCTCAAGTTGTATCGCTTCACCCCACTGGATGTCCTAGATGTCCAGTGGAAGTGGTACACGGCGGGGGTGGATTGGAGCACTCAATCCGCCCTACAGGGAGTGATTCCCAATCCCTTGGATCCCAATCCAGGGATGAGAGCGTCGGTCGGATTCCTGGAAACAGGGATTCAAGCGATGCGTTGCGCCACCACCCTACCAGGGAGGATGGCGAGCTGCTTTGCATACCAGCAAATGCAGCCAGCCACCCTCCTCCAGTGGGTGGCAGACGTAACATCCGCTTCCCCGTATAGCACGGGGAAGGTAGACGGAGACCTGCAGTTTGGGGTCTACGTCCCTCCACCCTGCCCCTGAGTCCGGGGCTGCCCCTAGCCGCCCAGGCATAAAATAAGGGCATGGTAAAAAAATATCGTTCAGACCGAAAGGCGAGAACGATTCAAGGGATCACTGGTCCCATAACACCTCGGTGCGCGAAAGCGTATCGGGGTGTTTTACATATCTAAACAACTTTTTTATTAAGTTTTTTTAAATTAATAATGTTTTCTTTTTTTGTAGAAATATTCCTTTTTTCTCTATCTAAATTAAATTTTGAAACATCATTTTCATATTGAAGTAATTTTAATAAATAATCTCCATAGCCACTATTTAATTGGTATTTAGCTAGTTTCTCCAATTTCTCAGCATCAATAAAGCCATGATTATAAGCGGCTTCTTCTGGCGAGCCAACTTTGATTGATTGTCTATCCTCAATTACCTTAATAAATTCTGTTGCTTGCACCATTGAATCAAAAGTCCCAGTGTCTAACCAAGCAAATCCATTTCCTAAAATTTTAACTTTCAATTTATTTTTCTTTAAATATTCCATACTGATATCAGTAATTTCATATTCTAATCTAGCTGAAGGTTTTAAATTTTTTGCAATTCGCACTACTTCATTGTCATAGAAATAAATCCCTGGAATAGCGAATTTAGATCTCGGATTACTTGGTTTCTCTTCAATTGAAATGGCTTTCATATTTTTATTGAATTCTACAACTCCATATCGTTGAGGATCAGAGACATGATAACCAAGAATAATCCCACCATCTGGATTTGTTGAATTATCTAATATTTCATTTAACCCGGCTCCATAAAAAATATTATCTCCTAAAATCAAACAAACCGATTCATTACCAATAAATTTCTCAGCGATAATAAATGCTTCAGCGATCCCCCTTGGAACCAATTGAATACCATATTCCAGATGAATGCCAAATTGATCTCCATTACCCAGTAACCTTTTAAATTGTACTTGTTCGACGGACGTAGTAATAATTAAAATCTCTTGAATTCCCGCTTGAATTAAGGTGGTTAAAGGATAATAAATCATCGGCTTATCATAAATTGGCATCAATTGTTTACTGATTCCTTTTGTGATTGGATACAATCTTGTACCTGTTCCTCCAGCTAAAATTATACCTTTCATATTCACAATATTAAATATGTCTAAATGTAAATAACAAAATCAGCCAAGAATAGCAATTGCCATGTCATCACATATATTCCATAAGAACATCTTCCCAAGTTCTCAATCCCGGCAATTTTGTATTAATTAAAACAGAATTTTTTGGTCTTTCCGCTTTTAGTGGGAATTCTTCCGTTTTACATGGTGTTATCAAATTAGCTTTACCAATCTTCTCTAATACAGTTCTTGCTATTTCATACCAGGAAGTGACTCCGTCATTTGTAATATGATAAATTCCTGAATCATACTCATTACTTTCAATCAACCATTTCATTTGTTGTGCTAAGTCAGGGGCATAAGTAAAACATCCTCTTTGATCATCTATTACTTTCCAAGGAACTCCAAATTTTGCTTTCGCTAAAATTTTTTCAATAAAATTTATTCCATACTTCCCGTTTAACCAAGATGTTCTGATTAAAAAATATTTTCCTTCTGCCATATCTTTATTAGAATTTTCCAATTCCATTTCTTCTAGCAATAAATCTTCACCAAGTTTTTTACTTTTCCCATAAACATTAATCGGATTAGAAGCATCTTCCTCCCGATAACCATCTTTTTTTGAGCCATCAAAAACATAATCGGTACTAAAATGCACTAATGTAATTTTAGAATCACGACAAATAGCTGCTAAAATCCCAACACTATAACCATTGATTTGATCTGCTAGTTCAGGTTCACTTTCAGCATTTTCCACATTAGTATAACCAATGGCATTAATTACAATATTAGGTCGTATATCTAATATTATTTTTTTAATATCATCAGGTCTAGTGAAATCCAATTCCGTTCTATCAAGTGCAATAAAATCTTGATCATGAAATGTTAATTGCAATTGGTGTCCCAGCGTCCCATTTTTACCTAAAATTAAATATTTTTTAATTTTATTATTCACTGCCATTGACATAAAAAAGTATGTCTTCCAGAAGATTTTGTAATAATACAAATCTGGATTTCTCTTTTGATCTTTCTTTTATTTCCGCCTGATTTTCCTCCAAAGTTCTTTCACTTATAACTATTCTAATTGGTAAACCGATTAAATCAGCATCATTAAATTTTTTACCAGCTCTTTCATCACGATCATCAAATAACACTTCAATACCTCCATCAATTAATTTGCGATAAACTTCTTCGGAAGTTTGCTTAACTTTTTCACTAACCCCCAAGCTTATTAAATGAACATGAAAAGGAGCAACATTAATTGGCCAAATAATTCCTTTTTCATCATGGCTAGCTTCAACTATTGTCCCCACTAAACGGGTGGTTCCAATTCCGTAACAACCCATATAAATTGGTTTTTTCGATCCATCTTTATCAGTAAAATTAAGACCAAAATCTTTTGAAAATTTTGTTCCAAGTTTAAAAATATTTCCAGCTTCCACCCCTTTTACTTCTTCTAGTTTTTCCCCTTCATATTCAGTAATGCCCTTTTCCAATACTTCACTATTAAAAGCAATTTTCTTTTTACGATTAATCAAAATTTTATCTTCACCCGCAGGAGTTAATACTTGAAATTCATGAGAATATTTTTTACTGAACGGACCTCCAGAAGCCTGAACAACATAAGCTTCAACACCACATCTTTCAAAAATTTTAATATATGTTTTTATTACAATGTCATAATAATTATTTAAATCTTCTTCACTTATATGAAAACTATAAAGATCTTTCATACCAAATTCTCTACCTCGCAGGATCCCAGATTTAGCTCGGGGCTCGTTTCTAAATTTATTTTGAATTTGATAAAGAGCTAGAGGAAAATCCTTATAAGAAAACGCCTGTTTTGCTACCAAAGGTGTAATAATCTCTTCGTGACTCATTCCCAATACATATTCACGATCACCATGTCCTTTAGTCCAATAGAGTTCATCTTTACATATTTTATCACGACCTGTAACTTTCCAAAACTCCAATGGCTGTAAAGCTGGCATCAAAATTTCTTGTCCACCAATCATATTTAATTCTTCTCTGATAATTTTATGTATTTTGTGCAAAACTCTTAATCCCAAAGGCAAAAAATCATAGATACCTGCGGCAACTTGCTCTATAAAACCGGCTTGTACTAAAAATTTAGCATTTACAGTTTCCGCATCGTGAGGAGGCATTGACTTTGTTTTTCCGAACAAATGTGAATATCTCATTATTTAAGTATTTTAATATTTTCTTTTAGATTTTTAAAATTATAAATTTTCTGATGTTCACGAATATTATCCGCCAAAATAATTCTATTTGAAGTTTCAGCAACCCAATCTGGATTATTGTTATACCACTCAAAAGTTAAATGTATTCCATCTTTAAATTTAATTTTAGGTTCCCAGCCTAAATCATTTTTTATTTTACTTGGGTCCATTGCATAACGACGATCATGCGCTTTTCTATCATCTACAAACATAATTAAATTATCATCTTTTTTTAAATATTTTAAAATTAATTTAGAGATTTCCAAATTTGTTTTTTCATTATGTCCACCGATATTATATATTTCTCCATATTTATCACTTTCAACAATTACATCAATCGCTCGACAATGATCTTCAACATAAATCCAGTCTCTAATGTTTAATCCATCTCCCATTAAAGGAAGAGGTTTGTTTTCTGAAGCAAGTTTAAAGAAGAATGGAATCAATTTTTCCGTAAATTGATATGGTCCATAATTATTTGAGCAGCGTGAAATAGTAATCGGTAATTTATAAGTTTCATAATATGATTGTACCAATAGATCAGAGGCCGCTTTAGTTGCGGCATAAGGACAGGTTGGGGCTATGGGAGTGTTTTCCATAAAGAAATCTGTTGATCCATCTCCCAAATCACCATAAACTTCATCCGTCGAAACTTGATGGTATCTCTTAATTTTTATGTCTCGTGCGGCCATTAATAAATTATGTGTACCAACAATATTTGTTTGTATAAAGATTCCCGGGTCAATAATACTTCTGTCTACATGTGTTTCAGCGGCAAAATTTACTACAATATCAAATTTTTCTTCTTCAAAAAGATCACTAACAAATTTTTGATCTGCAATATCTCCTTTAATAAAAATTAATTTTGATTCTTCAAGTAATTTTTGATGATTTGCAATATTGCCAGCATAAGTTAATTTATCCAAAATATAAATTTTATCATTTGGATATTTTTTTACAATATAATGAACATAATTTGATCCGATAAACCCTGCTCCACCACAAATTAATATTTTTCTAACCATCAATTTTTATAGTTTTTATATAATTTTTAAATTCCTCAATATTCATAATATATTTATCTTTATCATAAGGCATATTACAAATAGCTATCATTACTGATCCTTCGGAAAAATCTATAAATTCTCTCCACATATCTGTTTTCAGTATAATTCCATCTCCCGGTCCTTGCATTATCTCCTCAAACCAAGTCTCACCATCAAACAATTTAGCTTTACAGCTTCCTTGACACATAATATAAATTTTCTTTTCACCTTTAACACAATGTCCACCCCTTGGTAATTTTGTATTGGTTATATAATATATTCTTTCTACTGTCCAATTAATTAAAGGTTCCAACTCTAGAACACTTAAATCACCGCGCAGGTCATTATAAGTTGGTATTTTGATCTTTTCATAAAGCATATTTTTATTCATTATTATATTCTATTTTCATAGAGTACGCATTTTTTTCTCCACTTTAAAAACTTCAATCACATCACCCAGATCTATTTTTATTTGACAATTAACCTTCAGTCCACAATCACATCCTTCTTTAACTTCATTAACCTGATCTTGATTTTTCTGAAGAGAGGTGATTTGTCCATCACCAACTTCTTCTCCTCCTCTTTTTACTTTAAATTTGACCTTATTTTCGACTTTTCCTGAGATAACTGAGCAACCAATAATAGCTTCTTTTTTCTTGGAATAAAAGATTTTTTGAACATTTAATTCACCAAGAATTATTTCAATATATTCCGGCTCTAAAAGACCTGTTAAAATTTTCTTAATATCATCCAGCATTTTATAAATGATATTATATTTAATTACTTCAACATTCTCTCTTTCGGCCAATGCATTTACATTAGTGGAAACCTTACAGTTAAATCCCATTACAATTGCTCCACTTGCCGCAGCCATCATCACATCAGATTCCGTAACACTACCAACACCAGATAAAATTATTTTTACGCTTACATTTTCATTTTTAATTTCACCAATCGATTGTTTAATAGCTTCTAAACTACCATTAGTATCTGTTTTTAGAACTATTTTTAAAGTATTTGATTTGCCCGCATTAATAGCTGACATAATTTCACCCAAACCTCTCTCTTTTTGCTGAACCAAACGTAAACTTTTTACAGCAATTGCCTTCTGACGTGCAGTTTTTTCATCTGGAACCACCTGCAAAATATCGCCACTTTCCACTTTGGAACTCAGTCCCGCAATCAAAACTGGAGTAGATGGATAAGCCAATTTAATACTTTTACCATAATAATTCTTCAATAATTTTATTCTTCCATAACTTTCACCAACAATTACATTATCCATAACTTTTAAAGTTCCAGTAGAAATAATCACAGTTGCAACCGGACCTAAACTACTATCTAAATTTGCCTCAATCACTGTTGCTACAGCTGGACGATTGGGATTTGCTTTCAATTCACTCATATCTGATACAAGCAATATCATATCTAGCAACTCATCAATTCCTTGTTTTGTCACAGCCGATACAGATGTCATAATTGTTTTGCCACCCCAATCCTCTGGCACTAAATCTTCTGCCGCCAATTCACCTTTTACTTTATCTACATCAGCATTCGGTTTATCAATTTTATTTATAGCGACGATAATCGGAACATGTGCGGCTTTAGCATGTTGTAAAGCTTCCAGTGTTTGAGGTTTCACACCTTCATCTGCCGCCACAACCAATACTACCACATCTGTAACTTTTGCTCCGCGCGCACGCATGGCAGTAAATGCTTCATGCCCAGGAGTATCAATAAAAGTTATCTTTTTCCCATTTTTTTCCACCTGATAAGCTCCAATATGTTGTGTGATTCCGCCCACTTCTGCAGAAACAACATCAGTATGTCTAATCGCATCCAATAATTTTGTTTTTCCATGATCTACATGCCCCATCACTACTACAATTGGAGGTCTTTTTTCAAGCATACTTTTATCATGCTCTTCTACCAAACTATTTAGATTTCCTTTAAAAATATCTTCAGCAGATGCTTCACTTTGTTTTCTCTTTATTCTAACATTCAAATCATCTGCAATAATACTAATCGAATCAAAATCAATAATTTGATTAATATTTGCCAAAATACCATTTTTCATCAATTCTCCAATAATTTTTGCTGCACCTAAACCACTCTTTTCAGCAAACTCTTTAACTGAAATAACATCTGGCACCTCAATAACTCTGTCAGGATCATATTTTATTGTATGACCTATAGTAGCCTGTTTTTTAAAAGCCGGCTTAGCATTCACCTTTCCAGCCATTTGTTTCCTTTGACTATGCACTATTTCCTTTTCTCTCTCTTGAGCAATCATCTCATCATATATTTCAACAGTATCTTTAGGTTTATTTGCATCATTTAATCCTAAAAGCTCATCAGAAACTTCAGTATTTACTTTCGGTCTCTGTATTGTTTTTTTAATTTTATTTGTATTAGCTTGAAATTTCACTTTTTCAAAGCGTCCTTTATCAGTTTTTTTAGGTTTAGTATCTCTGGGAGTTTCAATAATTTTGGGCTGAAACACTATTTTTACAAATTTTTCGGTTTTTTTAGGTCTGGTTTTTAAATCTTTCTTTTTGGTTTTGTCTAGATCAGATTGTTTTTCAATAATAATTTTATTGGAAGTATCAGTACTTTTCTTTATAATTTTTTTAACCTTCTTTTCCACTTTCTTACTTTCTTTTTTCTTTACTTCTTCAATTTTTTCTTCTTTTTGTTGTTTATCAATAAAATATTTTATCAACACTTTAGCAAATTTACCATCTACACTGCGTGCTGTTGGCTGTAATTCCGTTTTTAATTCTTTTGCAGCAAAATGTATGTCGCGAACAGAAACATTACATTCCTGAGCAATTTCAATTAAAAGAACCTGATTATTGGATCCTAAGTGAACCAAAATATATCATTTATTATTAGCGATGCTAGTCTAATTATTAAATGGAAAAAAGTCAAAATATATGCTATAATTTATTGAATTATTAAAAAAAAATGAAATTACATTGTTTTAATCAGTTTCAAAAACGAAATTATATATTTCAACAGGGAGTGCCACAATTGCCATCTAATCCAGCACAAATATCGGAAGAAAAAAGTTTGAAAGCAGTAGAAGAGGTGATTGAAGGAACGGGAGCAGAGAGATTTCAGTTACAAAGTGAATTAAATAAAAGCATGAAAGATATTTTCTCCGAATTTACAAAGTTTCAAAATATTTTAAATCAGCTAAAAGGTACGGATTCCAATGAACAACAACCGGTCACAAGAAATCTAAATGTATTTGGAACAACCATTACTGTGGTTGTGGAAAAAAGCGGAAATGATTTAGTTAATTCAGAATATCTTAATTTCACTGATCTGAGTAACCGTGGTAAAGAGATAAAAAATCTTTTAACTTGGATGAAAAAGAATAAAAAATAAAAAAATGTTTAATTATTGTTCTAAAAAATTATTTCCGCAAAATAGATTCATTTTCCAAAATGGATCGTCTCAATCAGTTTCAGGCTCTAAGGAATCAGTGGCAAAAAAGGCAAAAGAAGTCCCTAAGCAAAAACCTACAAATAAAAAAACAATTGATAAAAATGAGAAAAACGAGGGAATGCCTACTTTCAAAAACATAGAAAGATTAGTTGAGAAAAATATTAAAATAAATCTGGAAAAGCTAAAAAGGCTTAGAGCAAAAGCAAAAGCAAAAATTATTGATAAAGCAAGAGAGGAACAGCAGCGGCTTAAGGGACGAGTAGAATCGGTGCTTTTGCCAGTTCTATCTAAAACCCCTGATGCAATAAAGATTGACACTCAAGCAAAAACAGCAAAAATAAATGAGACAAGAGGAACCATTGAAGAACCGTTCAAATCACAAAATGGGAAGATAGAAGGGAGTGTATCACTTCCCTTAAAGGCTAATCCCGATCAAAGAACAACTATAGTAGTTCATTTTTGTGCAAAGCCAAATGAAGTTGATCCGAAATTTCTAGATAATTTGGCGAAACAAAAAAAGAAATTTAGTAATACTATTATTATAAATTTAAAAACACCTAATGGTGCAACCATAGAAGTTAATAACAAAAAAATTGATGCAATGAGAGCAATAATTTCTGCTACTGAAAAATATCAAAACGAATATTACAAAAATTCTACCAACAAATTGCCACGTGCTTTATCAATTTTACCGTTTACTGATCCTGATCAAGCACAAAAAGCTCTCATATTTATAAAAGAAGCAGGAAAAAACGCTCAGTTGGAAAAACATGATCCTCGTCTTATAAAATTGAATATATATAATACAGATCAATTTAATAAAGAATTACCTCAAATATTAAAAGATATTAATAATCCTTTTTATAAAATTAAACATAAATCAGATAAACCCTTATTAAAACCAAGAATAAGATCATCTATTCCCAAATCCCTCACTATCCCTCATAGAGTACCAAAAAATTATTCAAAATCGGCCGGTAAAATCCCAGGGCGAGTACTATCACAGCATCCAGATAAAAAACCACAAGATTCAGTATCAGTAAAACCTCCACAAATTCCGTCTTCACACCCAAACAACACTCCTAAACCTCCAAACAAATTAACATTATCAGAAACTTCTGTTCCAATTTATGGTAAAACCGGTTTTTTTGGGGATTCAATTTTAAATCAATTTAATCATCATAATTATAAGTGGAATATGCCACAAGGATGGATGAAAAAGGCTTATAGCGGTAAAACATCAGCATATTTATTACATAAATTAAAAAAATCTAATCCTGCGGATTTTAAGGGATTAAAGCAGGCGGTTATATTAATAGGAACAAATGATATTGGTAATATTAATGATAAACGCTATACAGCTGAAGCTATTGAAAAGCGTATTAAAACAATATATGAATTTTTCTTAAGCAAAGGCATAAGAGTATTTGCATGTACCATTCCACCATTCAAGGGACATACTTATTCCAATTATGGCAGCCAATATGAAAAGGTTAATGCTAAAAGAAAAGAAATTAATGATTTTATCAGAAATGATCAGGATGTAACTATCATTCCATTAGATAATACGGAAAACACAGGGGGAATTGCTTCCAATTCCGATCCTAATCGAATGTCTAAAGATTATAAACCTAAAGGAGGGTGGCTTCATCCGAAACCCAAACTTCTTGCCAGATTAATTGAAAATAATTTAAAAAGAGACCTTAATAATTCAGCGGCTACTAATCCAACAACCACACCATTACAATTAAAATCAAAATCACAATTAAAGCCTTATCCGTACTCAGTAGCATTAGGTAAATTTGCAACACAACAAAACAAGCGTTTTATAACTGAGGGAAGACCTTTCGGATATACTGAAAAGTCGAAGTTTCATGGGGAAAATGTGCTATTAAAATATAAGCTTCATCATCGGAAAGGGGCAACCGGAGCC
Organism: uncultured Candidatus Peribacteria bacterium; assembly: GCA_964526005.1. GTDB lineage: Bacteria > Patescibacteriota > Gracilibacteria > UBA1369 > UBA1369 > CAZGKO01. The sequence continues at coordinate 10,517 of CAZGKO010000016.1, forward strand.
ACAGGTGATTTCGCAGCAACAGAAGTTTGGAGAATAGTATAAGTTTCTTAAGAAATCTTTATTCCATATTAAAGGCAAGAAAGAATTTTTCTATTAATCTTTTTTCTTTATTACTTTCTTAGTCACCTTTTTCTCACCCAATTCCTCTTTTTTGAGATTTTCTTTTTTCTTTACTACTTTTTTCACTACTTTCTTCTTTTTTGGAGCATCTTCCTGTAAAGCTTTTAAAGATAGTCCCACACGATGTTCATCTGGTTCAATTGCAATCACCTTTGCGGTAACAAGATCGCCAACTTTTATTTTCTCAGTCGGATCATCAGTTTCCTCATTTGTAATCTCACTAATATGAATCAATCCATTAATATCATTTGATAATTTCACAAAAGCACCAAACGGAGTAACACGACTAATATCACCTTCAATCACAGTGCCGATTTGATAGTTTTTAGCAGCTTCTAGCCAAGGATCCTCAGTTAATCTCTTCATAGAAAGAGAAATTTTATCTCCATCTATTCCAATCACCTGAATTTCCACCTCATCACCTAAACGTCCATAATCTGAGGGGTTTTTCACATGTCCCCACGCAATTTCAGAAATATGAACCAGACCTTCAAGTCCATCAAAAGCCACAAAAATACCGAATTTAACAACACCCGAAATCTTTCCATTAACAATATCACCAATCACTAATTTACCCATTGCGGTTTGTCTTTGTTCTTCCATCGCTGCCTTTTCAGAAAGAATTAATTTACCATTTTCTTTATCTATATTAATAATTTTAACTTTAAATTTTTGACCAACCAATTCCTGGAGTTTTGTTAAAATCATACTTGAATCAGCACCGTTCACACGGGGGTAATGCATTGGAGCCAGTTGTGATACTGGGATAAAACCTTTAATTCCATCTATATCAAGCAATAAGCCCCCTTTATTTGCCTCGGTTGCTGCAACTTCAATAACTTGTCCCTCAGTAAATGCAGTATTAAATTTCTGCCAGGTTTTTTCCTGACTTGCTTTTCTAAGAGACAATACAATATATCCTTCATCATTTTCCCGTTCAATAACGTATGAAGTGATAGTATCACCAATGTTTAGGTTTTTAATGGTATTTATGCTATCTTTAGCCTCACGACCAGCGATCAAACCTGTAGCAATACCTTCAACATCAACCAGAATTTTATTTTTATAAATAGCAATTACTGCTCCTTCAATCAAATCTCCCGGTCTAGGTAATTTAAAATCTGGAATCATCGCTAAAAAGCTATCTTCCTTTTTTTGAGTTGTTGTCATAAAATAATTTTGATAAAGCAATTTTAATTATAAATTCTTGTCGCTATGATGATTGCTTCAATCCTTACATCACAATGCCAAGTACTTAAAATTCTACTTATTGATTATTTAAAAGTCAAGAAATGAAAAATTCAGTTTTACACCGCTTCTTTTTACCTTTAAACATCACTACAACAGATCTGACACTTTTGGTCAATAAAAAATTAAATTATGATTTATTCCATCAATTCTTCAATGTATTAAGAATGCAAATTGGAGAAGAAGTAATATTTTTAGATCCAAATAAGCAAAATTATGAATTTCTTTATAAATTAATAGCTAAAGATAAAAAAGAATTTATTTTTAGATTTCAGAAAAAATATCAAATTCATAGTGAATTACCATATTTCATTTCTCTATTTGTCGCTCTACCAGCCAAATCTGACACTTTATCACATATAATTCAGAAAGCCACAGAATTGGGAGTGAGCAGCATCTCTTTAATTAAAACGGAATTTACACAACTCCGTCATCCAGTTAATTTACAACGTTTGCAAAAAATTGCCATAGAAGCTGCGGAACAGTCTGGAAGAGGAGTAATTCCCATAATTCTTGATAATACCAAAATAAATCTGGAAAATTTTTTGCAAAAAAAACCTAAAAATTTAATTGTCGCTCTCGAAAGAGATAATTCTACCTTATTAAAGAAAGATATTCTTAATAAGTTTATTAACAAAAAACAACCTTACATTTCAGTTTTAATTGGTCCTGAAGGGGGATTCTCACAAGTAGAAAAAGAGCTTTTTCAACAATCAGCAGTTTTAACTTTCACATTGGGAAAAATTATATTACGCATGGAAACCGCCGTGATAAGTGCTTTATCTATTATTAATTTCTTACTTTCTGATTAGGATTTTTACTGTTTTTAGTTTTTCTTTCAGAAAGTTTAGCATGAAGTTCAGAATTATTTACTTTTTTGAGAACAATATTATCATTTTCTAAGCGAATTTGAAGTTCATCCCCATCCTTAAATTTATTATCCAAAAGCCCCTGAGTTAGCGGATCTTCAACTAATTCTTGTATCTTCCTTCTCACCGGTCTAGCTCCAAATTCCGGATCATAACTCAACTCGGCTACTTTATCTAAAGCAGGTAATGTCAAATTAAGACTAAGTTTTCTCTCTTCAATTCTTTCTTGTAATTTACCAATATGTAATTTTACAATTTCTTTAATATTGTCATGAGTTAATGGATGAAAAACTATCGTTTTATCAACACGATTCAAAAATTCCGGTCTAAAATATTTCTTTAATTCATCAAGAATTTCATTTTTTTGTTCAATAAATTCTTGTTCCGCTCTACCTCTTTCACTATCTTTAAGGCTAAAACCAATTGGAGCAGCTTTTTCAGTTAATCTTTTAGCACCAATATTTGAGGTTAATACAATAATAGTATTTTTAAAATCAACATGACGACCTTTGCTGTCTGTCAGGACCCCATCTTCCATAATTTGTAAAAGTAAATTAAACACATCTGGATGCGCTTTTTCAATCTCATCAAACAAGACTACGGCATAAGGTTTCCTTCTAACCGCTTCTGTTAATTGACCCCCTTCTTCATATCCAACATATCCTGCGGTAGCACCTACGAGTCTAGAAGTATTATGCCTTTCCATAAATTCACTCATATCAATCTTAATCAAAGCATTTTTATCATTAAAGAATTCTTTTGCTAATGTCTTAACTAATTCGGTTTTACCTACACCAGTAGGACCTAAAAAAAGAAATGAACCAATTGGTCTATTACCATCTCCAACCCCTACTCTTGATCTCCGAATTGCTTTTGAAATAGCTTCAATAGCTTCATTTTGTCCAACAATTTGTTTACTTAAATTATCATCCAAATTAGATAATTTCATTACATCATCCTTAACCAATTTACTTACATCAATTCCCATCATTCTTTCAATTACCTTTGCAATATCATCTTCAGATACAGTTTGTCTTTGTTCACGAGGAATTTTAATATTTCTATTTGCCTCAATTTCCTTTAATAGACCTAACTCCTTATTACGTAATTCTGCGGCAAACTCATAGTTTTGTTTAGAAACAGAATCTTCTTTTTCTTTAATTACTTTAGCTAGTGCTTTTTGGAATTGTCTTATTTTTTCATTATTACCACGTACTTTAATTCTTTTTAATGAGGAAGCTTCATCTAAAAGGTCAATAGCTTTATCAGGTAAAAATCTATCATTTACATAGCGTTTGGATAATTTTACTGCGGACACTAAAGCCTTATCACTAATAATTAAATTATGATGTTCTTCTAATCCTTCTTTTAAACCTTCAAGCATTTTTAAAGTATCTTCTTCAGAAGGTTCTTCCACCAATACAGGTTGAAAACGTCTTTCAAATGCAGCATCAGTTTCTATCTGTTTTCTATATTCAGCCAGAGTTGTCGCTCCCATGATCTGAATTATCCCTCTTGATAAAGCTGGTTTCAGAATATTAGAAGCATCTAAACTACCTTCAGCACTTCCCGCACCAATTACAGTATGTAATTCATCAATAAATAAAATCACATTACTTAATGAAGAGGCTTCCTCAATAATAGTTTTAATTCTTTCTTCAAATTCACCTCGATATTTTGTGCCAGCCACTACAGAAGCCATTGAAAGTGATAGAACTTTTTTATCAATTAAACTATCAGGAACTTCTTCATTGACAATTACATAACACAATCCTTCTGCTATCGCAGTTTTACCAACACCCGGTTCACCAATAAATATTGGATTATTTTTAGTCTTCCGACATAAAATAGAAATCGCTCTTTCAATCTCTCGTTCTCTCCCAATTACTGGATTTAATTTCCCTTGTTTACACTCTAATGTTAAATCAGTTGTGAAATAATCTAAGGCAGGGGTTTTTGAAGGTTTTTCCTCTTTTTTATCAGATTTTTTATAAGGGGATTGGGTTTTATCTGCTTCTTGATTTCCCATTAAAGCACCTTGTAAACCGCTTAAAAAGAATTCAATTGGATTTATTTGAGAGGGGGTTTGCATATTTACTTGAGCACCCGTTCCAACTCCTTGCAAATTAGATCTTTCAAAAGTCTTAATCAATTGTTCCCTAATATCATTTGGACTTATTTTCATATTTTCAAGAATAACTGTGGCAGCCGTTTCTTCCTGATTCATCAAAGCATATAAAAGATGTTCGGTTCCAATATATGTATGATTATACATATGTGCGGATTTAATAGCCTCTTCAATTACTTTTTTGGCTTTGCCTGAAAGCCCTCCCCATCCTTTCTGTGGAGCTGTTTGAGGAGCACTAACTCTCCCAACATTTTTAATTACAAGATTCACATTATCTAAACTAATACCAAAATTTGCCAAAACCATTGATCCAAGAGAATTTTTTTGACTCAAAACACCAATTAAAACATGCTCGGTTCCAACATAGTTACGTTTTGCTTCTTTTGCTTTCTCCTGTGCGACAATAAGAGCCTGTTTTGCTTCTTTAGTAAATTTTTCAAAATTTGGTTCTACCATTAGAAATATGTTATTTGGTTTTCAATAAATTCTACCATAGAATGCGTCTTATTCTAAATACATAGTAGTAATTACTCTTTACAAATCGATTGATTATATATTAAGCGATAAATATCGCCAACTAGCACTCTACATCATAGAGTGCTAGTTGGCGATTGTCAAATTAATTAACTAAATTTGAATTTTTTAAACACTTATTTATTTTGCGTATACTCATCTCAAAACTTAAGTAAAATTCTCATCATGGATCTATGGTTGAAAGTGACCTAGCACGTTTTATAATTCATATTATTACGACTCTGTAATTGATCCAATCATTTTTTGGAGTATATCTTGTTTTGCTTTCGGACCGCTTATTGAATAAACCTTACCACTACCAGCTTTATAACTATAACTAATTCCACCATTCACAGTTGATTCAATAATATCATAATTCCCAATTTTCACATGTGTTCCATTAGGCAAATTACCACCTATACTTAAAATAATATCACCGGGTTGTTCATCAATCGGTTTATCACCAAACTGATAGGTATGTGAATTTGCTCCGTTAGTAAAATAATAAGATTTTGGATAATAAATTGAAAAATTTAAGGCATTACTTTGGAATTGGGAATATCCACTCATATCTCCTAAAGTAAGTGTTTTCGTAATATTTGTATTTGTAGTCGTGACTTGTTGATTGGTGGTTTGTGAAATTGCAGCTTTTTGATTGGTGATTTGTGGAGCAGGTTTAGAAAAAGTATTAAAAGTGCTACTTGTTGTTTTATTTACAGGCTGATTTGGTTGATCTTTTGTTGTACCAACCTTCAAAGAAGCCAACACATCATAAAAATAATTCTGCTGTGTTGTATATGTTTGATTTGGAGCAGGATTAAGAATATCAAAAGATATTTTAATTATGGTATTATTATTTTCAAATAAATATTCAATTTTATTATCCGTTTGAATCACTGCTTTATAAGCAGTATAATAACCAATACCAATTTTACTTTTAGTATAACCTTTTGCTAATAAATCAGAAACATTATTAAGATCAATATTTAAATATGAACCAATATCATTAAATCCCACAACTTTTTCAAATTTAATTTGAGAAGTTGGTAAATTATTTTGATCGGAATTCACAGTTGACACATTCCCTGTGGATGCTGTTGCCTTATCAAGATCTGAACTTACATTTACTAGAATTTTTGATAATGTAACAGCTCCAACTTCCTCTTTGATTTTATAATCATCTCTATATTTAAAATTTAAACCCAAATCAGGGGAATTATAATCAATCCAATTAGGGACATCCATTGCCATCGTTTTATTTTGCTCCAGAACATCAATACTATTTACTGTCATAATAGATTTACCATCTGGAGTAACATTAATTATGCCACTTACTTCTACCATTTTATCTTTAAAATTATTATCATTAAGATTTACTTTAGTACTTTTTAACAAAATTGTATGTCCATCAATTTGCTTCAGTAAATTGGTTGCTTGATTTGCCGAATAAGCCCCTTCTAAAGATTCTATCTGTCCAATTTTATTTTTCATTTGGCTAATTAGAAGAGATTGCTGCTCTTGATTTGTCAAATTAGAATTATTTTGGCATCCTGAAGCGCCAAGAACAATTAATACAAACATTAACAATAATAATATTTTTTTCATTTTTTTAAAAAAGTTAATTTTAAATGTTGATAAGCATGTTCCGTTACAACTCTCCCTCGGGAAGTTCTTTCCATCAAGCCCAATTGTAAAAGATAAGGTTCATAAAAATCTTCTATGGTACCAATTTCTTCTGAAACTGCTGTTGCCAGGGTTGATAAACCAACAGGTCCACCACCAAATTTTTCGATTATTACTTCTAATATTGAGCGATCATGACGATCTAACCCTTTTTCATCAATACCTAAATTTTTCAGACATTGATCTACGGTTATCAGATCAATTATTGGTTTATTATTTACCAGCGCCAAGTCAGCAACTCTTTTCAGTAATCGATTAGCAATTCGCGGTGTTTGTCTTGAACTGAGAGCTAATCTTTTAGCAGCTGTTTTCTCAATTTGAAGACCTAATACCATTGCCGATCTATCAATAATCTCTGTTACTTCATCAATATTATAAAAATCTAATCTAAAAATAACTCCAAATCTATCACGCAAAGGAGAAGCGATTTTAGAAATTTTTGTAGTTGCTCCAATTAAAGTAAATTTTGGAAGTTTTAGTCTCATTGATTTTGCCGCTGGTCCTTTGCCAATCACTAAATCAATTGCAAAATCTTCAATTGCCGTATAAAGCATTTCTTCAATCAAAGGTTTTAAACTATGTATTTCATCAATAAATAAAACTTGACCTTCTTTTAAATTAGTCAACAAAGATGCCAAATCTCCTGTTTTCTCCAAAGCAGGACCTGAAGTAATTTTTATTTGTTGCCCGATTTCAGCCCCAACTATAGTTGCTAAAGTAGTTTTCCCAAGACCGGGAGGTCCATGCAATAAAATATGATCCAGTACAGATTTTCTTATCTTTGAAGCATCAATCAACAATTGTAAATTATCTTTTACTAATTTCTGTCCAATATATTCATCTAATCTGGAAGGTCTTAAACCAATTTCAAATGCTTGCGGCTTCTGTATTATTAAATCAGCTTCTTTTTTTATTTTTCCCTCTTTTTTAAAACTATTTATTACCATCTATTTTATTAAGCATGGTTAGCTTAACAAAATTTTTATTTTTTTTCCAACTTACGAAATGAAGTTTCAGATTTATCTACCTTATCCCTCAAATTTAATATATTTTTATCAAGTCTCTCTTCATTATGTATGCTACTATGATTCCTTGCCACATTTACAATAAAATATTTTATTCCCTCGGGATCTGGAGCTGCACGAAATTTAATAATACTTTTTTTGGAAGAAGTTTCTAATACAAATTCCCCAAAATCAAGAATTTTAAATCGTGCAAGAAAACCATTTTCCCAAGTTTCAATATCTTGAATATCATCCAGACGACATTCTGATTCTTCATAACGAATTAAATTTATCCAATCTAACCGAACAACTCTTTTTGTTGTTATAATCAAAGCATCCAAGAAATACATCGTTTCATCATAAATATTCACTAGCATAAACAATAAAGCGATTACTACAAAAATAGAAATTTGTATCAAATTATGAAAAATTGGTGCAATAATAATTGCAATAAAAAAAAATGGCAAACTTGCCAACCATATCTTGATACTACGCATCACAAAAAATAAATAATGATGGCGATAAACTTTAATAATTCTTTCGTCTTCTTGTAATTTCATAAATTAATTAATCATCTATAAATAGATATAACATCATTCTTATGAAAATGTAAAGTTGGTTTTCAGCTTAATCTAAATTAATGGTGCGCCCGACACGACTTGAACGTGTGACCTTTGCCTTAGAAGGGCACTGCTCTATCCAACTGAGCTACGGGCGCATATAAATCCATATAAATCCAACTGAAAAACAAAAGCATTCAGATTCTAATCGAAACACTTTTTTTAAGTCAACTGGTTCTTATAAAAATCTGTCACAGCTTGACTGCTCACCATCATTTTTATATTAAATTTAGTGGTATTAGTGATTTTAACAACAATCATTCTATAGAGAATATCTGCTATTTCTGCTCTGGTTAGATCTTGATTTGGATTAATATTTTTAACATTATCATCAAGCAATCCTTTTTCTTTGGCAAAATAAATATATTTAGCATACCAACTATTAGCAGCCACATCATCATAGGGTTTATTAGAAATAGTGAGATTTACTAAATCATAACCTGCAGTCAATTCTAACATTTTAATAAATTCTGCTCTAGTAACAGGATTTTCCGGTTTAAACATATCTCCTGGATACCCCTGAACTATCCCTTCCCGTGATGCCGCAGCCACATATCTAGCATACCATGATTTGCTATCGGTATCTTTAAAAACTAAATTCACATTCATATTTACTGGAATATTTAATCCCTTATAAATCATTTTTAATGCTTCAACTCTTGAAACATTTTGATTGGGTTTGAATTCTCCATCAGAATATCCTCTCACAATACCTTCATTTTTCAGGAAATGTATTGCTACATAATTTTTATTTTCTCTATTAAGATCAGCGAAAATACTCATTTGTAAAATATCAGAATTATATGTTTTTCCATTATAAAGCACACTAAATTTCAATCCATATCCTGCCTGAGGATTTATTGTAAATTGAGCAATCCCATTATGAAAATCTTCAGCTGTTAAATATGTCTTTGTCAATTTCGCACTACCAGTATCAATCTTTAAATTTATTTCTGAATTTGGTTTAAAGTTAGAAATCACATTATTATTTTCATCTAAAGCCACAACCTTAACTATAAAAATAGTATTTAGAGAGAAATTCTTGTCATATCTTAAATCTAATTTCCCAAATTTTACAATTGGTTGAACAATATCTGTATTTATATGTGGATGAGCAGCTCCCGTTGTTGTCGTATTCAGTGAAACCACCGGAGGAATAGAAACAATTACTGGCGTAGCAATGTTAGCATTATCGGTTGATATATTTGTGTGCGTTGAATTATTAGAATTAGTAGAAGAAGTATTAGTATTGGTATTGGTATTGGTATTGGTATTGGTAGAAGAATTATTTGAAGTTGTATTTGATGTATTCGTATTACTATTAGTACCAGATGAACTTACCGTTATTCCCATATATTTTTGAATATATATCAAGGGATTAATAGTTGCTGCAATTGCTTTATCTCGCCCCAAACCGGCGTTAATCGCATCAAAGAAATTAAGTCCCGCAGCATTCGCCTCAGCTGTTGTAAAAGGCCAATAAGGATGCCATGGGGCAGTAGATTTATCTATTTGAAAATGTAGATGCGGGGTGGTTGCGGTTCCCGTTTCTCCACTTTTTGCAATCAACTCTCCCTTTTTTACAATTTGTCCTTCATTAACCAAAGTTTCACTTAAATGATTATAACAAGAATAATAAGTTGCTTTTAAATTTGGATTATCAAAACTAGGAAAATCATCATGTCTTAAACAAATATGATTTCCAAATCCACTCACCTGATGTGACACTTTAACAACAACGCCGTTTCCAATAGCATAAACTGGAGAACCAATTGGGGTTTTAATATCTACAGCCAAATGACTTCCTGCATATTCAATTCCATCAAGTTTATAGTCACCCATATATGGAACTGGATAAGTAAGTTGTTCATTCCTAATTTTTTTCCCTTCCGCAGTATTCAAGTTCAAACTTTCAAAATTCTTTGCTAAATCTGTTGGATTATAGATTGGCAAGGGGATTAATTTATCAGTAGGAATATTGTTATAATTCAATTTCCATTGGTCAGGACTAAGGGCCATCCAGTTAGGTACCTTTTTAATAGGCAAAGTAAGTCCATTATAAGGTGGAGCTTTAATATTAGCGAAAATATTTGCATTAAAATAAAAAAGATTTGTTTTCATCAATAAACCAATTCCCAGAAATAATATAAAGATAAATAATATTTGAGCACGATTATGCTTGAGGAATTTCTTCATTTTTGTTTTTGTTTGTTTTACAAATCTAATAATTATATACTTTTTTTAACTTTTTTTCAATTATGAAACCGCAAATCTTCGACATTATGTCTTTGAGACAATTAAAAAAAGTTTGTCTGCAAATAGCAATGAAGGTGTCTACCCCATCAATTATCCTCCTTCAAGGCAGGTTGGGAAGCGGGAAAACCACTTTTACCAAGTATTTTTGTCAATATTATGGAATAAATATAAATACTGTAAAAAGTCCTACTTTTAGTTTAATAAATGTATATCAAACTGCCGAAAGCCAGAAGATCTTTCATATTGATCTATATCGATTAGATAAAATTGACACAATTCTCTCCGAAGAGATCAAAGAAATTATTACAGAGCCGCGAAATATCACTTTAATTGAATGGCCTGAGAAAATTACCTCAGATATTTTTACCGATTTTACCGGGAAAATATATAATCTAAATTTTAATTATATCCCAAATCAAAAAAGAACTTTAGAGATCAAATCTATAGTTTCCAATTAGACCCATTTATGATAAATATATAACTATATGTCATTTGTTCATCTTAACAGCCATTCACATTACAGTTTACTAGATGCCTTGGGCACTCCAAAAGCTTTAGTCAAAGCTGCGGTAGCTGCGGGATGCACGGCCATTGCTTTAACTGACAACAGTTATCTTTATGGAGCAATCGAATTTTATAAAGCGTGTAAAGAGGCTGGAATAAAACCGATTATTGGGTGTGAAGTTAATTTGGTTGAAGAAACCCGATTTGATAAGTCCAGTGACAATTTATATCAAGCCACCAAACTAACTATTCTGGCAAAAAACTTTCATGGTTATCAAAATTTATTAAAATTAAGCACCGCAGCCTCATTGGAAGGATTTTCTAATGTTCCCCGAATTGATTTTGAATTATTAAAAAAATATAAAGAAGGACTAATTGTTCTAAGTGGCGATAAGAATAGTCTATTATCAAACCTAATTTTATCTAGCGAAACCGATAAACAAATTCAATTAATAGAACAATTTAAAAAAATATTTACTGAAGATTTTTATTTGGAAATTCAGAGACATCCAGAAACACCAGAATATTTAATGATAGAAAAAGGGCTTTTAGAATTATCAAAAAAAACAAACACACCATTAGTTGCTACTCACGGTATTCGCTATTTAAAACCAGAAGATAATATTACACAAGATATTTTGGTATGTATTGGCACGCAAACAAATATTTATGATCCAAATCGTAAAAAATATACTGGTGATTATTCTTTTCAAACTCCTGCACAAATGGAAGAATTATTCAAAGATCTACCAGAGGCATGCCAAAATACTTTAAAAATTACTGAACAATGCGATTTGGAAATTCCATTCGGATTAAATCTAATTCCACAATTTAAAACACCAGACAATTTCACCTCCAAAGAATATTTACGCCAACTTTGCGAGAAAGGATTAAAAGAACTCTATTCAACAGAAAAACAAGAAGAATCTCAGAAACAATTAGATTATGAGTTGGAAATGGTTGATAAAATGGGTTTTAATGATTATTTCTTAATTGTTTGGGATTTTATTCACTTTGCCAGAACTCAGGGCATCTCAGTCGGACCTGGACGCGGTTCTGCGGCGGGTGCCATTATAGCTTATACTCTCAAAATCACTGAACTGGATCCACTTCATTATGGATTAATTTTTGAAAGATTCTTAAATCCATATCGTATTAGTATGCCGGATATTGATATTGATTTTTCTGATCTTCGTCGTGATGAAGTTCTGCAATATACCATTAATAAATATGGACGTGATTGTGTTTCTCAGGTGATTACTTATGGGACAATGTCTGCCAAATCGGCCGTCCGTGATGTTGGTAGAGGAATGGGATACCCTTATTCTGAAGTAGATGCGATCGCTAAAGCCGTACCTCAACCAATTCTAGGAAAACACGCACCTCTCAAAGATTCGATTCAAAATAATTCAGAATTAAATCAAATCTATCAAAATAATACTCGTGCCCATTCTCTCTTAGATAATGCCATCAATATTGAAGGAACCGTACGCCATGCAGGAACTCATGCCTGTGCTGTAATTATTTCTGAAACCTCTTTAGTTAATTATACTCCTTTACAAAAGGCGACAGATGGAAGCGAAGGAATCATTACCCAATATTCCATGAAATATTTGGAAGAAATTGGACTTTTAAAAATGGATTTTTTAGGTTTGAAAAACCTAACAATTATAGAAAATACTTTAAATTTAATTAAAAAAGATCAAAACATAGATTTAAATCTCAATAAAATTCCGATGAATGATCTCAAAACTTTTGATTTATTTCAAAAAGGGGATACAACCGGTATTTTCCAATTAGAATCCCCCGGAATGAGACATTATCTCAAAGAATTAAAACCAACTTACTTTGAAGATATTATTGCCATGATTTCGCTTTATCGTCCGGGTCCAATGCTATTTATTCCAACCTATATCAATGGCAAACATAAGCCCGAAACAGTAAAATATCTGGTACCTGCTTTTACAGAGATATTAAAGGAGACCTATGGTGTTGCTGTCTATCAAGAACAAATTTTACAAATCGCCCGTATTTTTGCTGGATTCAGTTTTGGAGAAGCCGATATATTAAGAAGAGCAGTAGGTAAAAAAGATCCTAAATTATTAGAGGAACAACGTTCAAAATTTATTGATGGAGCAATTGCGCAGGGTTATGACAAAAAACTTAGTCAATCGGTTTTTGATGATATTGTTGAGCCATTCGCCGGATATGGATTTAATAAATCACATGCTGCATGTTACGCCATGATTTCTTATCGAACAGCATATTTGAAAGCAAATTTTTCCACAGAATTTATGGCAGCATTAATTACCAGTGAAATGGGAAATTCTGAAAAAGTCGCTGAAGCAATTAATGACTGCGATCATTTAAATATAGAAATACTTCCTCCTTCCATTAATGAGTCTAATGCAGATTTTACTGTTATCTCTCCACAAAAGATTCGTTTTGGTTTAACAGCTATCAAAGGTGTTGGTGAAGGTCCTATATCCGAAATCATTAGTTCACGCGAAAAATATGGCCCATTTAACAGCATCGAAGATTTTGCGGAAAGACTGCCTTCTAAATTGATTAATAAAAAAATCATTGAAAGTTTGGCTTATAGCGGAGCACTTGATCAATTGGGAGAACGTCAAACTATCGCTGAGAATGTTGAATCCATCAGCAAATATGCAAAAGATTTTCAGAAATTGAAAGATGCCAATCAAAATCAGACTGATTTATTCGGAGATCTATCTGATAATGAAATTCAAAAACAAAGTCTTCAATTAAAAGAATCAGAACCTCTTTCTCGAATAGAAAAATTATTTTTGGAAAAAGATTATCTGGGTCTTTATGCTTCTGGACATCCGTTAAAAGGTTTATCTGCGTATTTAAAACGTAAAGCTAAGCTAATCTCTAATTTAAGTCCGAAAGATTACGGAAAAACAATAAAAGTTGCAGGTCTATTCTCCAATCTACGTACTGCTATTACTAAATCTGGCACCGCAATGGCCTATGGCGAAATTGAAGATGCAACAGGAAAATTATCTTTTGTGGTTTTTCCTAAAATTTATGAAAAATATAAATTTACATTAAAAAAGGATCAAGTTGTTATTGTTCAAGGGAAAATTGAAGAAAGACGTGGTGAAAAACAAATTTCAATATTTGAAATCAAAAATATCTCTTTAGATACATTGCTTGAGAATGCCAAAAAAGAAGGACTCTACAATCCTAAAGAAAAAATCACAAAAATTTCAATGAGTCAACAAGCTTCAGAGCATGTGACATCCATCCTACAAAAATATTTAAAATTAGAAAAAAACACTCTAACTATCACAATTCCTGAGAATTTATCTTCTGAAAAACTTTCTTCCATAAAAAAAATTTTACAAAATTCAAATGGACAAACTTCAGTAATCCTCCAATTGTTGTCAACAAACAAATCAACTAAAAAAATTAAATTAAAAAATACTATTGATTCTTCTCCCGAACTTTTATCTAAACTTGAAAACGTTTTAACTTAAAGGCGTTTTTGTATATAATATGCATGCTAAAATATTAATAAATACAAAATTTCACATGTTAAGAACGCACACTAATGGAGAGTTAACCACTAAAAATATTGATCAGACAGTCACTTTAACTGGTTGGGTTCATCGTAGACGCGATCATGGCGGGGTTATTTTTATTGATCTGCGAGATCGTTATGGGATCACTCAAATTATAACCGACCCCATTAAGTTTTCAGAATCACACAAAAAGGCTGATCAAGTTCGTCATGAATTTGTTATTCAAATTATAGGTACGGTTCGTCATCGACCAGAAGGTCAAGAGAACCATAAAATGGTTACTGGCACTATTGAAGTTTTAATTGAAAAATTTGAAATTTTAAATCAGTCCATTACTCCACCTTTTGAAATTGATCAGGAAACAGAGGTGAATGAAGAATTAAGATTAAAATATCGTTACCTTGATTTACGTCGCGAGAGAATGACAAAAAATATTATTTTACGACATCAAGTCATTATGGCTATCAGAAAGTTTTATGATGAAAAAAAGTTTTTAGAAATTGAAACCCCAATCTTAATTAAAGGAACTCCTGAAGGAAGTCGTGAATATATTGTTCCATCAAGATTATATTCAGGCACATTTTTCGTATTGCCTCAATCTCCTCAACAA
>CAZGKO010000017.1:0-22769 GCA_964526005.1 uncultured Candidatus Peribacteria bacterium
TATTACGCAACTCAACGCTAGAATCTATTGCCTTATTAATATCAACTAAAATTTCTTTATCTTTCGTGTGTCCTTGATAAATCTTGATAAGTTGTAAAATATAATCAATATTAATCTCTATCTGTTTTATAAGCTCCATTTCAAAAACAATATCGTCATTAATGTTTTCTTTTTCAGAATCTCCGCTTTTTCTAAATTCATTATATAAATCTATATATAAACTATGGTAATCTTGAATATCTCGCACACTCAAAATTTCATTTCCCGCAAATTCATCAAAAGTAGTTAAAATATTATGCACTCGTAAAATCCCGCCATAAAGTTTAATAAAATCTTTTTGACTCTGTTCGCCTAATATTCTCTCCTCAATAGGAAATTTTTCTTGTAATTCTTCAACTAAACTTTTATATCCTCTTACATCTTTATCACAGTCTTTATAGCCATTATAATATTCGTCATAAGACTTTAGAAGCACAATACCACTTGCTTCTTTATCTCCAAAAAGAGATATAGATTCATTTGTAGCTTTTTCTAAATTACGAAAACAAACAATATTTCCAAAAGTTTTTATGCTGTTTAAAATACGGTTTGTTCTTGAATATGCTTGAAGCAAGCCGTGTAATCTCAAGTTTTTATCAACCCATAGAGTATTTAATGTTACAGCATCAAACCCCGTTAAAAACATATTTACAACAATCAAAATATCAACTTCTCTATCTTTCACTCTCTGGCTAACATCCTTATAATAATTCTGAAACTTGTCAGATGAAGTATCATAAGATGTTCCAAATATTTTATTATAATCACCAATAGCATTGTCTAGAAAATCCCTTGAGCTAGCATCAAGTCCTCTTGTATCTTCAGGATTTTCATCTATTATCCCGCCTGCCTGTACATCGGCAGACAGGTCAATTTCTTCTTCGTTTACTCCAAAACTGAAAATAGTGGCCACTTTGAGCTGTTTATCACTTGGCAATCCTGAAAGTTGCTTTTGAAATTCTGTATAATACTTTTTCGCTACATCAATAGAAGAAACCGCAAAAATAGAATTAAACCCTGCCAGTCGCCTATCTTTTATTTTATAAAAACTATTTCTTTTAGTTTTTTGATCAAAATGTTCACGAATATATTTTACAATATTTTCTAAACGCTTCGGTGCAGAAAGCGCTTTTTCTCTATCAATACTTTTCACATCTTTATCTTCAATATTTTCCGCCTCTTTCATCGTAGAAATATAATCTACTTTGAACGGTAAAACATTTTTATCAGAAATAGCATTTACAATGGTATAAGTATGCAATTTATCACCAAAAGCTTGTTCTGTTGTCTTTAAATCTACTCTTCCGCCAGAAGAAGAATTGACCGCAAAAATAGGAGTTCCTGTGAACCCGAAAAGGTGATAGTTCTTGAATGTTTTAATAATGCCTGTGTGCATATCGCCAAATTGAGAACGATGACATTCATCAAAAATTAGAACAATATGCCCATCAAAAATATTATGTCCTTTATTTTTTACGATAAATCTATCTAATTTTTGAATTGTGGTAATAATTATTTTAGCATTCGGATTTTCTAGTTGTTTTTTTAAAATCGTTGTTGAGGTATTGCTATTCGCCGCACCTTTTGCAAATTTATCGTATTCTTTCATTGTTTGATAATCTAAATCTTTTCTATCAACAACAAATAGCACTTTATCAACATCTGATAATTTACTTGCCAGTTGTGCTGTTTTAAAACTGGTGAGAGTTTTTCCTGAACCTGTTGTATGCCAAATATAACCTCCTGCTTTTATTGTTCCGAGTTGTTTGTAATTTGTACTTACTTCTATTCTGCTTAAAATTTGTTCAGTAGCCACAATTTGGTATGGTCGCATTACTAAAAGCTGTTTATCTGTTGTAAATACACAATATTTTGTAAGAATATTTAAAATTGAATGCTTTGCAAAAAATGTTTTTGAAAAATCTATCAAATCAGTAATAGGGCTATTATTCTTATCTGCCCACCAGCTTGTAAACTCAAAACTATTACTTGACCGCTTGCCCTTTTTTGCCGCTCTTCCACTCGCTTCTTTTATATGCTCCGAGCGCGTGGTATTACTATAATATTTTGTATGAGTTCCATTAGAAATAACAAACAATTGCACATATTCAAAAAGTCCGCTTGATGCCCAAAAACTTTCTCGTTGATACCGATTGATTTGATTAAACGCTTCTTGTATTGCTACCCCTCTTTTTTTAAGTTCAATGTGAATTAAAGGTAAACCATTCACAAGAACAGTTACATCATAACGATTAGCTCGCTGTCCAGTCTCCTGCCTGCCGACAGGCAGGTCTGTTGCGTATTGATTTATTACCTGAAGACTATTGTTGTGAATATTCTTTTTGTTTATCAAATAAATATTTTTACTTGTACTGTCATCTCGTTTTAATATTTTAATATGATCTTCTTGAATAGTAGTTGTTTTTTCAGCGATGCTTTGGTTCGGGTTAGCAAGTTCAGAATCAAAAAAATGTTTCCATTCCTTATCTGTAAATTGATAATCATTTAATTTTTCTAACTGTTTTCTTAAATTCAAAATTAAATCTTCTTCTTTTGTTATTTTTAGATATTCATACGCCTGAGTTTGAAGTTGCTTAATAAACTCCTTTTCAAGAGCATCTTCACTTTGATAATGTTCTGCTCGTTTTTTAGACGGCTTAAATTTAGCCACAACGGTGCTTTTGGGGTTTTGAGCTACTAAATTATAATCTTGATTATTTGGCATAATTATTTATCTAATGGGTTTAATTTTTTAACATTTGAATTTTGTAATTTTTTTGCATTTTTTGGAGAAATAACTTTTTTGCCTGTTTTTACTTCAATCTCTTTGCGAGCGTTCCCAGCGATTGTTCCACCTTGTTTGGCTATATTTTTACTTTCTTCAAAATTTTCAGGCTTCTTTTCGGTTGAAATTTCTTTTGTTGTCGCCTCAGCAAGCATATTCAAAACAAGTTCAAGGTTAGTCATATTATCTCGCAAGTTTTGTTTTTTCAGTCCTTTAAATTTTTTATAATCTTTCACCGATTTTCCTGCCCACGCTTTTGTGATTTCATCGGTCAAAATTGCAAATTCTAGTCCTTTTTTTACTCCTCGCTCTTGCCATTCATCGGTTAATTCTTTGCGAACTTCTATTGTTTTGAGTCTTTGATTTATCCACTCCTTAGAATATCCTTTTTGTAAATATGTTTTCATGGCTCTATCAATTGCCAGTTCTGGGTCTTCTGTTTCTTCTATTCTTTCATAACCAACTTTGGCTAGCCAAAGTTTAAAAGGTTCGGCTTTTGGTGATGGAATTGATTGAATAAGACGCAAAAGATTTTCTGTATCAAGCACATCTGTGAGCCTCTTTTTTCCATCTTCTGCTTTCATTTTCAACTGTCCGATTTTTTCGGACACTTCACTTCCTTCAAGTAATAGCTTCTTTTTTAAGTCATTCCAATACTTTCTCGATCTTTTGTTTTCTGCTAAAATTGCAATCACATCAATCACCGAAAAATACCAAAGCTCTTTGTCTTCATCAAAATGACGACGAACTTGTTTTTGGTTAAATAAAGCGATTGAATTAGATTTTTTAGTCATAATTATTTTTTCACCCTGTTAGATGCGGAGCTATCTAATGGGGTGAAAGTTAAAAGTTTTTCTCGATAATATTCGTATTGCTGTCGCCGTGCTTTGAGTTCGGCAGGCAAACCGATTGAGATACCTGCCTGCCGCCAGCCGTCAGCAGACGGCGCAGGCAGGTCATTTACTAAAGCATCAAATTTATCCAAAACTTCAACGATTTCTTTTTGGATTGGTAGGGGTGGGATTGGGATTTTTATTTTATTTAGAGTATTGACAGTAATTGCCTTAACAATAGTCCCATTACCAACAATATTTATTGTTTGGAAATAATATGTAAGAAATTTATTGTTTAAACAATTTTTTAATGATAACCCTCGCAAATCTTGATTTATTGCAATATCCATTTTTGCAATTTTCATTTTTCCAGGGGAAATTTTTACAGCAACGATTACATCATTTTTGGGGATTAAGTGACTTGAACTGTTTTGTAAACCTTTTTGAGTTATAAAATTTCGCGTTGAATTAACCATGATACCTTTATTAGATAAATCTCCAACAGAAGCCCATGGGATATCACCATTCCAATAATCTGAAACCGCCTTTGAGGGAGTTCCGCCACCAGTATTTTTTAAAATACAGTCTCCCAACTCCTTCCACTCAACATCATCCCCAAAGATCAGCATCTCATCACGATAATACTCATACTGCTTCTTTCTTGCTTCTAGCTCTGCTTCCAGCTCTGCTTCCAGCTCTGTAAAATTATCAAGAATTTTGACAATTTCTTCTTGGATTGGGAGAGGTGGGATGGGAATTTTTATTTTTGCAACCTCTTTTCTATATACATGTGGCACACCTCCACCACTTTTTGTATTATGGATTTCGTCTTGTTTGCTTTTTAAAAAATAAAGTAAATATTTTATAAATAAAGAATTATCTTTAGGAATAATAGAAAATGAATCAGATAAATAAACTGGAATTGTCCAATAGTTAATAAATCCAGCATAAGCTCCCGAACTAGAGATTGATATAGTTTCTCCTGTTCTATTTGGCTTATTATGATAATACGCAGGTCTTTTTCCACCTGCAACCACGGGGACATCCCCATCTGTTATATCTTTTTTGGTAATAGTTTGCCCCCTCTTAAAATCACAAACTTCCCCCAAATCCTTAAACTCCACCCCTTCAGGGCAAAGTTCTGAAATCAATTTTTCAATTATGTTTAGTTTTTTAGTCATATTAGTAATGAAATTAAAGATTCAATGGAATTTCCGAGTTCTTCATCTGAAAATCCTGTATTATCCGCATTTTTATTATATGTATTTTCAGGATGATGAATGATGTTTCTGATTTTTGTTGGTAATGTTGTATCATACTCGATAACAGAATTATCCGACTTTAAGTGTTTATATTTTTGGTCTATCTTAATAGTTTCATTACTTTTATTAAAAAGATATTCATCAAAATCTTTTGACTTACAATATTTTTCGTCTTCTAAAATAGCTTTTGCTTGAATAAAGCCATAAAGCTCATTATGAAATTCAACAGATAGAACACCAAAAGCATAATAATTTATTTCTCCCCATGTAGGGCTTGAAGCGCCAAAAAGATCAAATTCTTTTCCCTCTTTAATTTTATTTAGTCCTGATTCTTTTGAAAATATACTCATTGAATGCGTGTCTTTTTTATATTTTTTCAATAAATAGGGTGAGTGTGTAATTATGAAAATTTGTGATTTGTTGGATATTTTTTCAAGAGCATCAAGTAATTTGTTTTGAGCTTGCGGATGTAAAAAAGTTTCTGGCTCATCAATAAAAAATAATATTGGTTTAGAAATTCCATTTTCATCTGGCGAGGAAATGTCAGCATACACTTGAATAAGTGCTAATGCTAAAGCTCGTTGCATTCCCGTGCCATTTTCAGATAGAGCAATATTTCCTGTTTTGAAAAAACTCTCAATCTCAGGTAATGAAAAACTAAATCTTACTTCTGTTTCTCCGTATTGCTCAGATAAAATACTTTGTATTTTATCTTCAACTGGTTGTAGTGTTTTAGACAAACTATTTTCTCCTTCTCCAAAAGTTTCTTTATGTGAATTTTGAAAGCTTTTCCAAGTAGGTGAATTAATAAAATCCTTTGTTACGGCATTAATAATTTTTCCACTAATTTTTGTTTTTGAAAAATCAGAAATATCACCTGAATTTGTATCAGCCCAAACAAATTGTGCATCAAAAAGTGCCGTAATTGTATTATCTATTCCTGTAGGATTTTTGAACTGATTTGTCTCAGGATTAAAAACACGAACATTTTTAATGGATAAAGTTTTTTCTCCTCCGCTTTGTGTTATTTTTGTTTCTTCACTAGAACGCATTACTCTCAAACTTTTTTCACCATCTGTATCTATAAGATAAGATTTGTATTTTTTCAGTGGTTCTACTTTAATAAGTGATTCAATATCATCACCCTTAAATTCAATTTCAACAGAAACAAAATCATCTTCCTCAATTTTTGTTTTAGTAACAATTTCATCTCTATCTTTTTTGGTGCGTATAAAATCAATAGCTTCAAAAACGGATGACTTACCAGAATTATTATCACCAACAAAAAAGTTTACTCCCGTATCAAAGACAATTTCATGATCACCATCAAATCCTTTAAAGTTATGTAGTTTTATTTTTGATATATACATAGTTATTTTATCATAATTATTTTTTAACTTATTTCCCCTTCACCCTCTTCTCAACCTTTTTCTGCAAATCCTTTACCATATCCAAATAATCTTTCTCCACCTCGCTCAGATTTTTTGTCTTGTATTTTCGGTATTCTGAAGTAGATTTTTCTATGGCTTTTTTATGGCTTATCTTTCCTGCACCACTCAGAAGTTTCCTTTTTGTAGAATTTAAAATATTATCCAGCTCACGAATATAATCCGCCATTTTCATAGGTTTTTGTTCTATGGCATTAATTTCCGCCAAATCAAAGTAAGCTGAAACAAGATTGTTTAGAACTTTAAGCTCGCTTAATTCCAAAAAGTTTTTAGCAACCATTGCTTCGGCTTGCGTTGGCTGTTTGCCTTTAAAATTTGTAAGCCCTGCAAATGGTTTTTCCGAATCCACTCGTAAATAAATTACTTCTGCTGCCGTATGCCCATGAGCCGCGAAATGAAGTTTGTTTTGGACAATCTTAAAAAATTTCAAAGATTCGCTTGCCTGTGGATCATAATCCATCGCAGTTGCATATAAATCCAATACCTGACGATAAAGCACTTTTTCACTACTGCGAATATCTCTAATCTCATCAAGTAATTCTTTCCAATAATTCCCCCCACCAAGATTTTTCAAACGATCTGAGTCAATGCTAAACCCTTTGACAAGATACTCACGCAAGCGTGCCGTTGCCCATTTGCGAAATTGAGTCCCTTGGAGAGACTTAACTCGATATCCAGTAGAAATAATAACATCCAGGTTATAATAATTAGTGGGTTTTGTAGAAAAATCGGTATTCCCGATTTTTCTCATGGAATCAGCTTCAATAAGCTCTTTTTCACTATATATATTAAGGATATGCTCGTTTATGGTTGAACGTCCTTTATCAAATAATTCAGCCATTTGGTCAATAGTGAGCCATACGGTTTCATTTTCTACACGCACCTCAATATTCGGCTGACCGTTATCGCCTTCGTAAATGAGTATATTATTGTTTTTGATGTCTTTTTTCATAATTTAAAAAATTTAAGTTATTAAGTACCCCTTAATAACTGCACTACTTATTCTCTTCAATATCAGCCACAATTTCATCAATCGCGGTCCTAAGTTCACTTTGCTTTTTCACAATTCCCTCAATTTTTTTATTAAGCTCTTTGATATTTATAATTTCCCTAGTATCTTCTTGCTCCACATAACTAGAAACTGCAATATTATAATCATTCTCAGCGATATCTTTGTTATCAACTAATTTAACGAAATACTCCACATCTTTGCGAGTAGTAAATGCATTTAGAATTTTCTTGCGATTCTTTTCACTCAATTTATTTTTATTACCACCGCGAACAAACTCGGCGGAGGCATCAATGAACAAAGTCTTATTATCACTTTTGCTTTTTTTGAGCACAATAATACAAGTGGCAATGGTCGTACCAAAAAACAAATCTGGAGGAAGTTGAATAACAGCATCTATATAGTTGTTGTCTACTAAATATTTTCTAATTTTTTGTTCAGCTCCACCACGATATAAAACACCAGGAAATTCAACAATCCCAGCAGCGCCGCTAGTAGAAAGCCAAGAAAGCATATGCATAGTGAAAGCAAGATCGGCTTTACTTTTTGGTGCTAAAATTCCAGCAGGAGAAAAGCGAGGGTCATTTATAAGAATAGGGTTAGCGTCCCCGTCCCATTTTATAGAATACGGAGGATTTGAAACAATAGCGTCAAAAGGCTCGTCATCCCAATGCTTCGGGTCTGTCAGAGTGTCGCCGTGCGCAATATCAAAATTGTTGTAGTTGATGTCATGTAGAAACATATTTATGCGACAAAGGTTGTAGGTTGTAAGGTTGATTTCTTGTCCAAAAAAACCAATGTGAACATTTTCTTTTCCAAGGACTTTGGCAAACTTAAGCAATAACGAGCCAGACCCGCAAGCAGGATCATATACTTTGTTTACTTCTGTTTTCCCAACGGTTGTAATTTCAGCCAGAAGCTCACTTACTTCTTGAGGAGTATAAAACTCGCCACCGGATTTACCGGCATTTGAGGCATACATGCTCATCAAATATTCATAGGCATCACCAAAAGCATCTATAGTATGGTCACAGTAGCTACCAAGACGAAGACCACCTATAGATTCTAAAAGCTTAGTAAGCTGTCCATTTCTTTGTTCCACTGTAGCGCCCAACTTGTTTGAATTTACATCAATATCATCAAATAATCCCTTAATATCCGGCTCGCTTTCCGTTCCTTTGGCAGAATTTTCAATATTACGGAATACAGCAGTAATAGTTTCATTAAGGTTTGCATTGTTCTGAGCATTTTTGCGAACGTTTACAAAAAGCTCACTCGGCAGAATATAAAATCCTTTTTCTGTTACGGTATCAGCTCTGCCAAATTCTGCATCTTGGTCTGAAAGTTTTGCATAATCAAAATCTTTTTCACCTGCCCGATGTTCTTCGTCATTAATATATTTTGTTAAATTTTCACTAATAAAACGGTAAAAAAGCATTCCTAATACATATGACTTAAAATCCCAACCATCCACGCTACCACGCAAATCATTGGCAATCTGCCATATAGCACAATGTAGCGCCGCTCGTTCCTGTTCTTTATTCGTATCTATTTTTATAGATTTTGAATTTGTCATAAGATTATTTTATTAAATCATCAACACCAACCTTAAGGGCATTAGCAATTTTGGTTAGCGTGTCTATGGTGGGATTTTCGTTTGAGCCACTTTCGACAGTAACCACGGTATTTAGAGAAAGATCTGCTAATTTTGAAAGGCGATCTTGCGAAAGATTTTGCCTTTTGCGCAGTCGTTTCATATTTTTTCCAATATTGTTTTTTACTTTAATCATACCAATATAATGTATAGGTTTGATTGTATGTTACTATTTTAAATTTGCCATGTCAAAAGATCAAATAAATGTTTCACACAACTCATTTATATTAGCACTTTATACTTTTGTTAAAAACTTTATGCTAAATATCAAGACTTAAGTTATGCTTTTAAAGCAAAATATAATATTTATGCAAAAATCTAAAATCCAAAAAGCGGCAACATTTTATTCGCTCAGACATAGTTTTGCTACTCATCTTTTAGAAAATGGTATTAATTATTCGCTATATACAAGAACAAGCTCTTTATTTATACCGCCATCAAATGGTCGGGGAGCAGAAACTCAAATCAAATGGTCGGGGAGCAGGGACTCGAACCCTGGACCTCCTGGTCCCAAACCAGGCGCGCTAGCCAACTGCGCTACACCCCGATAATATGATTTTTTATTTGAAAAAGTGGCTGAATTCTAAGTTAACACACCTATAAAGTCAATATTTAGGAGCTGCAAACTAATATTTAGTCTATTTCTTTTTACTTATACTTGGTGGATTTTTCAGAAGTAAAAATATACCAAGACTAAGAGAAATTATAATTAAACCAATAATCCATGGAAGTTCTTGCGCAGGAATAGGATATTCTGAGTAAACTGGCTTTTTTAAAGCCGGTTTTACCGTAACAGGTTGAATTGCAAGTTGAAGTGGAGAGAAAAAAGTGAATTTTTTATTACGAACACTTCGTATTTCAACAGAATACATATCTCCATGAAGATCAGATGGAATCTTTAATTTAACATCGAAACTATCATCTCCTTTAGCCACTTTGGCTGATCCCAGTTTTATTGTAGTTCTTGAGCTTTCGAGATATATATCATACATTCCATCAGTTTTTAATCCATCACCTTTCATAGTTACCATTTCACCTTGCGTAACAACAGCAGGTGAGAATGAGAGAAAAGGCATATTATGCGCATAAGCAACAGGAATAAAAGATAATTTTACGATAGCATTTGAAGGAATATAACTTTCTTTAGCTTGTTCTCCAGTCTGAGAATATGCGGCATTTAGACTTAAAGCAATGAGTGCAAGAAAAATACTTGCTCCAAAAACCATGATCCATGGTCGTCGACGAGGTGAAAGAAATGGTGAGCGATCAATAAAGGGAATAATTGCAAGAAGAAGAAATAATACAGCTGGTCCCCATGTTAAAGAGTTTATGCCAAAAACATTTTCCATTCCATATATCCATAAAAACATCCATGGTGGTTTAGTTAATTCCACGCCTGCGAGCCCTGAACTACTCAATGATTCTGGAAAAATTATCGCAATAATAAATATGAATGCAAACAAAATAAATGACCAGCCTGTTAATATTATTAAATGTTTACTAAACTGATTTGTTTTTTCTTTACTTGGTTTATCAATAGTAGCATTTATTTCAGCTTTAGGCGAAATACCATGCACTTTTATAAAAAAGAAATGAATAAAAATAAATAGAAGAAATAATATAACTAGAACCGATATATGCATAATATATATTCGTCCAATAAATGGGATGCTTGGCGTGAAACCTGTAGTGAACCATGTCCCCAATTTTCCTAAAAGCACACCTATTTCACCAGTATGTTGAAGAGCTTCTAATCCCTCTTGTCCTAAATTCAACATAGAGCCAGTAAAAATAAAAGCTATAGTAACGGCTAATAATCCAAGTCCTGCTAACCAATTAAATTCACGAGGTCGCTTATAACTTCCAGTAATAAAAACACGTATCATGTGTAACAAGATTAAAACAACAACAACATTCACCGACCAAAAATGAACACTTCTCATAAAATCCCCAAATGGAACATTTGTCATTATAAACTGAACACTTTCATTAGAAGTAATTTGACCTGCACTATAAAATTGGGCGAGATAAATTCCACTTATGAACAATATTGCAAAAGTTGCCAATGTTAGCCCTCCCAGCATATATGGTAATGTTTGCGCATGTTCAGGCACAGCATAAGTAATAGCACGTAAACCAAGACGATTATATAAAGTTTGCCATATCCCAATTTTTTTTACTTTAGTATTTTTTTTAGTCGAAGATGAATTATTCATAATTTAACTATATCAATTTTCATTTAAAAATCAATACTATGAATTAATATAGATTAACATAGTGCTGATCATACTAAACAACAAAGTTTTTTTCCTAAATTTAAACTATATATCACTTATTTCTCTTTTTTAATTTTTACTTTACATATCCCCTGTTCCGCCCATACCACTTGTTTGGAATTTTGAAATAAAGAATAAAAAAGAAGCCCCACAACGGCGACAAAGATTTCTATTTCATAAGTTGCTGTAAATCCTTGTACAAATCCACTTACACCAAAAGCAAATGGGATAGTACTGCTGGCAACGGCAGCCAAGCTTGGTAAAAGTGGAGAACAACAAAGAAGCGGCGGCAAAATACTACTTAACAAACCAC
Organism: uncultured Candidatus Peribacteria bacterium; assembly: GCA_964526005.1. GTDB lineage: Bacteria > Patescibacteriota > Gracilibacteria > UBA1369 > UBA1369 > CAZGKO01. The sequence continues at coordinate 11,620 of CAZGKO010000017.1, forward strand.
CTGTCATAGATGATGTTTTTTGTCCTTTTTGTTTTTTTTGAAAAGCATAAACGGCAAAAGAAAGTGCGGGCGCAAGCAAAGCGGAAAAAAGAAATGCAAATAAAGCCAAGTCTGGAGTTAGCAAATAAAGCGATACCAAACCTATTCGACCACCTGTATAAGTTGCAGGTAAAACAAAAATATATAATGTAAAAAATGCTATAAAAATAATAATAGCCAAAATGACATATCGAGATCGACGAAAAACAATTTTAGTTGCTTGTGCAATATAAAACATGATAACTATTTATTAGAAAATTGAATAATCTTATTGATTGTTGCAGCCGGCGCGCTATCAACATCTTGTAAAATACCGTTTTCATCAATTAGAAAATAAATATCTGGAAAATTACGAGAATTATAAATAGCAGTAGCTTCTTGAGATGCATTACCCCATATCCAATTTGGCATTGAAAGCAAATTTGGATCAGTCCGTTGCGCAAATTCTTTTACTGGCGGACCTTGATAACCCGCATCACCGTATGTTTCTATTGCTATAATGGTAAGATTACCCAATTTACTATTATTTTGAGCAAGCACACGCGCGCCGGCTGAACAGCTGGAGCACCATGTAGCTAAGAACCAAAGCATTACCTTTTTCCCTTTAAAATCTGATAATTTTGCCTGTTTCCCATTTATTTTAGTAAAAACCGCTTGAGGAGCTTTCACGCCTTTTGTAGGTCTAATCACAATTTTTTGTGATGACACCCCATTTATAATAGATGGAGCTTTTACATTATCAATTCGGAATAAAGCAATTGCACCACCTATTATTAATAAAATAACTATGATAACAATAATTATTTTGTGGGATGATTTAGTCATAAATTAATTTATTTTTTAAAATATTATTACATAACAATATGGTCTTTTACCCTCTGAAAAACACTCCATAAAAAAGTTTGCTTGGTATTAAATGGTGTAATATGTATTTGTTCAAAACTCTTAATAAAATGGAATTTTTTATTAAATACTTTTTTTATCGAATTTTCTGAATATTGAGTAATATCTAAATTACTACATTTTTCCGGACCATTTAAAGAAAAAACAGCAATTATTAAAAACCCATTTGGCTTTATAAATTGTTCTGTTTTTTTAATATATTCGGCTATATCTTCTTTTTTGGTTAAAAAGTGAAAAGTGGCCCTATCATGCCAAATACTAAATTTCACCTCTGTCTCAAATTTTAGAATATCTGATTCAATCCAGGTAATTATTTTTGCTTTATCCCCTAGCCTTTTTTGAGCTTTTTTTAATGCTTCTCCAGAAATATCCAGTACAAATAAATTGTTAAAACCCAATTCAATCAGTTCATCTGTAAATTTTGAATCACCACCACCAATATCTATAATATTATCATCCTTTTTCACATTAGTTGATTGAATAAGATCAATTGAAGTGCGGGAATAATCTTGATACCAACTCACTTCACTTATTGTGTCTTTTGTTTTATAAATTGTTTCCCAATGTTGTTTTAATAAATTATTATTCACAAGCTATGAAATTTATTTTTAATTAAAGTTGATATGGGCGATTGCTTCAGTTGATAATAAACATGACGAAAATCACGACGATATTCTACAATATTTGCTTTTTTTAATTTTTGTAGCACATGGGAAATCGCTGATATGGAAACACCAACAATATCCGCTATTTCACCAACCGATAGTTCTTTATGATGACAGAGAAGATAACAAATTTTTAATCGTGTAGGATCTCCAATTATCTTAAATTCCTCAGCACATTGAATAAGTGCGGTTTCATTTTTCAGTTCCCTCTTGATATGTGCGATTTTTTTCATTTGCATAGGTGTTCAAATGATAGCAATTATAAAAAATTATGCAAGTAGTTTATAAGGTCAGATACCTATTTAAATATATTATCAAATCATTTTGTGCTATAATTTCATTCAGTAAAACATAATTATGCCACTTTCCATCAAACAATTGCGACGAATGACCGTATTGACTGCCTCCGGTCAATCAATTGGTCAAATAAAAATACCAATTATTGATCCAGTATCGGGCAAAATACTGGCTTATCAATTGAAAAGATACATCCCAAATTTACTTTCTCCTCTTGATATTCAAAATATAACAACCTTTAGAATTATTTTAAGTAGTCGATATGAACTGCATAATGTTGAAGATTTGGTTCGTGTTCAAAGAGTATTAGCAGAGAAAATAACTATTATCGGAAAGCCAGTTCAAAGTGAAGGAGGTTTTAAATTAGGTAAATGCGTTGAAATGATGATTGATATTAAACAATCAATGCTGCATGGAATTATCGTCAAAAAACAAATAATTCCATTTTTTCCAAAATTAACTCTGCTCATAAAACGCGATAGTATCGTCGAAATCACCAAAAAAAATATTATAGTTAAAAATTCTCTAATCAAACTTCCAATTTTTGCTAAATCTCAAAAGTTCAAAACTGCTCCTCCGACCCTATCTGCCACTTCTAGTTCCTCAATGAATTCACGAAAATAAAATTCAAAAACTTTCCTGACGATATTTTTCAATAACATCTTTCACGTCTGAAGTATTTTTCATAATTTTTAAATGTAGTCCAAACATTTTTTCAAATTCTTTATGAGTCTTATGATTATATCCAATTATATGTAAAATGGAATGAATAAATAAAAACTCAATTTCTTGGCTTAAATTCCAGTGATTTTGATCAGCTTGTTTTGCGGCGATTTTAGGCGAAATAAATACTTGCCCCACTAAATTATCCATAGGAAAGATTAAATGTCCTAAAAACGAAAAAGAAAGAACATCAGTACTTTCTCTTTTACCACGATATTGTTCATTCCAATTCGTTATTTCCGCATCAGTTACATAACAAAGCTCAATATATCCATCTCTACACCAAATTTTTAACTCATCATTACAACCTTGACCTAGACTAGATTCATCACTCTTATCCAATTCTGCTCCTTTAACAATTTTCATCAACCACCGTTCCAGAATTTTTTTATTGGGACATCTCTCCCCTATCTCATTAATAATTTTTAATTTCATAAATATTATTTAGTACAGTTATTTTTTATTTTCCATTGTCTTAACATTTCATACGCAATCACCGCAAATGCCGTCGCTACATTTAAAGAATTTGCCCGTCCCATCATTGAAATATCTACCGCTTCATCAACTAATTTCATTACTTTATCGGAAACACCATCCACTTCATTCCCTACAATCAATACACAAGGAAATTTGAATTGTATCTCCGTATAATTTTTACTTTTATCAGTTAATTCCAAAGCATAGATTTTTCGCCCCGATTTTTTAAAATATTTAACCTTGTCTACTATATCGACATCATGTCTATACGGCACCGTTTTAGTGGCTCCCAAAGCGGTTTTTTCTATTTGTCTATTAGGTGGACAACCGCTAATTCCCCCAAGTCTGATTGCCTCCAAAAGAACTCCATCTGCTGTTCTAAATATCGATCCAATATTATATAAACTTCTAATATTATCGACCACTAAAATACAAGGCAGACGTTTCATTTTGTGTACTTTAGCCACGCTTGGCTTGGAGTGCAGAATTTCCAGCAAAGTTTTTTTCTTGATTGTAGGACGATTTGTTTTCATCTTTCAAACTTAAAGCTGTGGTATCTAACAATTTCTGAAACTCAGTTTTAGTTAAAGATTGATCTGGTTGAAAAATCGAATTAACACTTAACATCCCTGTTTTCAGAGCTTTTATCATATACCTAGGATACCACCACGCCAAGCTTTTAATGCTTGGTACACCAGCTATTTTTGCTATTAATTGTCCATCATTATTATTAATTGTCTCACTCGCCACATTAGAAGGTAAAGTTAATTCAAATTTATCTTTCCAGCTCATCAATCCAGAGGCTCCCATAATTAGCTTTAAAGCCTCTGCTCTACTAATATTTTTATCGGGTAAAAATGGACTTAATTTATCTTGATAATATCCCCTAACCAGTCCTAAAGCTGTTGCCATATTAATAGAGTGATAATAGCTATTAGAAGGGAAAACATCAGGATATAAGATTAGCGGTTTTAAACGATAAGAATCGAAATTTGTCCTAGAGAAAAAATCAAAATAACAAGTGTCTTCATGAGTTTTACAATGAGTTAAAAATTTTTGATTTTTATTTTGTAGCTGAAAAAAATTAACTGTCATATCAACAGCTTTACCACGGGTTAACATCCCATCATTGGGAGTTGCCAGAGCTAATTGAGGAGCCAACAATGCCATCAGCAACCCCAGTATAAATATCTTCTTTTTCAAATTTTATTTTGATTTTACTTTACGAGTATAGTCAAACAATTAACTTTTAACAAGTTGTTGTAATCGACACATTTAAACTTTTCTATTATTAAAAATAGTGTCTTGTCTATAGACAAATGGTGACTAGTCTATAGACAAGACACTATTTGTCTATAGTAAAAAAGAAGAGGGGTGAGAAATGGCAGAACAAGGTTTCTTTTTTGTCCACACCTGTCTATAGACAGGTGTGGACAAAAAAGAGGCTTGTCTATAGACAGGACAAGAAAAAATCTATAAAATTAAAACGACTTTTTAAAATAGAATTATGAAAGTAATTGATCGTAAAAAATCTGCAGAAATACTCCAAATTTCAATTCGTACTCTCGATCGTTATATCCAAAAAGGTATGATCAATAAGAAAGAAATTGGAGGTCGAATTTTTATTAATGTAAAGGATTTAAAACCATTGATTCCTAAATCACGTTTTGGTCAAATTACCAGTAACGAAATAGACGATATAGAGGAAATAAAATCTAATTCAGATAAAAGTTCTAAAACTGAATATTCCAATACTGAAGAAAATCAATCATCAGAGACTGAATCGGCAACTGAAATAGGGGATAATCAATATATTTCTTCTACTCCATCTAAAATTTCTTCTGAAGACAATACTATTTATGAAAAACTTTATGAGGAAGCAGTCACAGAATTAAAAGTAAAACAAGAGCGGTTAGAGGGGGCAAATTATCGAGTAGGTCAACTTGAGTCACAACTAAAAGAATCAGTACCACTATTAAATTATAAAAAAGCCATTGCAGAGGAAAAAAATAAAAGACAAGAGTTAGAGAGCTTAATTTCTGATTTTGAACATAATACAGAAGTACTTAGTCAAACTCTTGATTCTCAAAATACGGAGCTAGACCAAATACAACAGAATTTTCAAATAGAAAAAAATATTAAAAATATTTTCTTAATCATTTTAATTATACTTTTTTTATTACAGCCTTTTTGGCTTTTCTTCCCACCATCTTAAGAGTAAGAATTAATATTTAGTAAATTCTGTTTAGTTAAACTTATCTTCAGACTTGGTTTATATTTCTGTATTCTTTGTAAAAATCCACCAGGTGATTTTAAATTATTATATAAAGTATCTTTATTCCCAATAGCCTTAATTTGATAAGGAGTTTGTAAAATTGTCCCATCCATTAGAATTTGACCATTGGGTATAATATCAAATCCAATATTCGTATTAGTAATTCTTTGCCCATTAACACTAATAATTTCCGCTCCTGCAGAATTTAATTCATTTACCGCATCAGTCAACCACATCGCTGGTAATTCACCATTAATTATAAGAATAATACCCTGTCCCTTAACCGCTTGTAATCCGTCAACTATTCTATATTTATTAATTTCCATTTCTACATTTTTTAAAGCTTCTTCCCGATTACTGCTAGTTGCCAATTCTTTTGTTAATCGAGTCATCTCTTTTTGTAAATTATCATTACTTTGTTTAACAATTTGTATTTCTTTAAAAACACTTTCTCTATTTTCACGATTATACAAAGCACTGGCTGAATTAACAGATTTACTTTGCGAAACAAATAAAATTCCCATCAATATACCAGTTGTTCCAAAGATTAATAATTTTGAAATACCTTTTTTATTCATCATTTAGTTTGTGAATATTTAAGCAAAAAATCTCCATCATAAGCTGGAATTATCAGTCTATTATTAGTCTGTATTATAAAATCTACTTTTTTATTTTTAATTCTATCAAATAAATCAGGATATTCATTACGATCATTTAATCTGGATGTTATTGATTCTAAATTTCCAACTACATCTATTATAAATGGAGGTGCTACCTGTACTTTATTGATTAAAATTATTCCTCCTACAGAATTGATTGGAGTTGAAGCCAAAACTCTTTGCCCATTAATAGAAATAGCATTTACCTGTGCGGTTCGTAATAAATTGACCATATCTCTTAAATCGGCACTATAAATGAAACTTTGATTTCTACCATTAGAGGCTCCAGGACCATCATTGAGTTTGATTGCTACACCTTTACCGATTATTTGGGTTAATCCAACTTGTTGTTTTAGTTTATCAAGAGTATCTAACAGATTACTATTATTAGTAATTGAATTTTTACGAGTTATTGCAATCTTTTGTCTCAAAGAACTGATTTGGGAATTTAATTGTTTTCTATCAGCATCAAAACTATTTAATAATTCTTTTTGAGTTTTCAATTCATCTACAACAAAAGTATTAGCTACCACATAGCTTTGGAACTGAGATATTACAAGCATACCAATAAAAATACCAGTAATAATAAAACTTATCATTAAAGCATATTTCCCATTCAATAATTTTTTCCAATTTAATTTAATCACATTTATCATATTACTTTGTCACTATTCTATGTGGACATGCTTTACTTGTCACGAAAAAAATTTAAAATTGCTTTTTTAAATTTTTTTCCTTTTTCCTCAAAATTCTTAAATATTGAATAAGAAGGGGAGGCACATGATAAAAGAATCAATGCTGGATGTGGTGATTTTTCAATACAAAAATTCACTGCTGCATCCATTGTTATAGTTTTTAAAATTATTGGATGATAATCATCAATATTCTCAATTTCCTTAGCAATTCTATCTCCGCTTTCAGGAAATAAAGCAATTACACTAATTTTTTTTTCAGCTAATTTTTTAATCAGATTTTCAAAATTATAACCACGATCCTGACCACCCAAAATTATTGCTCCAACTTGTTCTTCAAAACTATCCAGCGCTGCTAAAGTAGATTCCGGCGTTGTTGAAATAGCATCATCAATAAAAGTTAAATCACCAAATTTTCCTATCATTTCAAGGCGATGGGGGAGTCCATCAAAATCTTTAATTGATTTAATTGTTTTTTTTAAATTTAGTTTCAAAAAATTGGTAATTGTTAAAACTGCTAGAATATTCTCCAGATTATGCTTCCCTTTAATTTTTAAATCAGAGACAGAAAGAATATGCTGTTTACCAGAAATAATAGAATTACCTTTTATTAAGAATTTATCTTTTTCATTATTAAATGAGATTATTTTCCCGACCCAATTATTTTTATCATTAGAATATTCTAAAATTTTAGAATTATAAAAAATTGCCCCCGCTTTATTAGTATTTCTTGGTAGACGTAATTTAGCTTCTAAATAAGCTTGCAGACTGCCATGATAATCCAAATGATCGGGGAAAAAATTAACCAAAACAGAATAATCCAAATATCCTTCCAAATTTTCCAATTGATAACTGGAAAGTTCCATCACATACCATTTATCTACACTATCATTTCCTAGGAAATCTAAGGATGAGTAGCCAATATTGCCAATTAATTCTGATTTAAAACCACTAGCAATTAAAGCAGCATGAATTAAAACAGCAGTAGTACTTTTCCCTTTTGATCCTGTCACTCCAATCACTTTTCCTTTTCGATTAGCTAAAAAAATATTAGTAGCAGAAGTCATTTTCACACCATGTTCCAAAGCTTTTTCAATCGCTTCCTGACGGGGATTAACACCTGGACTTTTAATTATTAATTCATAATCTAAAAGTGAATCAAGATAATCTTGCCCTCCAAAGAATTTAAAATATTTATCATCTTCCAGTTCTTTTTGTAGTACTGGATCAAATTCACGAAATTTTCGAGTATCACACCCAGCTAATTCTTTTTTAGGAAAATTATGCCTCAAAAACCGATAAATACTTAAACCTTCTTTACCACCAAATCCAACAATAATTATTTTCTGATTTTTAAGTTCAGCAATTAGCATATTAAAAATTTTTCAATATTTTTTTAAATTTCTCAGGAATACATAAGGAATCTGAATCATTCCAAACTTCAATAATAGAATTAAGTTTATGATTCAAGTATTTCTTTTCTAATTTAAACATTTCTAAAGCTAAATCCCCTATATATTCACTTTTTTGAGAGACCAAATCAAAAGCAGCAAAACATTCTTCGGGAGTTCCCACACATTCAAAAGGTTTAACATTTTCCAGTCCAAGCAACTCTTTATAAAGTAAAATTAATTTTTGATCATTAAGTAAATTTTTGCCAAAAATTTTAATTAATTTAATTTTGGAAATAAAAGGAGCCAGCATTAAAAACACAAAAGCACATTTAGGACATTTGCCACACCATAGTGTTTTAGGCTTATCTCCAGTGATTTTAAAATTAGTATTACAACTAGTCATTACTGGTAAATATTGATTAACATTTTTTAATTCAGAAAATATTTTAGTAATTTTTATTTCCTGCCACTGTCGTAGTAAACTGAAAAGCTTAATTGATGGAGAAATATAATTTTTTAAATAAGTATTAAAATCTATCTCAAATTCCTCGCTCTTGGAATATTGATGATTAATTTCCATTCCCAGATATTCAAAGTTTCCAAAATTAGCAGACATTTCAAGTGACATAATTAGATTTTTATAATCATATAAAATGGCAGAGGCAACTAAAATAAAACTAATATAACCAGTAATTGGAACATGACCATTTAAAGCTCCTTGAGCATTTAATTCCAAGAGTTTCGGAGAAATTTCTCGTTCAACAATCAACCTCTCTCCACCCATAATTTGCGCAGTATTTTTAATCGGTTCACTTTCCCGCACATTAAACAGCATAAAATTTTCAGCGGCTGATTTTAAAATTTCACTACTTACAATTGAATCTTTCCCTCCGCCGATTGGTAAAAGTGAACGCTCACTTAAATTTAATTTTATCGAGTTTTTTTTAACAGATTTCACAGAAGGAGTGTCAAGCGATAACGGAAAATTAATCAATCTCTGAAAATCAATTCTATTTTGGGAAAAAAACTCTCCCAATCCATGCTGATAATATTTATTCCAAAAATCTACCTGCTCTTTTTTCAACTTTTCCGATTGAATTTCAATTTTAGAGGGACAATAACTTTTATAATAAGAAATTCCACCAGCCAAGAGGATGGCATTAAAAGCTAAATTTAAAGCTTGTTTATTAACATTTTTCCATTGAATATTTTTAACAGGAAAAATTAATTTTTCTTCAAATTCAATTTGATTATCCAAACTATAGTTTAATTTTAAAACCCCACTGGAGAAATCAAAACTATAATCTTTGAAAATGAATTTTTCAAAACCCCGATTATTTTGGGACTGGTTTTGATTTTCTTTTTGCACCTGTTAGAGGTAATATAAAGCTCGCTCAGCATACTCTAAACAGGCATTTTTGACTAATCAAAATCAGTCCATTTTAAAAATCATAAATTACTTTAAAAATCTCTCCAATTGGACACTTTATTATCTTGGTGGCATTTTGTTAATTTTTACTTTTTATTTTGATAATACCTTATTAAGACATGGTGGATATTTACGTTTTAATGCACTTGATGGTGTAATGCTTTTTTTAACAGATTTCGGACTACTTTATTTAATTATCATAATTGTTACTTATTTAATTTATCAAAAAAAATTCCGTTTACTTGGATTATTTGCACTCAGCGCGATACTCTCATTTGAAATCACCTATTTACTAAAATTAATTTTTGAAACACCACGTCCATATCTTGCCTTTGAAGTGGTTACTACTCCGCTTACACAAGTAGCAGGATTTTCCTTTCCCAGTGAACATGCCACTTTTTGTCTAACTTTAATTGCTTTTATACCATATATTTTTAAACAGCATTGGCAACGTTGGCTAACCATAATATTATTATTAACTATCGCTTATAGTCGCAGCTATTTGGGTGTTCATTATTTTTCAGATTTATTATCTGGTGGTATGATTGGATATTTTAGCGCATCAGCTATTCTATTTGCCGAGAAAAAATATCATCTCACTGACTGGTTTTTACATCATGTGAAAGATAAATTAGAATTACGCCGACAAATTGCCCATCTGGTAGTGGGGTTAGGAATCGCTTTTTTATTAAAATTGGGACTTTTAAGCAGTACTTTATTTGTATTAATTTTGATTTTAGGAGGAGTATTTTCTTTATTACAACGAAAATATCAATTTCCCTCCATTCATAAATTATTAAGTTTATTTGAACGCGAAAATGATTTAAAAAATTTTCCAGGCAAAGGCCCCTTTTTCCTTCTTTTAGGATCCTATTTTGCTTATCTTCTTTTTCCACAAAACATTGCAATTGCTTCAATATGTATTTTGGCGGTCGGGGATTCAGTATCTCATTTATTCGGACGATATCTTGGAAAAATCACTATTTATCCAGTTAAGAATAAAAAACTGGAGGGAACTCTGGTTGCCATAGGGGCTTCAACTTTAGTAGCTTTACTTTTTGTCAGTTTTCCACAGGCTTTTATTGGTTCTTTTTTGGTCATGATGGTAGAATATTTCTTACCGAGACAAATTACTCACTATCTTGATGATAATTTAATTATCCCAATATTGGCGGGTGCATTAATGTTATTATTATAATTGATTAATAAAGTTTATCAGTAAGTTTTTTTATGCTTTTTCAAATTCAAATTGATTTTTAGAAGTGTACATATTACACTTTCTGCACAGAATCCCCACATAGATTATTGCTTTAACAAAGTGGGACAAGTTAAGTTCTTTAGCAATCAATACTCAAACCGTGGAGAGGTACCCAAGTGGCTGAAGGGGCGGGATTGCTAATCCTGTAGGAGGGTGTATACCCTCGCGAGGGTTCGAATCCCTCCCTCTCCGCCAATTTACAATTTCAGCATTTTTGGGAAAGATTTGTTTCTTCCCGCGCCTGCGGCGCGGTCGCTCCGCCTGCGGGCGGAGAAAAAGGGCTGATTTTGCAACGATTTGCCACGCTTCGCGTGGCGAAAAAGAAATATTTTGGTTTTG
>CAZGKO010000018.1:0-5661 GCA_964526005.1 uncultured Candidatus Peribacteria bacterium
ATTCTGATTCTGATCCTTCACCTTCTTGACCTGATTCTGATTCTGATCCTGATCCTTCGGAATCTTCAGTAGAAGATAGAGCCACTAATTCAGCAAACTTAGGCCATACATATTCTCTAATAAGCTGTATCTTTTTCTTGGGAACAGACACTTTAACTGCCTGACTTAATACGGATTGAGTTTGCTTATCAAACGCTTTTTGAACAGATTGATGAGAATTACCTAATGCTTGCTCAAATTGTCCTTTGGGTATTAATCCTATTTGAGAAAGAGAATAAAGAAGAGACAAATCAACTGCTTGTTTATATGGCGAAGCTTTAGAAATATTGTCGGCAATTTGTGCGGTGTTTATTTCTTGTTCATACAAAGCGCGAAAGTTTTCTTCAGGAGAATCGCTGTAAGAATTTCGCATTTCTAAATAATTAACAGATGCTTCATTACTCGCCTCAACCAAAGATGTCAATAAAATGGGAGATATATCATTTTCCTCGCACCACTCTCGCAGGTTATTTAAATCGTCCTCTATTGGGTAGTTCAGATTTCCTATTTCATGTCTTAGTTGTGCATTTACAACTCTTATATCTCCAGACAAGAGTTCACGAGGATAAATTATCACATTCGGAATATTGGTCGTGTTATCAGGACTTTTGCCCACACCCCAATCTTTGTCAGCTATGGAACTCACTCGTATTTTTCCAGAAAAACCTTTTCGTTCAATGCGACGCACTAAACCATAGGCAAGTATCGGAATTAATTCATCTAATCTTTGTTCTCTTAATTCTCTTTCTCTTCGCGATATCTCTACTGCAGGAGATAATTTGTGTTCAGATTGTGAATTTTGTGATTCTGCAGACATAACTTTATAAATTTTATATTGTCTCTGCTAAGATTAAATTTAGGGCATCTTTATCGGTTTCTCCTCTTCTGTATGTATCAGTGTGAGGTAGATAAGTTATAGCGATTGCATATTGAGCTGGGTTCCAGTATGGTTTCCAACCAGGCATTTTAGAAAGATCCACATCCCAGAGGTGATTTTCAGAATAAAACCGAGCAGCTTCAATAGAACCGCGTAATGAAACATCTCTTTCCATTCTGGTATCGCCTATCCTTGTCTTATAAGCATCAACCACTTGACGAGTCCTGTCAGATATAGCCACTAAATTTTTTAAGTCTTTCACTACTTTCACTATTTTTGCATCAAGAGACACTTGAGCCCCCACGCCATTAATCACATAATCCCAAATTTTCTTGAATTTTTTATCGGAAAGATGGCTAATTGGGTGTACGTGTTCTTTCAAAATCAAGACCTCATCATAAGTGAATCTCTCGTGGTTGGTTGTTGGATCGATTTCTCTAAATGGTGGGTAGCCTATGGTCATGATATTTGAACGGTCATCTATTGTCTCTGGCAAATCTATAACCCCAGCGTATCCTGCTGGATTCATTAAACCAACAAAAACAACACCTGGGATCGCTTTGATTTGCTGGTCATTTAAAAATATTGTTCTATCGCCGTCAAACAATGAGTTAAAAAACTTAGCCACATTTGGTTGAAGAAGATTTAATTCATCTAATTCTAAAACAGCGTTTGGAGTGGTAATGGCAGTTAATATGCGGGTTGGAATTTTAACAACCTCACCGTCGGATAATTCGACATCATATGTCAAATCGCGCTCTTCTTTATTAGGAGAACAGGCATATCTAAATAATGGACGATTAGTTTTGCCACAATAAAAATCAACAATTTTATTTTTACCAGTACCGCGAGGACCTACCATAATAGTCATACCCTTGGCAGTAAGTCTCTCCCATTCTAGAACTTCTTTATTTTTTACTAATTTTTCCAGATGGGCATTATTACCAAGCCCCAATTGACGATTAATCAATGTCGCAAACCATGCAATTTTTTCCTCAAAATAAGGAGTGAGTTTAAAATGGGCATCGAGTGAAGGAATGAAATCATTCGCGTTTCCGTCCAAATTTCGCAAGAATTGTTGAGTGCGGATAATTTCCGCTACTCTTTCGGAAAAATCGTCCGCATCTTCTATCTTTGAATTTTCTAAATCCAAAAGCCCCACCAAAGCCTTTGGATCAATAAATTTGTCTATTTGTCCAGCTATCTCAGATGATTCTGTATCATAATTCGTGTCATCTGGATTTAATTCTTCATAGATCCTAGTCAGTTCACCAAGACTCGCAATTGCTTCATTAAAAGCCTTGAGCTCATTTCTTCCTTCTAAAACAGTATCAACTGATTGCAGACGCTTCTCTCTGTGTTTTTCTGAAAAGGTCATCTTTTCACCGGGCTTAGCTGTATATGTGAGTCCATGTGTATCTTTAACAAACCTAACTTCCGAGAACTTCTTTCCACCAGAAAGATGAACTCTTCCAGGGACTGCCTGCCACTCTGAATCATCAGGCGAAAGGTCGCATACGGGAATATGAACATCGCCAATGGTGATATAATCACCCTCTTGATTAAATTGTCGTTCCACTTCTTCTGCTGGTTCAGGGGTTCTTATACCACGTCTCTTGGGAGCTGATTTTTCAACCGAGTCTACTGGACGGGTTTGCTCTTGATCAGCATCTTCCTGTTGTGCGTCAACTTGTGCGTCAACTTCTAAACTATCAAGCTCTTCCAAAGATCGTTCCAATAAAGATATTATTTCATCACGAGTTTTTTCGTCACTACTTTTCCATATTCTGGGAAACAAACGGACTTTTTCTAAGATCCTTAAAATTTCACTTCTTTTTTCATCAATTTCTTCAAAGGTAAGTGCATCTTCTTGAGAAGTATTTTCTTCTTGAGGTATTGAATTGTGTTCAAATGATTTATTCATATTTGGTAGTTATTACTTATTCTCTATTGATTCTTTAAGTGAGCTAATTAACTCGTGGACGACCTTTGGAGATTTTTTTGGATAATATAATAGGACTTTATCACCAACTGGCGCGACTCTGATATGACTAGCATATCCTGGAACACCAAAAAGCCAGCGACCCACAGAATTGATTAATATTTTTTTTCCTTCTTTGTCTTGACCATTAGCAAGACACTCTATGGGTTGATTGTAAAGAGATAATTTTCGTACTTGTTCATGTATGAACACTTTAGCAGTGAGCCCGAGTGGCTTTGGTGTTTGAATGTCAACCAACATATCAAGCGACATCATAGTATTTGGAAATTTTATGGCTGTTTTTTTCATATACATTAATTATAATTTATAAATTAATTTAATCTACAAAATTATTTATTCATTATTTCTTCAATTGTAAATCATGTTTTTAATACTTGTGGTATATATGTATAGTTACCACTTTTAATTAATATCCACCTCTTCTAATTATATGTAATAAAGAATCATCTAATCCTGGAAAATTTTCAAAATTCCTAGCAAGGTGTTCTCCACACTCTTTTTCAATAAGTTTTAATGCAATTTCTTTGTGATCTTTTGGATTGATTCCTGAAAATATTTCAAATACCCAGCAAGAGCATATCTGTTTCCAGCTTCAATAAGTTTTAATGCAATTTCTTTGTGATCTTCTGGTTTGATTCCTGGAAAATTTTCAAAATTCTGAATAAGAGCATCTCTGTTTCCAGCTTCAATAAACTCTATTGCCCTTCTTTTCTGTTCAAATGTATCTGCTTCATCATTAATTTCTCGGCATATTTCGTCAATCTTGGTAAATAATTTTTTACCGTCAGTTGATTCACCGCCAATTGATTGCTTTACTTCATTTAGAAGAGTGTCTATATGACCAAATGGGTTCTCTTTTTTTGGCATATTTTTTCAATTATTTAATTAAAAATTTGATCTATTTGATATTCTATTTTTCTAATAAAGATCTCTGACAATTTACTAACATCTGGGATAGCTACTGCATTTTTACCCCAAGTTTCTGAAATTGTATTTTAGAAACTATCCAATAAGATGTTAGCGTACTATGCTATGGGTTGATTGTAAAGAGATAATTTTCGTACCTATTCATGTATGAACACTTTAGCAGTGAGCCCGAGTGGCTTTGGTGTTTGAATGTCAACCAACATATCAAGCGACATCATAGTATTTGGAAATTTTATGGCTGTTTTTTTCATATACATTAATTATAATTTATAAATTAATTTAATTCTAATGTTGTTGCGTTAGATTTTAGAGACTAAGAAATAAGAGAAAAATTAGAGAGTATTAACAATAAACTGGAGAATAGTTTCTTAGCTTTATTACTCTTTCAACTTTGTCTAAAACATTTTCCATAGTTCAAGAATAACAAAGGTTTGCATAACATACAATTTCTTGTTACAATTTAAATATAAAGTTTGGATAAAAATTAGTTATTCAAAATTTCGCTTCGCTCCATTTCCGACAACGTGCCGCGGATATATCCGCGGCACGTTGTCGGAAATGCGGCAGTTTTTGGTCTTATTCAACTAGAAATCTAAATCTTCCAATTCCACTATCTGAACAGAATCTGGCTGTTCCTCACCATACCAAGCATCATAATTAATTATGCGATTTTTATCTTTTCTAAATAAAGCACGTAAGTGCCAACGAACATCATTAATCACTAATTCAGCGCCTTCCTGCTCAGTCGTAAATTCTGGCCTTTTAAGATTCGACAAGCTAAATCTATGAATCACTTTTCCAGCTTTTTTACAAATTATTCCTGCAATCTTTTCTTCTGGCTGAGCCTCTTCCCCTTGAGAATCAATATAAGATACTGTTGAAGGAGCTGGAAAAGCCAAATCTGGCTCGGCAGTAATTACCGGATTCCCATAAGGGCCAGAATTTACTTCATAAAATCGCTTTATTCCATCCTTGGCAGGATTTTGGATGTTATAACCTTTCCCATCGGCAGTTAACTTCCATTGGTCATTATAAGTAATTTCTACTTCCATACTAGTTCAGTTAAAAGTTAAATAGGACCAAAAACTAACACGTATCGTACACAATGTCAAAGTCGATTCAATAAATTATGTGTTAAATCTGCCGCACATCAGACAACAGCGTATATGCGGTTTCGTTTGTCGTCGTACCTCCTCCTCACTGCGTTCCGCAAAACTTCGCATAGCCAGAAACGTTATGTAAAATTTTATTTAATTTTTTCTTTATTCTTAACCCAAAATATATGAAAACTTTACTGAAAAATGCAGAAATATTAACAATGAATGAAGGGAGAGAGATAATTAACTAAGGTTATATTATTATTGAAGGGACAAAGATTCTCAAGGTAGGCAACATGAGTGATTTGGAAAAAGAAAAATTAGAAGAGATCAATATAATTAATGCTGAAGAAAAAATACTGATGCCAGGTTTGATCAATTTGCATAATCACCCCTGTGCTTCTTTATTAAAGTCAACTAGCCGAAATCTCTCGCTTAAGGATTGGGTAATGAAAGTTGCTTTTCCAATGATAACGAATTTTGACAATGATATCTTAAAATTTGGTTCTTTGTATCAGGCGACTGAAATGATTCTAACAGGTACTACGACCTGCCTAGTTCACGCAGTGAATATAAATGACGAGAAGCGTTCAAGTCTATTTTTCAGGAAGCAGCCAAATTAGGTCTTAGACAAATTGTTGCAAAGGAATTAAGAGACGCACCGAAAAAAACATTTAATCCTTCTGCACCTATACCAAAATATTCAAGGGATATTAAAA
>CAZGKO010000018.1:5671-19677 GCA_964526005.1 uncultured Candidatus Peribacteria bacterium
AGAATAGTTCATTGTCCTATTTCTAATGCTTATTCTGCTGATGGCGTGGCGAATCTTCCAGAATTCCTAAAGGAAAATATTAAAACAGGTTTTGGTACTGACGGTTGTTATGTGTGTGGAACTCCCGACATGTTTGAAGTAATGAGTTTTGGCAGACTCATACAAAATGTTCTAAAATATAATCCAAGCATTGTCCACTCTGTAAAGGGTTCAAATGTTACAGATGTATTTATAAATGGAAAACATATCATGAAAGATAAGCAAATAAATGGAATTGATCAGAAAAAAATATCTAAAGAAGCCATAACTTATTCAGATAAATTAATTAAAAAAGCAAATTTAGATTTTCTTAGAAATGAATGGATTAATTCTTAATCAAAAAATAAACAAAATTTCCAGAGCATTACTTTATTAATAGCCAACCAAAGATAGTACCTTACGGCAATCTTAATAAAGGTAAATATTTTACAAATTATTATGCAAGACAGATACAAAAATTTTTATAAAACTGATTGGAAAGAGGTTTATGGATTTTGGCATAAAATTATTAATAGAGGGCAAAAGCAAATAGGGCTTTTAATAAGATTTATCAATAAACTTCATGGAAATTCAATAAAAATTCTTGATGTTGGATGTGGAGAGGGAGATGAAATCAAGAAAGCGTTATCTCAAATTAAAAATAAAAAATTTGAGATAATTGCAAATGATACTTCAAAAGAAGCCTTAGAGGAATACAAAAAGAATAATTCTCCCTATGTTAAAAAAACTATAAATGAAAAATTAGAAAATTTACCTAAGATAGTAAAAGAAAAATTTGATTTAATTTTGTTCTCACATTGTCTTTATGGAGTAAATTTAGATGATTTATTTAACCAATATTTAGAATTATTGAAAGAGGGGGGAATCATTCTAATATTCTTAGACCCCAAAACTAGCGGAATCAAAATAATTCAAGATAAATTTTGGAAATCTATTCATAAAGTATCATTTGACGAAAATACTGCGGAAGATGTCTTAAATGATCTATCTCAAAACAAAATTAAATATGAGGTTATAGAATATCCATATTATATTTATTTAGACAAATTAGAAAAAATGAAAACAAATAGTTTTACTTCATTATTTGTTCCTTTTACCTTCAGAACCAAAGATGTAAAACCTGAAATAATCAAAAAGATAATTTCTTATGTCAATACATTAGAGCATAATAGAAAAATAGATAATAAAACATTTGCTATAATTATTGGAAATTAAACGCACTACCTTCTCACTCTCTAATTTAGTGCCATCATTACTTGCTCCCGTTGGTCGCAAAACATATAGATTATACGCAATTGTGATGTAAGATACATTTTTTTCTTTTTTTCCACTTCAATTTTAATAAAGTAGATAAAACTGAGCATATCCTCATGCCTTGACAACACCAGTATATGCTGCATTAGATTTTAGATTGATACTAATAATTATAAATGAATAAAATCCACTAAGAACCTGTTCAAATTTCTGAAAAGATTTTATCATTATTTCTCGATCTTCACCTATTAAAATCTCTAAATATTCCTGATTGTGATGTGATTGATATTCCCCCTGTTTGAAAAAGACTTCTTTCATGGAATTTCGGATTTGACTCCTGATATGGGCTACTGCAAGATAACTTTTAAGATTATTATTCTGTTCAATAATTTCAACCAGTTCCGGATAATTTTTACGGTTGATCTGTGGAGGGATTTTTGCATAAGAATCAGTTTCCAAATTTATTTTTTGATTTAAGCGGAATGGAACTATTTATTGGTCAGTCAAGCTTTTTATGTTATAAGAAAGCATGTATCACATATTTCTAAATACTTTGCCAAGAGTAGGAATAACAAAAAACAATATTCAGATCAGAACTATCGGTAATTTTTCTAATAGTGAAATTATTCTTAAAAAAAATGAAAATGTAATTTTTATTGGGATGATTCCTACAAAAAATTCAATTAAACAAGTTTTAACATTTAAATTAAAAGGTGAGGGAGCCCAATTAAGATGTTATTTAATTACTTTAGGAAAAGGGGGGGACAATCAAAATCTTAAAACAATAGTAGAACATTCGGCTAAAAACACTAGTGCAGAAATGATTATTAAAAGTTTGCAATTAGATAGTTCTAGTCTAGATTATTCTGGATCTATTGTGATTCCACCCGCAAGTGATAACACCATAAGTTTTTTACGCCATGATGTTTTATTGCTATCCAAAGATGCAAAAATTAGGACAATTCCTGCATTGGAAATAGAAACTGATGATGTAAAAGCTTCACATAGTGTTTCAATCGGTAAATTAGATGAAGAAGATATGTTTTATTTAGAAAGTCGTGGTTTTGATTCAAACGATGCTAAGAAGTTATTGATGAAAGCTTTTATTGAAGAAATTTTAGGGAAATTCCCCGATAATAAAATGCTCGAAGATCTCCGAAATAATTTATATAGTGAATTATATTTATGAAATATACGGTAGGAAAAGTTAGTAATTTTGAGGATGGTATGAAAAAAAAAGTAATGGCTGGGGGAAAACCTCTAATGTTAGCTTTAGTGAAAGGTAAATTTTTTATTGTAGAAGATACCTGTACTCATGCCAAAGCTTCATTGTCCGCCGGAAGACTTAAAGGGCATCAGATTCAATGCCCTTGGCACGGATCTGTTTTTGATATTATAACTGGACAGATTGTTGCGCTTCCGGCGGCGATCCCAATTAAAACATTTCCCGTGGAAATTATGGGTGATGATATAATAGTTGAGATCGACAAAAAATTAAGTTAAAATATAACTTCAAATAAATTTATCAATGATTGATTGTGAAAAAATAAAAATGGATTTTCCAATATTTTTAATTAAAAAAGATGGACAATCATTGGTTTATTTGGATAGTGCCGCCACAAGTCAAAAACCAATTACCGTAATTAAAGCAATTAAATATTTTTATGAAAATTTAAATGCCAATGTACATCGCGGAATTTATCAATTGAGCGAAGGTGCTACTTTGGCTTATACCCAAACCCGAGAAAATGTGGCAAAATTTATCGGTGCTGAAACTAAAGAAATTATTTTTGTGAGAAATGCAACTGAAGCGGCTAATTTGATCGCATATTCCTATGGAGAAATAGCTATACGGGAAGGTGATGAAATTATTATTTCGGAATTGGAACATCACAGTAATTTTGTACCATGGCTGGCATTGGCTAAAAGAAAAAAAGCAAAAATAAAAATCTGGGAAATGCAAGAGGGCTTTGCTCGGGAACAAAATGAGGGACTTCTGAATTTAGAAGATTTGAAAAAACTATTGTTACCACGAACAAAAATTTTGGCTCTAACTCAGATGTCAAATGTATTGGGTGTGATTCCTCCTTTTGAAGAAGCAATAAAACTTGCTCATGAAGTTGGTGCAAAAGTTGTTTTGGACTGTGCTCAAGGAATTTCACATCTTGGGATAAATGTAAAACAAAATGATGTGGATTTTGCTTTTGCTTCCGGTCATAAAATGTTTGCCGGAACTGGAATTGGGTTTTTATTTGGGAAAAAAGAACTTTTAGAAAAAATGCCGCCATTTTTAAGCGGAGGGGGAATGGTTAAGGAAATCGAGGATTTTGATTTTGAGACATTGGAATTACCAATGAAATTTGAAGCTGGAACTCCAGATATTGCTGGTGTCATTAGTTTAAAAGCTGCTATGGAATATTTAAATCAATTTCAATTTAGAGAAATTTTGGAACATGATCGTGAACTTCGTGATTATCTAATTTCAGAATTACAAAAGTTCCATCAAATAAAAATATTTGGACCACTTAGTTCAGAAAATTGTGGAGGAATTTTGCCTTTCTCTATTGAAGGAATCCATCCCCATGATATCGCTTCAATCTGCGATCAATTTAATGTGGCAGTACGTGCAGGACATCATTGTGCCAAGCCTTTGAATAAAAAATTAGGAGTTGATGCTACAGTTAGGGTTTCTTTTCATATCTATAATTCTAAACAAGATGTTGATCAATTGATAGAAGCACTAAATAAAGTTATTGAAATTTTTAAATAAGATATGGATATTTATGCGGAAATAATTTTAGATCATTATAAAAACCCCCGACATTTTGAATTAATTGAAGATGCTCAACTAATTTCTTCTGATTCAAACCCACTCTGTGGGGATAAAATAACGGTTAGTTTGAAACTTGATAAAAATAATGTGATTGAAAATTTTGGATTTGAAGGTTCTGGCTGTGCTATTTCAATGGCATCAACTTCTTTGCTTTCAGAACAAATAATTGGTAAAACCATAAATGATGTAAAAAATATTTCTAATGAAGACATCTTTAAACTACTTGAAATTAAAATTTCTCCAGCCAGAGTAAAATGCGCATTATTAGGGCTTTCGTGTATTAAGAAAGCTATTAAATGGTATCAATTCCAAAAAAAGTAATATATGAAAAAAAAATATACTAAAGAAAAAGTAGATGCCCTTGAACATTTAATAGAAGAAACTTTGTCCAGTGCCTATAATGATAGTATAAAAGAAGAAGTTGGGGGAGGTGCTCAGATACAAAATAAAAATTCTAAATTGAAAAGTAGGAAAGAAAAATTTTCTGAATTTAGAAAATTGATGAAGAAAAAATCTGTGAAGACTATTTTTAAACCTCATTTAACAAAAAGAAAATATTTTGATTTAATAAATTCAGTAATTGACCCAGAAACTGGAATTGGAATCAGTGATATGGGATTAATTTATGATGTAATTGAGCGACCCAATGGACTTATAGAAATAGAAATGACCTTAACATCAATGGGTTGCCCGGCTGGAGCGCAAATCACTACGGAGATAGATTCTTGGTTAAGACTTCAAAAACATGTAAAAGATGTTAAGATTAATATAGTGTGGGATCCACCATGGAGTCCAGAGATGATGAATCCAGATATAAAAGCAATGATGTTCGGAAATTAACTGTGTTATATAGATGTTATCCTCTTGCGGGGAACTATAAAAAATAAAATATTAATAGATAATTAAAATGAAAAATTTAAATTTTGGAGCACATTCCGCCCAGAGAGTCGCAGTTTTTATTGATACTCAAAATTTGTATCATTCAGCCCGCTCAAATTATCGGGCAAATGTAAATTATCAAGAATTGCTAAATCGAGCGGTATCTGAACGTCAATTGGTGCGGGCATTTGCTTATGTAATAAAATCAGAAGAAGGTACCGAAGAAAAATTTCATGAAGCAATTGAGGAACTTGGAATTGAAATCAGAATAAAAGATTTGCAAGTATTTCATACTGGAGCTAAAAAAGCAGATTGGGATGTTGGTATTGCAGTAGATATGATTCGTTTAACGGAAAAAGTTGATGTAATTGTATTGGCTTCAGGTGACGGGGATTTTTTAGAAGTAATGAGATATTGCCAATCACGTGGTGTGCGTGTGGAAATTATGGCTTTTGATAAAACAACAAATGCAAAACTAATGGATGAAGCTGATTTATTCACCGATCTAGGAGATAAAAAAAATGGATTTTTGATTAGTGGAAAAACTTATAATCGCGCGAAAAGTGGTTATGGGAATAGTAAACCAAGTAGTAATATACAAAAAACACAAAATTCATTAAATTTACCCGCTTTTTATCGCCAAGAACGGGGTCAAACCGATAAGATTGAAAGTGGGCTAGGGGAGGTATCTAATCAAAGTAGAATTGTTAGCTCGGTTTTTGGACTCCCTGCACGTCCTGCACGTCAAAATATAACGAAAGCAAGAGTGCGAAGAAGAATTTCAGTTAGAGATATGACTACTGATAATGTCTTTGGAAATAAAAGACCTAGACGTAAAAAAGCAAATGAAGTCAAAAGAGCTGATGAACAAGTTATTAATTGGTTTGGCACTCCATCGTCTCGAACTTCTATTTTTCATCGTAATCCCGCAAAAGATAAATAATTCGGAATAGTACCGAGAATTAGTGAACAAGCTGTCCTTTCCAGATAGAAAGCCCTCCATCAAGACTGTCACAATCATATTTTTTTGCTACTAAATATTCAGCAGCTGCTCCACTTCTAATTCCGTGTTCACAAATCGTAATAATATGTTTATTTTTTGGAATTTCATTTAAATGTATTTCTATAGTATCAATAGGGATGTTTATAGAACCGAGTAAATGATGATTATCATATTCATATGGCGTTCGTACATCCAGTAAAAAATAGTTTCTTTCTGATTGATTATAGGTTTTTAAAAGTTGGTCTTGTGAAATCATATTGTTTAGGATATAAATTTTTAATTGTGAGGTTATGAATTCTTTGTATTTATATTAATTAAAAAAACATGTTTGTACAAGTTGGAAGACCAGCCCCGGATTTTACAGTAGAAACTTATTATCAGGGTAAATTTGATAAAATTAGTCTGACTCATTATAAAGGTAAATGGGTGGTTATTATGTTTTATCCTTTGGATTTTACTTTTGTATGTCCAACTGAAATTGTGGAAATGAGCGGGAAAATGGAAAAATTTGAAAAATTGGGAGCTGTTGTTCTAGTTGGTAGTGTTGATTCGGTTCATTCTCATAAAGCTTGGTGCAAGGAACTTGGAGAAATGAATTTCCCAATGTTCTCTGATATTAATCGTGAAATGAGCCGTAATTATGGGGTTTTAATAGAAGAGAAGGGGTTTGATCTTCGCGGTACTTTTATTATTAATCCAGAAGGTGATCTTTGTTATCAACTGGTTCAGAATCTGGATGTAGGAAGAAGTGCCGATGAAACTTTGCGTGTGCTAACTGGTTTGCAAACCGGTGAACTTTGTCCGGCAAATTGGAAACCCGGAATGAACACATTGGGTAAAGCATAGTTATGGGAGATTTGAGCCAAAATGAAATTTTTTTTTAATAAAATTTATTATAATAAAATAATTGAAAAATGGAAATATATGATTTTTTAGTGATTGGTGCTGGTTGCGCTGGTGCCAGTGCGGCAATGTATGCTTCTCGATTAAACTTAAAAAGTTTAATGATTGGAGAATTGCCGGGCGGGTTGATAACAACTACTAATATTGTTGAAAACTGGCCAGGAATAAAGAAAATTTCTGGACCAGATTTAGCTTTAAGTTTGATTGATCATGCAACATCTTTCGGAGTGGAATTAAAAAATGAAACAGTTACAGAAATTGAAAGAATCAAATTAAGTGATACTGATTTAAAAGCTGAATCAAAATCAAGTTTTCTTGTTAAGACACATAGCGATCAATATCAAGCTAAAACTATTTTATTTGCTACTGGAACAATACATAAAAAGTTAAATTGTCCTGGTGAAAAGGAACTGGAGAATAAAGGAGTTTCTTATTGCGCTCTTTGTGATGGATCTTTCTTTAAAGGTAAAGTAATGGCTGTGGTAGGGAGCGGGAATAGTGCCGCAAAAGAGGCTTTATTACTTTCCGAATATGCTACTACAGTTTATGTGATTTCCAGAACTAGTTTACATCCAGAACCGGTAACTTTAGACAGAGTAAAAGCTAATAATAAAATTAAATTAATTCCCCATGCGGAAGTTGCAGAAATTATTGGCGATGGACATGTGGAAAAAATAAAATTAAAAGATGGAAAAGAAATAGAATTGTCTGCTGTATTTGTGGCAATTGGTCTCTCCCCTGTTTCAGAACTGGCTGAAAAACTGGGAGTGGAATTAAATCAGCATAAAGAAATAATTATTAATAGAAATACTGAAACCAATCTGGCAGGAGTTTATGCTGCTGGTGATGTGAGTGATACTAAATTCAAACAAGCAATAATTAGTGCCTCTGAAGGAGTGACTGCAAGTTTTTGGGCTTATGAATATTTACAAAACAATGAAATTAAATCCTAATAAAATCTTTCAAAAATGTGATTTTTGAAAGATTTTATATCTCTTTTGATTTTATATTTTCCAGTAATTGAATTAATAGCCTTACTCCATAACCGGTTACTGATCCGGGAAAATCAATATCTTTAGTCTTTTTAGGCTGAGTTACTCCAGCAATATCTAAATGAGCCCAATCAATATCTTCCACAAAATTTTCCAAAAAAGCAGCAGCGGTAGATGCTCCACCATAACCGCTATTTCCAAGGTTGGTCAGATCAGATAAAGTACCTTTTATTTCTTGACGATGAAATTCATGAATGGGCATGTGCCAAACCTCTTCATCGGTTTCTGCCGCTACAGTCTGGATTTCCTGAATCAATTTTTCATTGTTACCAAATAAGCCGGCAATTTGTTCACCAAGAGCAACCATACAGGCACCAGTTAAAGTAGCTAAATCAATTAGCCGGCTGGGTTGATAATGTTTCACGGCATAAGAAATAGCATCAGATAAAATTAAACGACCTTCAGCATCAGTATTTAAAATTTCAATTGTTTTACCGCTATAGCCAGTAATAATATCATGTGGTTTAATTGATCTTCCATCCAAAACATTATCGGTAATAGGTAAAACGGCAATAACATTTTTTTGAATATTTAACTTTTTCAATAATTGAAATACACCTAAAACCACGGCACAACCTGCCATATCAATTTTCATCCCTTTTAATCCAGCTGAAGGTTTTAAATTTATTCCCCCAGTATCAAAAGTGACTCCTTTCCCAACTAATACGATTGGATCATATTTCTTACCCAAAGGAGAGTGTTCTAAAATTAAAAGTTTTGCTCCATGTGTAGAACCTTGATTTACTGCCAATAAAGCCCACATTTTTATCTTTACTAATTTAGCATGATCCAAGAGAGTAAATTTGTAGTGATTTTTTTTTGCGATTTTTTTACCTTCTTCAACCAGATATTTAGCATCAACCATATTGTGAGGAGAATTAATCAGATCACGGACATAATTAACCGCTTCCCCAATTTTAACTCCTTTTTCAAAAGCTTTCTTATCTTCAGGAAAAATGGTAGAACCGACAATTACTATTTTTTTGATAATTTTTTCCTGAGCCATTTTTTTATTGATACCTGTCTGGAATAAAGATAAAGAATAATTACCTAATATTATGCCTTCACCAATTTCTTGTAAAAAAGGTTTTAATTGTTCTGGAATAAAAACCGCATATTTATTAAATTTATAAGAACTAATATTTTTTATTGCTAATGCAAAATTAGATCTGATTTTAATGGCATTTAATTCTTTAGAATTTCCCAATCCAATTAAAAAATATGTTTTATTGCCTTCATAATTGTGAATAATCTCTCCCTTATCGCCTGTGAAATCTCTAGCCTTTTCTCTTTCTTGAAGCCATGTCTGCAAACTTTTGATTGGTAATGGCTTGTCTTTTAAATAAGGTAAAATAATTTTGCGATTCTTTTTATTAAAATTTTTTTGATATTTAATTTCCATAAAGATTGATATTATTTTCTAAAAATTGTTTGGCTTTTTGTAGGGCATCACGTGTATTATCAAAAGTTAGTTGTTTTATTGCTTGCTCAAAGGGTAACCAACGAGATTGATTATGTTCACGAGATAATTTTATTTCTTTTTGTTGGGTTTGACATAAAAATAATGTCATAGAAGTTTCTACTAAAATTTTCCCGCGATTAAAAGTATAAGTAGATTTGCTATGAAAATTGGGAATTTGTTTCACTTGATTTAATCCTGTTTCTTCTTCCAATTCACGAAAAGCAGCCGTTAATAAGTCTTCACCTTCATCAACATGCCCTTTGGGAAACTCATAAAAACCTTTAAATTTATGCAAAACCAAATATTCCAAAATATTTTCTTGATTAATAGAGAAAACTATAAACCCTGCCAGTTTTTCAATGATTACTTTATGTGGATGTTTTTGAGATAAGTTTTTCACTTGGAAATAATATACTTTTTGAGTAGCATTTTCCATGTAAAGAATTTGGTTATTATTGTATAATCATAAATTATAATTTTTCATTATGAAAAAATTACGAGGTAATGAGAATATTGATATAATTTTAAAAGAATTTCCGGCAAGCAGAGAGGTTTTTGAAAAACTTGGTGTTAAATTAGAAAAAGGAAAAAGTTTAGTGGAATTATCACAAAAATCTAAAGTTCCATTACAGATTTTGCTAAATAATATTTCTAAACAAATTGGAATAAAAGTTGATTGGCCTAAAATTGAAGGAGGTAAATTGGTATTTGATAATGTTTTTGATGCTGATAAATTACGCAGTGGTCGTCCCGAAAATATAAAAAAAATAATGGCTGTTCATTCTGGGAAAGGTGGGGTAGGTAAAACATTTTTGACTTTAATATTGGCAAAATTTCTTAATAAAAAAGGATATTCATGCGGAATTTTGGACTTAGATATTGATTGTCCAAATATTAGTAGAGTATTAGGGATTAAAGGGTATCTCACTGCCAACGCAAATAAAAAAATACTTCCTATAAAAAAAAATGGAATAAAAGTTGTTTCAATGGGAAATATTATTGAACATGAAAATAAGCCAATATTATGGCGTGGTCCTATTATGGCTAAAGCGATAGAGCAATTGGTTTTCGACAGTGATTGGGGTAAATTAGATTTTTTACTGATTGATTTGCCGCCTGGAACTTCAGATATTCCATTAACTATGTTAAATATTATTAAACCAGATCAGGCGATTTTAATTACAACTCCTCAGAAAACCGCTTTAATTGATACTGCAAAATCTTTAGCCATGTTTGATCAATTCGGAGTCGAAATTATTGGAATTGTTGAAAATATGTGCGGTGATATATTCGGACAAAATGAAGCAGAAAAATATTTTGGAAAAGGGAAAATATTGGGGAGTATTCCACTGAAAACAGATTTTGCCAATTTTGGAATATCTGATGCTTTTGAAAATACTGAATTGAATAAAACTTTGGAGACAATAAAAAAGTCTTTAATTTAATTTATTTTTTGTTAGAATATTGATGGTTTATGTTGAATTTATGATAAAAAATCATATTACTAAAATAAGTAAACAACGAAAATTCGGGTTGGGACTTTTGATTTTGGCGATAATAATTTTAATTATATTTGCAACCTGGTATTTTGCGGAAAAAAATTATTATTTTACAAATGTGCCAACTATCAATTCAGGGCATACTTTATCAATCAATAAAAATATTTAATGAATTTTAATCAATAGAAAGTTTGATATTTTGCCATTCTTTAATATTGATGGCATTTTGCGCCGCATCTGATTCTGCTTTTTGTTTACTGGATCCTGTCCCATCTGAAACCTTTTCATCTCCAAAATAAACCGCCATTAAAAATACTTTATTATGATCCGGTCCCGTTTCGGAAACTAAACGATAATTCGGTGTTAAATTTAATAATTTTTGACTGATTTCCTGTAAATGTGATTTCGCATCAATATGCGCACCTTCACTTAGAATATGTTCCAAATGATTTAAAATATTTTGATTTATAAATTGGTGAGTAGTGATATATCCCTGATCTAAATAAATCGCTCCAATTAATGCTTCAAGGGTATTTGCTAATATATAATTTTTAGAACGTCCACCAGAACGTTCTTCACCTCTACTTAAATAAAGATAAAGTCCCAAATCTAAATCTTTAGCAATTTTTGCAAGATGATTGCCTTTAACAAGTGCAGAACGATAACTTGTTAAAACCCCCTCTTCCTGATTGGGATATTTTTTGTATAGGAATTCTGTTGTTACTAATTCCAAAACCGCATCTCCTAAAAATTCCAATCTTTCATTATGAGCAATTTTATAATCGCGGTGTTCATTTAAATAAGATTTATGGACGAAAGCCAAATCCAATAGATTTAAATCTTCAAATGTGATTTTAATTTGTTGAAAAAGTTTTTGATAACGTTCATTAAGCATATTAAATAATTTTATTTTTTTTGTTCGGGAATAATAGCCTCTGGTTTATATTTATTTAGAATAGAACTTAATACTCCATTAATAAATTTGCTGCTATTTAAATCACCAAAAACTTTTGCAATTTCAATTGCTTCGTTGATAGCAACGACTGGCGGAACATCTTTAGAAAACATCACTTCATAAATACCAATTTCTAAAATAGCCCGATCAACTGGAGCAATACGTTCAAAAGGCCAATTGGGAGCATTTTCAGTAATTAATTTTTTAATTTCTTTATTGTGATCCAAAATGCCATTTAGTATTTCTTCCGCAAAGCTAATATCTTTAAGTTTATCTCCATAAGCCGCAGTATTGGATTTTAAATCCGGTTTAATGTTGCCATTGCGAAATTCATAACTGAAGATAGTCTGCATGACGGCAATTCTAGCTAAGTGGCGATAACTGGCCATTAATTTACTAAATTTTAAAAATCAATTTATTATACCTCAAAACAGAATAAAAATTAAGCTTTAACTTTCTTAACCATTTTATTTTTTACCTTTTCTCTTAATTTTAAGTTACCTTTTATATCTAAATTTTTCATTTTGGTAACTATACCAAATAATTTATCAGTAGATTTCTTTTTCCAAGCAGAATGTCTGCTTTTGGAACGACTTTTCGTAGTCTTATATTTAGGAACTGGATGCTTAGCCATAAATATTAATTGTTTTTAAGTAAATTTTTTAAATTTGAGAATGGTTTGATAGTTTCATCATCAATCTCTTCAAGCGGAGTAATCTGACAATGATGCTTGGTTTTCAGTTGATTAAGGTTGCTGTGACAGATAGGACAAATGCCTAAACAGTGCTCAGAGCATAGCGGATTTATTGGAAATTGCAAGATTAATTCCTGACGGAGAGATTCAGTTAAATCAATGGATAAATCACGAGTCCTAATTAAAAAATGTTCCATTGGATCAAAATCCCAATTATTCATCTGTTTAAAAAATTGACGCTCTGAACTCTTAATATGTACTGGATATAAAAAACTTTCCAGACATCGAATACATTTCAAGGTGCAGTTAGTATGTAAATCTTTAAAAACAATAGTCACCCCGTTTTTCATTTTGATAATTTGCAAATCACCAGTTAAAAGAGAATTCACTTTTATATCTGGTTCAAAATCTAAATCTGCTTCAAAATTATCATGAATTGATGCGCCACGACCTTCATTCCAAATTGTGCCAATTTTAACATTCTTTAAATCTAATTTTTGCATATAATTATATTATTCTCTACCAAAAGAAAGCATTAGACGTAAGACGAATAGAAATAAATTGAAAATATCCAAATATAGACGTAGAGCGGCATCAATATATTGATCGTGATTATAAGATTTTAATTTCTGCATATCATACATGGTATAGCCACTGAAAATCAAAATCCCAAAACCGGAAAAAATCATTTCAAATGTATTACCCCAAGGAATAAAAATCCCAATAACTGAAATAACGATTAAGCCAATTAAAGAAGTAACTAAAAATCCTGATAATCCTTGAAGATTTATATGTGTGGTTATACCAAAAACCGCAGTCCCAGTAAACATTAAACTAGTTGCCAGAAAAGCTTTAATAACCAAATTGAGACTGCCAGTTGATGCGAGAATAGAACCTATTAATGGTACTAAAGTAATTCCAGTAATAACAGAAAAAGCAAAGAATAGAAAATAACTCAGTGGTACTTTGGTAGACCACATTCGAGATGTAAAAACCAAACCTAATTCCAATGCGAACATAATATATATAGTGGCAGGGTTAGTGAGAAAAAAGTCCGCCATATAATTTAAACCAATATAACAACCTGCTGCCGAACTCAAAACCGCTAAACCAAAAAAGAAGAAAACTTTAGAATAGAAATTAGTATTATAAGCCGATTGGCTATTTGCTTGTGATGTGATTTCCATATTGTTCTTAAATAAATCTTAAATAATTTGCCAGTATATTTTACGGTAATAATAGGAGTTTGGCAAGATGCAAAACTAGTGACTGTGAAGAAGATTTCAGTATTAGTGATTTGCGAGATGCCATTCGCTATTTAGTGGTTTGCGAATCAGGGGGGTTAGTGGTTTGCGAATCAGGGGGGTTAGTGGTTTGCGAATCAGGGGTTTACCTCGCTATTTAATGATTTGTGAATCAGGGGTTTACCTCGC
>CAZGKO010000019.1:0-16366 GCA_964526005.1 uncultured Candidatus Peribacteria bacterium
GGGTCCCCGTCTATTCCTTTGAGTTTTAATCTTGCGATCGTACTACCCAGGCGGATCACTTATCGCGTTAGCTTAGACACTGAGAAAGTCGAGTTCCCAACATCGAGTGATCATCGTTTAGGGCGTGGACTACCAGGGTATCTAATCCTGTTTGCTCCCCACGCTTTCGTTCTTGAGCGTCAGTAATGGCCCAGCAAGCTGCCTTCGCTTTTGGTGTTCCTCTGTATATCTACGGATTTCACCCCTACACACAGAATTCCACTTGCCCCTACCATACTCTATTCTGCCAGTTTAGAATACTTTTCTTGAGTTGAGCTCAAGTATTTAACATTCTACTTAACAGTTCGCCTACGAACTCTTTACGCCCAGTAATTCCGGATAACGTTTGCATCCTACGTCTTACCGCGGCTGCTGGCACGTAGTTAGCCGATGCTTATTCTTGAGGTACCTTCATATTTATTCCCTCAAAAAAGAAGTTTACAACCAAAAGGCTGTCATCCTTCACGCGGTGTCGCTTCGTCAGGGTTTCCCCCATTGCGAAAAATTCCTTACTGCTGCCTCCCGTAGGAGTATGGACCGTGTCTCAGTTCCATTGTGGCTGATCATCCTCTCAGACCAGCTACCCGTCATAGTCTTGGTAAGCTATTACCTCACCAACTAACTGATAGGACGCAGGTTCCTCTTGAAGCGCATTGCTGCTTTACCCCGTCGAAACGGGGACAATCCGGTATTAGACTCTATTTCTAAAGCTTATCCCTGACTTCAAGGCAGATACCAACGTGTTACTCACCCGTCTGCCGCTCCCTGGACTCTATCTATAATTATATAATATTATAAACAGGGTCCAGGGCGCTCGACTTGCATGTATTAGGCACACCGCCAACGTTAATCCTGAGCTAGGATCAAACTCTTCAAATAAGAATCTGATCTCTAACTAATTATTATCAAAGTAATATTCAGTTAGAATTGAATCTAAAATTCAATATGAATCAATAAATTGATTCACAAAATTATTTTTTCAACTCTTCTCTACTACATCCTAATTATTAATATTCATTTCCAGCTGTAAAATAAATCTCAACTGTCTATCAGCTGAAAGCTCATACATGTTATATATTCGTATTGTTAGAGTCAAGTAATTTTTGATATAATATGAAAGATTTATTAATTAAAACAAAATATGTTTCAAAATATTAATGACCAAAACTCTGAATTAACGCAAAACTCAGCTCAAAACCAATCTTCAACAAATTCAATTCAAAATTCAATTTTAATACCAACTGTAATTGAAAAAACTCATTTAGGCGAAAGAGCTTATGATATTTATTCCAGACTTTTAAAAGATCGCATTATTATGTTAGGTTCACAAATCAATGATGCAGTGGCAAATACAATTATTGCTCAGCTTTTATTTTTGGAATCTGAAAATCCCAAAAAAGACATTATTATGTATGTACAAAGTCCGGGTGGACATGTTACCGCTGGTTTGGCAATTTATGACACTATGCAACACATTAAACCAGATGTTTCCACTGTTTGTATGGGAATTTGCGCTTCAATGGGAGCTGTGCTTTTAGCTGGTGGGGCAAAAGGAAAACGTTATGCATTACCACATTCTGAAGTTATGATTCATCAACCGCTCGGTGGAACTCAAGGACAAGCATCCGATATTTTAATTCATGCCGATCATATTTTAAAAACCAGAAATACTTTAAATAGTATTTTAGCAAAACATACTGGACAAAATCTCAAAACTATTGAAAAAGATACTGATCGTGATTTTTTTATGAATGGAGATGAAGCGGTTAAATATGGATTGGTTGATAAAATTATTAAATAAATCACCAAAAAATGCAGAGAAAATTAATACTTATAGGAGGATTACTTTCACTAACCTTGGTTTTAAGTGGATGTTTTAATTTTAGTGGAAAACAGGATAAAAAAACATCTCCTGTTACTAATCAAATCTCTTCAACCCAGATAAAACAATATCAAAGTGCGGTATTTGATTTAGATTATCCTAAAAATTGGGAATTAATTACTCCACAGAATTTTACCTCTGATATTCCAGTTCAAACCCAATTAGTAATTAGAAATAATTTAAAAAATGAAATTTTTACGGCAAATGTAAATATTGTAAAAAATAATGTACCTGATAAAATTACTACTTTAGATTATGCAAAAGAAGTTTTGAATCGCGAAAGAACTGGTATGTTGAATTTTCAGGAAACTAAAAGAGAATTAACTAAAATTAATATAGCTGGAACTGATACAGAAACATATACTGCCGAATTTACAGCAAGACTTACCCAAAGTGATCCTCTAATCCATTTTATTCAAACTTTTGGAATAAAAGGGACATCCGGCTATATAATTTTGGGATCCTATTCTTTACAAGAAAACACAACCGTAGTAAATAAGATCAAGAATATAATTAAATCATTTAAACTTAATTAAATTAAATTATATTTCATTCCAATGCTGGGGTGGCGGAATTGGTAGACGCGCAGGACTTAAAATCCTGTACTAGCAATAGTGTGCGGGTTCGATTCCCGCCCTCAGCACCAGTAAATTTTCTGTAAATAGTTTATTTTCCATGCAAGACGTTTTTTATAAATAGTTTGTTTAAATTTGATAATATTTTATTTCTTTTTTTTCGTAATGACTTTTATTTTAAAGATACTTGTAAAAATTATTGCGACAGCAATTATATTTAATACCGACCAAATTTCTCTATCAAGATGAAGGGGTGCAATTGGATTAAATAGAATTGCTGTAATTGCCAAAATCCAAACCCAAACGTTTTTGCCTTGTTTATAGGCAAGATATGCCGAATAGCCAGTTACACCTGCAATTACCCAACGTAAAATTTGATAATATCCATACGGATTATCGGCAAGTGCCCAAAAGAGCATTATGATAGCAATAATTTTTACGATCGTTATTGTTGCTATTTTCTTTTTCATAGTAATAATAATATCAAATGTCGAACCTTATATACTTTGTTATCGAATGTATTTAATTTTATTCTATTCTATTCTTATTCTATATCACTGGTACGCTTAAATTCTTTGATTTTAACATTTATCGGTAATGCAATATAAACATTTCTAGTATATTTTCTGTGTTTTGGAGGCAATCCTTGATTCTCTCTTTGTTGTTTATATCTCCATTCCCGTTGGTGTTTTAAATTCATTGAACCCTTTTTTAGTGCCATGATATAGTATTTTTTTACCATCAGGTATTTCTTGTGGTGGAATTTCGCAACCTTTCATAGTTTTATATATTAAATAAAATAAATTTTGGGATACAGTTCATTGGTGGGCAAGGAGGGACTTGAACCCTCACTCCATTACTGGAATGCGATTTTGAGTCGCACGCGTCTACCAGTTCCGCCACTCGCCCTATTTGTTTCATTATAAAATGGCAGATGAATTTTAAATTTAGCATAACTGAAAGTCAATTCTTTATTTGTAGTAATTACTGTGAAGTGGTAAAATTTTAGCTGATTTTTTTATTTTAAAATTTTGCGTTAGGCATATTGAATTTAAGTTTTGATTATGAAAAAAGTAAGTTTAAGAGAAGGTGTAAAATTATTAAATGAAGGGGAATTGGTGATTGTGCCGACGGATACTGTTTATGGATTGGTGGCTGATGCGCTGAATCCCAATGCTGTGAAACAAATTTTTTTAACAAAAGGAAGATCTTTGAAAAAACCTCTAATTGTTCTTATTAATCATGTGGATATGATGGAGGATTTAGTAAATGGAATTCCCGATACAGCAGTTTTATTAATGAATAAATTTTGGCCGGGTCCTTTAACTTTACTTTTTAATAAAACCGAATTATTGCCAGATATTGTTACGGGGGGATTACCGACGGTTTGTATAAGAATGCCAGATAATAAATTAACATTGGAGGTTATAAAAAAATTGAAAAAACCTATTGTGGCTTCTTCTGCAAATATATCTGGAGGATCAAGTCCGACGCGTTTGGAAGACATTAAATTAGATCTATCGATTATTGATGGAGGCATTTGTAAATATGGTGTGGAATCGACAATATTGAGTTTAATAACAGATGTTCCAACAATTTTAAGACAGGGACCAATTTCTAAAGAACAATTAGAAATTGGATTGGGATTCACTATTGCCTAAAGATCGGATTGTGGTTTTTCCAATATTTCAAGTTGGGCTCCAATTTTGGATTCTCCTTCTGTTAATTTAATAACATCTTTGTCAATTTTCGTGAATTCTTTAGACGCTTGATTATACATATTGACGGTTGTTCCAAGATGTGTACCAATTTTTTGCATGAAATTTTGATAAGTGCCGAGGTGACGACCTAGATCCCCTACTCTTTTAATAATCTCATGGAGATTATTTTCCATTTCTAAAGCGCGAAGCCCCTGTATTACAGTTTGCAAATAAGCATAAAAACTAGTTGGAGAAACGATAATGACGTGTTTTTTAAAACCATATTCAATTAGATCTTGGCTATTCACATCAATTGTACCTTGTTTATAAATTAAAAGGTTATAATAAATTCCTTCAGCGGGAATAAACATGAAAGCAAAGTCTGTTGTGTTTTCATGTGGACGAATATATTTTGCGGTTTCATCAATGCGTTTTTTTACATCATTTTTAAATTCTCTTTCTAAAATGTTACGTTTCGTTTCATCTTGTTCTTCCATTAATTTATTGTATTTTTCTAAGGAAAATTTAGAATCGATAGGGATTATTTGTTCTTTAAAAAAAACTACGGCATCAACGATTTCACCGTTCTTAAAGCTATATTGAACTTGATATTGTGATGGCGGAAGAACATTTGCTAATAATGTTTCTAAAAAATATTCTCCCAAGAGACCACGTTGTTTTGGATTTTTTAAAATTCCTTCTAATGATTTCATTTGTTCAGCAAAACCGACAACTTGTTTATTTGTTTCATCTAATTTTGTTAATTTTGAGGTGACATCTTTAATGATGTCAGCGGATTGTTTGAATTGGCTTTGAATGGTTTTGCTGCTTTCAATTAAATTTTTAGAAAGTTGATCATTAACTTTTTCGAGTTGTTGCTGCATTTCAAGACGATGTTTGTTGGCATGATCTAAAACATCTTGGCGGGTTTTATTAGAAGAATCATGAATTTCACGACGAAGATTCTCTAACATTTCTAAAAATAGTTTTTCAGATTGAGAATTTTGTTGGGTATTTGTGGATTTTTTTTTATAATATTTGCTAACAAGCCAGATAGTTATTCCGACAATGATAATGATTGCTAAAATTAAATTAGATGTGTTCATAATAATTGTTCTTTAATTTTAATAGCAATTTTTCGACCGGTGATTGTGGCAATTTGATTTTCTGAGGCTTTTTTAAGTTTTTCAACCGATCCAAATTTGTGAAGAAGTTTTTGAGTAATGATTTTACCAATTCCAGTAATATCTTCTAATTGAGAAGAGGTGTAATTATTGTGACGGAGTTTGCGGTTGTATTCAATGGCAAATCTGTGGGCTTCATCTCTCAAATGTTGTAAAAGGAGTCGTGCAGGTTCATTTTCTGGGAAAGTAAGTGGATTACTATTTTTAGGTATAAAGATTTCTTCCTGTTTTTTAGCTAGAGAAATAATAGGTATTTCTAGTTTATAATTTTGCATTGCTTTAATGGCGCTGGAAAGTTGTCCTTTTCCTCCGTCTATTACAATTAAATCAGGAATTTGTTTAAAGGATTGATCTTCAAAATATTTACTTTTATCAAAAACCATTATAATCTGATTAGATTTCAGACTGATTTTTTCAGACAATTTTCGTACTCTTTGGCAATTTAGTTGTTCATATCTTTTTTGTTGATTAGATGGACAAATAAAATAAAGTCGACGGGAATTGAATTTATAAATGATTTTTTTAAAAACTGCTTTAAAATGTTCTTCTCTAAGTTTTAAAGGTTGGAAAAAAGTTTTTAATTTATTATTAGAGATGATTACTAATTCCATGAGCTGTTTTTTTTGAAATAAGATTTTATATTTTTTGAATGAAGTGGGTTTGTCTGATGATTGAGATGATTTCCTTTTTTGTAAAGATGAATGTATTATTTTATAATCAATATATTGGGTCTGAGGTTTAATATATTTTAAACGTCTTAAAATCACTTCTTGCATAGAAAGAAAATCATTGGGTTTTCCTGGATTTTCAAGAGAAATTTTGAAATGACGATAATGATCTTTTTTGGGTAATCCATTTTCAAAAACAACCATAGATGCAACGGTATAGGTGCCAGATAAATGTGAAATATCATAACATTCTAAACGTTTGGGGATTTTATTTAAATGTAAAGCTTGAGCTAAATTTTCTAAACCCTGTGTGCGATTCGGCATAAGTTTAGCTTCCCAATGGGTGCGAGATTGATTGGCGAAACTACGTGCGTTTTCTAATGATAGCTTAAGTAATTTATCTTTTCCTCCGCGCTGTGGTGTTAATAATTTTACTTTTTTCCCTTTTAAATCAGAGAGCCATTGAGTAATTATTTTTTGATTATTTATTTTTTCGGGAAGAATAATATTAGATGGGATATCGGTATTCTCATTGTAAAATTGTTGTAAAAAAGAATTTAAAATTTGAATGGAAGTTGGAATAGGATTTTTATTATTGGGTTCAATGCTATTCTCAATTTTTAGAATAATATTTTGTTGATCGATTATTTTCCCTTCTCGTACTTGAAAAATATTAAAATAGGCTTTGGCTTCATCTAAATAAAAATTAATTACATCACTATTTTGATGATCTGGGGTAGCAATATTTTGTTTTTCAAATGTATTTTGTATAAAAACAATTTTATCACGAATTTTAGCGGCATGTTCAAATTGTCGATTCTTTGCTGCTGATTGCATGTTAGCTGTTAATGTTGTGATAACATTTTGATATTTACCTTCTAGAAAACTGATGATTTGCTGAATCAATTTAAAATATTCTTCTTTGGAGAGTTTTCCAATACATGGTGCGAGACATCGGTGAATATGAAAATCCAAACAAGGATATGTAATATTAGCGTGTGTTACTTTTATATTTTGAATAGAGTTTTGGACTGTTTGTGCATTATAATCAGGATTTATACCTAAATCTTTAATATCGAGTGAGCATGTTCGGAAAGGGAAAATTTTTCTGAGAATTTTTAGAGTTGCATAAATTTGGCTGGAGGCGGTTTTTGGTCCAAAATATTTTGCTTTATCTTTCAATACTTTGCGAACCGTTAAGATACGCGGATAATCTTCATTAATAGTGATTTTTATATAGGCAAAATTTTTATCGTCTTTCATTAAAATATTATATTTAGGACGATATTCCTTAATTAAATTGGTTTCTAAAATGAGGCTTTCCAATTCAGATGTTACGATTATATATTCAATATCAGTGATGTTTTCAATTAGTTTTTGCGTGTAGATATGATGTTTATCAATATTTTTAAAATAGCTATTTACTCTTTTATAAAGGTCTTTTGCTTTGCCAATATAAATAATATTTTCCTCTTTATTTTTCATTTTATAAACTCCGGGTTGATGAGGGATTTTTTTGAGTAAATATTTAATTTGTTTGTTTTTCTCAGACATATTGTATAGGTTCAGAGACATATTTGGTTTAGAACTATCAATAGTATAAGATAAGCTTGATTTGGAATAAATATGAATTTGAAATTTAAAAATTGGGATCTCAAAAAATGTCTACTGGCTACAGTAACTTGGTTTGATGGATTTAATCTTGCTTTGAAAGTTGAACAATTGCCTAAATTAGTTTTAGGTAAAATGGTGACTTTGGAAGAGGTGTTGCATGCACTGAAGTATTTAGA
This sequence comes from uncultured Candidatus Peribacteria bacterium, assembly GCA_964526005.1. Taxonomy (GTDB): domain Bacteria; phylum Patescibacteriota; class Gracilibacteria; order UBA1369; family UBA1369; genus CAZGKO01. The sequence continues at coordinate 7,839 of CAZGKO010000019.1, forward strand.
TAATTATTTGGAAATTGAAGATGGCTATGTTTTCTTAAAGGGACGTGAGAATATGGTGAAGATTACAGAGGAGAAATTGAAAAGAAAAAAAAGTTTAGAAAAGAGAGTAGAACATTGGAAATGGATTTTTAAAATGATTCCATTTTTAAAAATGGCGGCGATTTGTAATTATAATTCTTTTGGTGATGTATCGAAAAAAAGTGATATAGATATTTTTGTGGTTACGAATAAAGGGCGTATATTTTTAGCTCGTACTTTTTTAACTTTTTTAACTGAATTGTGGGGAGTACGAAGACATGATGGAAAGGTGGTTGGGCAGTTCTGTTTAAGTTTTTATGCAAGTGAGGAATATTTGCAATTTGAATCCTTATTATTTGAGAATGATATTTATTTTGCCTATTGGATATTGGCTTTGGATCCTTTTTATTGTGAAGAAGGGGTATGGGATAAACTTTGGGATCAAAATCAGTGGTTGGAGAATTATTTTGAAGAATATGATCGTTTGAAGAAAAAGATCAATATTTCTGAAATAACTCGATGGAAAAAGTTCTGGGAAAAATTTTGGGGAAATAAATGGGGTGATAAATTGGAAAAATTATTAGGAAAATATTCAATTAGAAGATTTGAAAAGAGAAAAAAGAGTTTTCCTGTTAATGCATCTATTATTGTTAGTGAAAAAGTACTTAAATATCATAATAATGATCGAAGGATATTTTATCGGGAAAGATGGCAGAAAAATTTAGAGAAATTCGGTTTTACGGATTAATTTTGGTTCTAAATTTTGATATTCAAATAAAATAGCAGTTCCAAGAAAGCCAAATTTTTCACGGAACTTATTTTCCAAATAGCGTTGATAAGAGAAATGAATAACATCATTATTGTTTACAGTTAAACGAAATGTTGGTGGATTATTCCCTGTTTGGATTATGTCATAGAAATAAAGTTTTTTTCTGCCAGCAGATGGTGGTTGATGTTGGTGGATTGTTTCTTGTAAAAAACTTACTAATACTTGATGTTCAATTTCTTTTTGTCTCTCTAAATAAATTTGTGCGGTGTTTTCAAAAATTTTATCGAGATTTTTATGATTTTTTGCGGAAGTGAAAATAATTGGTGACCAAGATAGAAAATCAAATCGGTTTTTTAAAATATTAAGGAGACGTGTCATTTCTCTTTCTTTGTTTTCCATTAAATCATATTTGTTTATCAAAAATATTAATCCTTTGTTTGCTTCTAGTATATAAGAGCAAATATGTAGATCTTGTGCACGGATACCGATAGAATAATCAAGGACCAAACAAACAATATCAGCATTTTCAATTGCTCTTAAAGTACGGAAAATAGAAAATTTTTCAATTCCTTTTGTAATTTTACCTCGACGACGGATGCCTGCTGTATCAAGTAAAACAAAAATTTTATCATCTTTAATGTATTCTGTATCAATAGTATCTCTGGTTGTGCCGGGAACATCAGAAACGCTGTTTCTTTTTTCTCCTATGATAGCATTAATAAGGGATGATTTCCCAGCGTTGGGGCGACCGACAAAGGCAATATGAATTTTCTTATCTTTTATCTCTGTGATTTCGGGAATTGGTTTAAATCCAAGTTCCTTTATTTTTTGTTCTATTAAATTGATCATCTCTTGAATATTGAGATTGTGTTTAACAGAAATGGCGATATGGGTATTGAATCCAAGAGTGAACCATTCATAAATATTTTGCTGCATATTCAAGTTGTCACACTTATTTGTTATAAGTATTAATTTTTTATTTTGTTGGCGAAGTTTTTTGGCTATGTCAAAATCTTTTAATAAAGGTGGATGTTGTCCATCTACAATAAAAAGTATTAGATCGGCTTCGGCTAAAGCCTGTTCTGTCTGAATTTTCATATTATTCTCTATTTCAGAATCTTCATTAAAACTAATTCCCGGAGTATCTATTAAGACCGCTTCTAGATTGGGTAATTTAATTTTTTTGTAAAGACGATCACGGGTGGTACCTGGGATTTCTGAGGTTATAGCAAGAGACCTCTTAATTAAGCGGTTAAAAAGGCTGGATTTGCCAACATTTGGTTTCCCAATCAGACTGATTAATGGTAAAATCTTGTTACTTTTTGACATAAATATGGATTATCGGTTGGATAAACTACAAAAAATTATAAATATTGTAAAGTTGAGTTCCAAAAAAAACTTTAGGCATAGTGCTGATATAGATTTATCTATTGATTGTCGTGAGATGGCACTTTTTGAGATTAATCATTTAATCGGAGCTGGTATTAAGTTTCTTGATGTCGGGACGGATTTTAATCTTGAAATGCGAAAAAAGATAGTTAATCCTGTAAAATATAGATTAATTGAGAATATGGATAAAAATGAAATTGGTCGAATTTATGATGATTATGATTTGGTAGAGGGAATTTCTGATTTGGAAACAATAAAAAACATGGCTGTTTATGGTTTGAAAATTGGTAAGATCGTATCAGTTTTAATTAAGGTTGATATTATTGGTAAAAGTGGGAAATATGGAATTTTCCCAAAGAATTTAATGGATTTCTTAAAAGGGTGTACTGCATATAGTGCGATTAAAGTTCGTGGTATAATGGTCGATTTCCCTTCGTTTAATAATGAGTATGATGCTAAAAAGTCTTATATAAAATTAGCAGGTTTATTAAAAGTTTTAAGATTGCGGTATAAAAATTTAAAAGTGTTATCAACAAATATACATAAAATTTCTGAGGTGGAATTTGCGGTAGGAAATGGTGTTACCGAAATTAGAATTCCAAAAAATATTTTGGAAAAAGATTAATATTCTGCGATAATGTACCCAAGATGAAAATAAAAAAAATAATTAGCTTGGTATTATTTGGAGGAGCTGTTTGGGGAATGTTGATTTTTAGTGCACAGGCACAGGTTCAAACTGGAACCGTGATTCCCAAATTGTCTGCCAGTACAGATTGTACTGATATTATTAATACATTTAATACTAAGGAGGCACAGAATCAAATAGGTAAAAATCTAGATACTGGTCAATTAATTGCTTGTGGAATGCAAACTGGTAGGATTTCTTTACCGATGATTCCTTATTTTATTACTTATTTTTCAAATTATTTACTTGGGTTGGTTAGTTTGATTTCATTATTATTTATTGTAATTGGAGGATTGTATTATTCTTTTGGTGGTATGTCTACAGCGAAAGATAAAGGGAAGACATTTATTAAAAATGCTATTATTGGGATGGTTGTGGCTTTTTTGGCATGGGCGATAGTTAATGTTATAATTGCAGTAATAACCGGTTAAAAACATGAAAAAAAATATAAAAACGAGATCTATTTTAAATTCAATTAGAAAAAAATATTCTTCTTTTAAGAAAAGAGCCGATCAATTAAAAAAGGAACAAAATAATGTGAATTCTTTGGAGATTGTAAGTAAAACTCCCAAAACTTTTAAAACCAATAAAAAAGAAAAAACTGTAATTGAATTTTCTGTTTGGAATGTGGTTTTGTCTATTTTGGCTGTTTTGGGAGTAATTATTGGATTTTATCTGCTTTATTTAATAAGTAATATTCTAATTTTATTTTTTGTAGCATTTTTTATTGCAGCAGCTTTAAATCCGGTAATTGATAGTTTAGAAAAAAATAAAATACCAAGAGCGGTTGGGATAATTTTGGTATATATTATTTTGTTTATATTAGTTGCATTATTTATTGCACGGTTATTACCGCTTTTGGCGGATCAAATGATTGCGATTGCTAAACAGATCAATCATTTTATATATCAAGTTTCTACGACTGATATATCTAGTTGGCCTTATGCTAAAGAAATTGGTCCATATGTTAAAGAATTATTTGCAGCCGTTGATATGAAGGTGATTGCTTTACAATTAGAAAATTCATTACAAATAATCTCTTCTCAGATCTTAAGTTTGGGCGGGAATTTATGGACAATATTAATGATTATTACAAATGGTTTGTTCAATCTATTATTAGTGATTATTTTGGTATTTTTTATGACTGTAGATGAAAAATCAATTCGTAATTTTTGCCTTTCTATTTTTCCAAGTAAATTTAGTCCATATATATCAAGACGATTGGAAATGGTTAATACTAAAATTGGTCACTGGATTCGTGGACAACTTTTGGTAAGTCTTATTGCTGGATTAATTACATTTATCGGATTAGCTTTGTTGGGTGTGCCATATAGTTTAACTCATGCGGTGATTACCGCTGTCTTTATGTTAATTCCAATATTTGGCAGATTATTTGCTTGGGTAATATCATTCCCGATAATCTTTAGTGTGTCCCCTGTTTTGGCTTTATATATGACCATATATTATTTAGCTGTATCACAAGTGGAAAATAATATAATGATTCCATATTTGATGAATAAGGCTGTTGGTTTGAGTCCAATCTTAATTATTTTTGCTCTGATGGTGGGTTTGCAGTTTTTAGGGATTTTAGGATTAGTGTTAGCTATTCCAATAGCGACAATTATTGCTATCTTTGTTAAAGATATTGGGGCTAAAATTAAAGCGGTTTAAAGAATTTTGAAATGGTATTTGCAGTAAGTTCCCATCTAAATTTATTTAAATATTGTTTTGGATAAATTATTGGTTTTTGAATTTTAGAAAGTTTTTCTATTTTTATTGCTATTTCTTTTATTGAATTTGGATTAGCTAATAAGGCTTCAATTGGAGCGATTTCGGCTGTTGCCGTGATATTTGAGGTTAAAATTGGGATTTGGGAATGGGCGGCTTCAATAATTGGAAAACCAAATCCTTCGTATAAAGAAAGATAGATTAATCCCCTGCTGTGATAATAAATAGCAAATTTATCTTCTTCATCTATAAATCCACTAAAGTGAATATTGTTAGATAATTTAGTTAGTTTTTGTTTGGCAAAAAGTGCTGGATTTTGATGTCCAGATATAACTAAATGAAAATCTGGATGATGTTGATGAAATAAGTGAAATCCTTGTAATGTGTTTTTAAGATTTTTGCGAGGTTCGATAGTAGAGAGGCATAAAAAATATTTTTTAGGGAGATGATATTTATTTTGAATATCGTTGAAGTCTTTTTTGAAATAATCTAATGGTGTTCCAGGATATGCAGAAGTAATTTTATCTTCGGATAAATGTAGATAATTGATAATTTCTTGTTTGGAAAAATTAGAAACTGTAAAAATATGATCAAGTTTTTTGATTAGTTTTTTTATGTTAAGTAATTTATACCAAAGGCGGGTTTTTAATGAAAAATAAAAAGGAAAGCGATAAAAAGAGAGATCATGAATAGTACAAAAAATATGGTAATTATTTGAAGTGGAAATTGGTCTTAAATCTGGCATAAAAATTAAGTCAATTTTCTTATTTAGTAATTTATCGATTTTGGGGAAATTAAATAAAGAAAGGCTTAAATTAATAAGTTTGTTAGGAATTCGTGTTTGAATAATTGTTGAATTTTCTTTGTTGAAATTGGAAAAATCTATCTTAATTTTTTTAAAATTATTAACCCAAAGAATGAAATGATAATTAGGATTCTGTTTAATTAATTCTAAAAATAATTTGCGAGTATAATTCTCTACTCCGGAAGTTCTGTTACTTAAAAGTGATCTTAGGTCTAATATGATATTCATTAATAAATAAAGAAAATTAGCGGATTTTTACCTAAAACATTGAATTTCACGTCATTCATTTTGGTTTGTCCAAGTTTAATGATTATTGCATCCGGAAAATTTGAAATTGAATTATCTAAAGAAGTGGAATGATAAAATATTTTAGCTCGTCTGAATTCATTTTTTAGTTGATTGATAGATATTATTTTCCCACTGCCAAGTTCATAAATGTATGCACTTGAAATCCCAATTATTAAACCTAAAAATAATAGAATTAATATTAATAGTGGATAATTATTTTTTTGATTAGCCTGATTGAAATTGCTGATGGCAGCTACAAAGTTGAAGTCGGAATTTTTGCTATACTGTTTCATTTGTAGGTTGAGACTGGTTTTGATCTGTTTATATAAATTGTAACCTGTTTTTTTATCGTGAGTTTTATAACTAATCTGTAAATTATTTTTTTCCTGTTTGTTGATTTTTAGAGAGGAAAACTTGCCAGATTTGTTAAATGAAGATAATAAAGCTGGATCTTTTAGCCAACCAACTAAACTATCTGTGAATTGATCGGCAGCTTTTAAGTTTTCAAAAGGGCTTATGACAGCATTACCAGAATGATTCTGAACAGAAATAGAATAAAAAATATTATTTTGAATTTCTGGTTTAAAAACGGTTAATACTAAAGATATACCGAGTATTAATACAAGAACAATATTTATTAAAATAGGTATCCAATTGCGGCGGTAAAATTTAATAAATTCCTGAAATGTCATGTTGATGTTTAGTTAATTTTTGATTAATAAAATTAAGAATTTTTTGATTGAAAATATTTTGATCAAATTTCTGAGCGTGTTCACGAATTTTTTGCTGATTGAATGACATCTGTTGAAATTTAATTACTGCATTTTTTAATGCTTCGGATGTTTGTTCTTCAAAGAAAATTCCTGTTTCGCCATTAATAACGGTTTCAGTGACACCTCCTTTGTTGAATGCAATCACAGGGGTTCCTGATGCCATAGCCTCAAGTGGTACAATACCAAAATCTTCTATTTGTGGAAAGATTAAAGCCTTGGCTTCGCTAAACAGCTTTTTTAATTTTTGGTCATCTACATAGCCGAGAAACTCAATATTGTCTGATGCCATTTGTTTTAATTTAGATTTTGCATTATAGGAACCTGCGATTTTAATTGGAAGTTTCAATTCGTTAAATGCATTAATAATTAAATCAAATTTTTTATATGCAGTTAGGCGACCTACGGCTAAATAATAATCTGATTTTGTACCAATACTAAAATCCACTGATTTAATAAATGGGAAAATCACTTCGGAATCACGATGATAAAATTTGGAAATACGGTTTTTAATATAATTGGAATTGGCGATAAAATAATCAACACGATCGGCTGTCATACGATCCCAAATTCGCATTTTATGCATAAAAAAGGGTGCCATCGTTTTAATTAGGAAATTAGTATTATAATTTTTGATATAATTTTGATTATTGTCCCATGCATAGCGCATTGGTGAGTGGCAATATGAAATATGAAGTGTTTTAGGACCAGTGATTATTCCTTTTGCACAGCTATGAGAGCTGGAAATTATTAGATCAAAATCATCTAAATTGAGTTTTTCAAAAATCCCTGGATAAAGTAAGAGAAAATATTGATGTTTTGTTTTGGCTAAAGGAAATTTTTGAAGATAAGATGTGCGTAAATCAGTATTTTTGAATTCAGGAAGATTTTCGACATTATAAACTGGAGTGAAGATTGGGGCATTGGGAAAAAGTTGATGAAGACCGAAAATAATTTTTTCTGCACCTCCAGAAAGTGTTAACCAGTCACAGACGATAGCGATTTTTGTTTTTGATAAGTTGGTCATGGTAAATAATTGACTCTATTATTTTAAATTAGAGTGATAGAAATGGAAAGTTTACTTTTTATTTAGATTCTTGATCTGGTTGTTCTTTGATTTTGGAGTTTGATTAATTGTTTGTTGTTTTAAATCAGGTAATAATTGAGTAGGTTTTTTATTTGGAAACAGTTTTTGTAAAATTTTTTGATAAGGATTATTTGGGTCGATTTTATCAAGAGCTTTAGCTCTAAATAATTCAACAACTCGATTACCGGGGTCTCGTTTTAAAAGGCGATTACAAATATGAATGACATCAACATAACGGGATTGATTGAACCACATTCCAAGTAATTCAACGACAACATCTTCATCGGTTTTAGCCATTGTGGATTGATTTTGAGTATTATCTTGAACAAGAATTAATTGTCCGGCACGGTGTTTGAGTAATCTGGTTAAAATATAATAACTTATTAAAATAAAAATAGCTGCAACGGGAATGAAATTGAATTGAAGGGTGTAATTATAGAATGAGTGCATTAAAATGGCGATTAAAAGACCTTTTAAAATAGTTGCTTCTTTATATGCTTGAATACGAGACATGTTTAACCAGCGGCTTAGAATTTTATAAAAATAAAATTTGTGACCGTGCTGTTCAGACTGTTCAAAGATGGTAATAGAGAATTTTGCGATTCCAAAATAATAACCAAAAAATCCTGAAAAAACCAGATGGGCACAAGTAGTGAAGATTGAACGAAAGAAATAAGCTACGAAAAGTGTTTGTAAGCCGAGACTAGTTCCAATCTGATAAAAATAAAAAATGTTTTCGGCAAATGAAAATCCTAATGCAGCAATTAAACTGAATGAAATAGAATCATTAATAGTTTGTATGATTAAAAATCGTGAATCGGCAGTACGTAATACCCACTGTTTTATTAATTCTTCGGTAATACCTACCCAAAGAAATAAAACAATAAATTGTAAATTTGGATCTTTAATTAAATTTTGCAAATGGGTGACAAAATCCAGATTCGGATATTTGAAAAAAATAATTTGGAGGATGAAAATTGGTATTACCG
>CAZGKO010000020.1:0-13482 GCA_964526005.1 uncultured Candidatus Peribacteria bacterium
CGTTAGCTGAAATATTCCTTTTCTTTTTTGGGCTATCGCCCAATTGTTTTAAAAATTTTCAAATTTCTTTTTCTTTTATTTTTAGAGGGGAATTAAGGTATTTTCTCCGCTCCGCTCCGAAAATGATATATAATTTAGGGGAAATTTAATACAATACAATTATGAACGAAAATAATGAATTACAAAACGGGACAACTATTGATCAGCAAATTCTTTCCGTTTTAGAAGAAAATCCTGGGTTGAAAGCAAGGGAGATAGCTACACATCTTGATATTGATAAAAAATTTATCAATAGTGCTTTGTATGGAAATATTAAGGATAGATGTGTTCAAGATAAAAAATATTGTTGGTATTTAAACAAAGACGCTCCCGCTTCAGATAAAAATAAAAAAACCTCTATTTCACAAACAGCACTATCAAATCTTAGTCGCTATTATTTAGCATGTCTTGGTCAAGATGATGAGGGTGGAATTAGTGTTTTTGCTGACAGTAAATATGATTTAGATTATGTTGAATTAGATTCTTTGCTAAATGCTAATAATGAGTACTTATTTGAAACTGATGGTGTTCAAAAATTATTTGGAAAAATAAGAAAAAATCGTGAAAGAATGGAAATGTACTTTGGATATCCAACTACATTAAAAAAAGTAAAATCAAAAAAAAGCAGTTGGGAAGGATTATTTGTAGAGCCAATACTCTTGTTTCCTGTAGAAGTGGACAATGGAACACCAAAAATAAGTCAGAGCTTTCCAATTTTTAATCTTTCTGTTTTAAAACGTTTTACCAACGCAGAACGTGAGCAATTAATGGACGAATTAGTGCAACTCGAAGAGGAACTTAGCCTAAATTCAGAAGATGAATTACCAGAATTGGACGATTTGGTACAAAAATTAAATAAGATACGTCCAGAATGGCCATGGAAAGAATCAATTATTCCAGACGAGTTGCAAACTGCACCAGCATTACGCAATTTACAGGAAGAAGGCATTTACAATAGAGCAGTTCTTATTATTGGAGAGCGCTCTCCGTTTACACAGGGACTTGAATCAGAGTTAAAGTCTTTGTCAGAAATACAACCAGATGTCTATGAGGATACCGCTCTTGGGCAATGGATAAGTGGTAATATTTACAAAAAAGAGAAAGAAGAAAGCACACCTCTCTTAGAAGTTTTGCCGCTAAATTCTGAACAACGACAAGCAATTCAAAATTCTTTAGAAAATTCACTTACAATCATTACTGGACCGCCTGGAACAGGCAAATCTCAAGTTGTAACAAATTTACTTATAAATGCTGCGTGGCAAGGAAAAAAAGTTTTATTTGCTAGTAAGAATAATAAAGCGGTAGATGTTGTTGAAATAAGAGTTAATAATTTGGGTAATCGTCCAATATTACTTCGTATGGGATCTGGGCAGTATCATACAAAATTAGCAGAATATCTAATGGGATTACTCACTTCTACATCATCAGAGCATGATCAAGAAGAATTTGAAATTGATAAACAACGTTATGGAAAGTTGGAAGAAAAATTTACACAATTAGCAAAGGAAGAAGGTGAGTTAATTCGTTTACGCAACGAAACAGGCGAGTTAGATCAAGCTATAGAAAAAATCCGCAAAGACACTTCGCCAAAAGTATTCGAGTATTTAAAGGACATAAACTCAAAACAATTTCAAGACACTATTAACGATTTTGACAAAGCATTAAATCGTGCAAATAAAAATAAGCAAGGTTTTTTTAATAGCTTGCTGTGGAATTTTATTAAGCAAAAACGTTATGAAGAATTTCAAATGGAAGTTGAAAAGATTCAATCAATTGCCACAAAACTGGAAATCAATTTTCCTACAAAAAATATAGACGATGAGAATATTCAATATTGGCTAGACTTTTCTAAAACTCTCGGTACTTATTTATATTTTGTGAAAACAATACAAGAATACACCGTATCGCTTAAATCTTTACAAAAAGCAAAGCCATTGGAAAAAATTTCAAAAGAAAAAGTTTCTTTGATGAGTGAACTGGAAAACAATGCTGAAAATTTATGGAAAGGTTGGTTGCGTTTACAGCCTGCCAAATTATCTGATGAAGACCGAAATTTATTGAGCAATTATAACGCTTTATTAAAAATGGTTATTGACGCTGGCAGTGATTTATACACAAAACTTGGCAAAAGAATCTATCGAGAATATTCAAATCTCTCCAAAAAAGTATCACACCTCTTGCCTGCTTGGGCTATAACTTCATTATCTGCACGCGGTAAAATTCCTTTTGATCCAGGATATTTTGATATTATTGTTTTTGATGAAGCGAGTCAGTGTGATATAGCGTCTGCACTTCCCCTTTTGTATAGAGCAAAACAGGCAGTAATTATCGGGGATCCGAAACAATTAAGACACATTAGTGGATTACAAAAGGGACAGGATCAACAACTTTTAGAAAAATATGACTTAATCCCAAATTATGCAAAATGGGCATACTCGTATAACTCGTTGTTTGATTTAGCTTCTGGACTTGTATCAAAAAATGATATTATTAATTTAAGAGATCATCACAGGTCGCATTCGGAAATTATTGAATTTTCAAATCAAGAATTTTATGGAGGTACTTTGAGGGTGGCTACAAACTATGATCGTCTAAATTTTATTGAATCCGAAAAAAACGGTATACGCTGGATTAATGTAGTTGGATCAGTGAAGAGACCAACTGCAGGTGGAGCAGTAAACGAAAAAGAAGCTAAAGCTGTGGTTGATGAAATTAGTAAACTTGTCAATGAAAGAAATTATAAAGGATCAATTGGTGTCGTAACTCCATATAGGGCACAGGCTAATTTTATTCGTAAAATTATAAACGTCAATAGTGCCTTACAAAGTAAATTACTAGATCATGATTTTCTTGTAGATACTGTACATAAGTTCCAAGGAGATGAGCGAGATGTAATGATTTTTTCTCCCGTAGTTTCTAAAGACATGCCAGCAGGGGCACTTGCTTTTATGAGGAATAACGGAAATCTCTTTAATGTCGCAATTACACGGGCACGAGCCATGTTACTAGTTGTTGGGGATCAAGGCTCTACTATTAAATGTAAAGTTTCATATTTAGAAAATTTTGCACGGTATGTACAACAATTAGAATTCAAAGAGGAAACGCAAGTAGAAAATAGAATTGAAAATCTGGGATCCGAATATCCAAAAGTGATGAATCCAGAGGATGTATCTGTCCCATATGAGCATATTTTATATAAAGCTCTTTATAAAGCAGGGATCCGAACGATCCCTCAATATCGAACAGATAAATACATTCTTGATTTTGCTTTATTTGATGGAAAAAGAAAATTAAATATAGAAGCTGATGGTTATCCTCACCGCAATTGGACAGGTGAACTCTGTCGAAGAGATCAGATCAGAAACCAACGACTATTTGAGTTAGGTTGGGATGTAAAAAGATTTTGGAACTATGAAATAACAGATGATATTGATAATTGTGTTGAAAAAATCAATCAGTGGTTAAAAGAATAAGGGGTTTGAGGGAGGGGGAAGAGGGGAATTCACTCCTTTAATTCCCCTCTGCCCTCCGCCTAAAACGGAAAAGAAATTTGAAATTTTTTAAAACAACCGACTATCGTCGGACAAGAAAAGGAATACATCAGCTAACACTGCGTATGCGGTTACGGCTTGCTCCGTACCTCCGCAAGCCTCCACCCATACCGCTTTGCGATATTATAGCAGTGGCAAACATCGCATATACTGAAACGTTATACGCAATTCAAAAAATATTTTTCTTATAATAAAGATATTTTGATAGGCTTTTAAATAAGGGATAAATTTGTTTTTTAATTTTTATGAGGGGTAAAAGGTGTTTTCTCCGCTATCGCTCCGAAAACGATTTATAATATAATCTTATACAATACAATATGAAAACAAATCTCAAGAGAGAGATAATAAACATTCTCTTAAAAAAAAAGAAAGAATATCTATGCCATATACAGTATGTTCTTAAAATTGCTATGAAATTAACAAAAGATTGTAAAGATTATGAAATAGACCCAGAAACAATTGAGCTAGCATGTTTATTACACGACATTGGAAGAGGTGAAGAACTTGAAGGAGAGAAGCATGGTCAGGCAGGAAAAAGAATAGCGAAAAAAATTTTACAAAACTCTAATTTTAGTGATGAAAAAAAACAACAAATCTATTCTTGCATTTTATCGCACAATTCACCAACAGTTCCCGAGTCTATAGAAGAAGAAATTGTTCGGTCTGCTGATGCTGGTTCAAAAGTAGAATATCATGAGGCTTTTATGTTAATGTGTAAAAAAAATACTTATGAAGAACGTCTCGCTTGGGGAATAAAATATTTGCAAAAAGGTTTTGATAAAATATCTATCAATTCATATAAAGAGAAATGTAAACCGAAATATAATTCAATAATAGAAATTTATAATAATATCTTCAAAGAAATTTAATATGTCTGAAAAAATAGGAAAATTTATTTCTATACACGGTATTGATGGAACAGGTGAAACTTCAACTGCAAAAGAAATAGTTGATGTCTTGAGGAAATCTGGTAAAAAAGCAATTAATTATGACATATACAAAGAGAGTGTTAAAAACCCGCACGCAACAAGAAAAAAAGAGATGAAGGAGAACTGGAACATTAGAAGATCAATTAGCGATATATTTAGAATCCATGATGTCACAGGACTCAGATTAAAGAATTGTTGTTACAAGGTTTTCATGTAGTTAAAAGTAGATATCTTGAAGATTATTTAATTAAAGCAACAAAAGATGCTCCAATTAATTCGATACTACATATATATTTCTATATAAATTTTTTGAATCCAAGCATACAATATATACTCACTGCACGGAAAGCTTCCGAGCGTTCAATTTTGACACAATTAGATTCAATTGATTGAGAAACACAACTAACCTATTTAAGGAATATAGAGACGGAACACTGTCCCTGAATTTCCTAAAACTCCAATCAATTGTCCACCATCATCAAATACAAAATGCCCAACCTTATTTAAGATATCACCGCTAACATTAATTCCAATATTTTTAAATATTAATTCATTTTTATTTTCATTAGATACCTTCATACTCCTTTTTAAATAAATAATATTTCCCAAATTTACAACTATATTTTGATCAGCAACACTTAAATCTCCAACAAAAATATTTTGACCAATTTTTAAATTATCAATATTGGCTATATTTAAAATTGGCCAATTATATCGCTGTTTCCTATCGGCAGTTTTTTTACTCAACTCTCCGTTCTTCCATATTTTAAATTTTACCAGATGATTTTCCCCTGTTAATCCTATTTTTTCTAAATCATAAATAGTTCCATCAACCCCAATAGCCTTCCAATCTTTATTTTGATCAAAAACTTTTAAATCATCAAACCAAACTAAAACAACTCCATCACTACTATAAATCAGTCCCTGTCTCAAATTTACAGGACAAAGATCTTGATGCAAAAAACATTTAAAAGTCAAATTAGTCAAATTCTTTTCAATATTATCTAAATCAGTTTTAGGAAAAACAATTAACAAACTTGATGAGACCCTATCAGTCGCTTCCGCAATTTGAGGTTCTGCAATATAAACCTGTTTTTCTTCAATCTTTGTTAGGTTTTGTCCACCTCCAATCCACAATATATAAGAAAAATAACTAAAAGAAGCCAATAAAGCTATAACAAATATTGTTACAATCATAATTAACCAATCTAAAAACTTCTTTTTTTTCATATTTTCAATATTAATTTCAACAAATTATACTCAGAAATCGAATAATACAAACAAATATTCTAATCTTTTTTCAAAACAATACAGGTTATATCATCCATTTGTTTATATCCTTGTCTAAACATATAAACATCTGCCATCAAAGCGGTGCGAATTGCCATTGCCGAATCAAATTTTGAATATTCTTTGACCATTTTCCGAAATCTATCCATTCCATACATTTCTTTAGGATTTCTCCATGCTTCAGGGATTCCATCGGAATAAATTACTAACACATCATTTTTTTGTAAAGATACGTTATGTACTTTTAAAGTTTTTTCAAGATCTTTTACCATTCCCAATGCTAACCCTCCCGAAGGAAGTAATTCAATTGTTTTTGACTTTGCCTTATAATGTATAATTTGTTCATGACCGGCAGATGAATAAGTGAAATTACCAGAATGAGCATCCCATTTCATTAAAACTAAAGTCAAAAACATACTTGGTGTAGTTTTTTCTTTAAGCACATTATTAACTTCAACTAAAATACTATCTAAATTTTTCTTATCTGCAAATGTATAAAAAAGCGCATTGGCAATTGAAACAATAATTCCAGATGGCACACCGTGTCCAGTCACATCACCTAAATAAAATAATAGTGAACTTTTGTCCAAAGGTAAAAAGTCATAACAATCCCCTCCAATTTCCTCAGCAGAGATTATTCCAGCACTTAAATCAATTCCTTTTATTTTTGGAATATTTTTTGGAATAATTTGTTTTTGAATTTGAGTTGCTAATTCTAATTCTTTCGCTACACGTTCTTTATAAACTAAAGCTTTGGTACTTTCTTCTAACTCTCCTGCCATTTTATTAAATGTTGTCGCTAAAATTCCAATTTCATCTTTTGATTTTACTTTTACCCGATATTTAAAATTCCCACCTCCGATAATTTCCGCACCTTCTTTTAAAATTTTCAATGGTTTAGTTAAAGTTGAACCAAATATTAATGAAAAAATAATTCCTAAAGCAATTCCCAAAATTGCTAAAATAATTATTCTAATTTGGGTAGCGATAACTCTAGCCTGCAAAGCCTGATAAGTAACCCCAAAAACCACTGCATATTCATTGCCAACTGGTTGAACAAAATAATTTAATCTTTGATCTTTAGAAAAAGTTGTTAGCGGATTCTCATTACTATCTACAGTTTTATAATCTACCAAATTACCTTTATCATCAGGAACCTTTTTAAAATAAGCCACGCCATCAGAAGAGATTTTTATTGAAAGATTTGGTGATTTGATTTCATTTAATAAATTTAGATTTTTCACCAATCTGGTCTTTCCATTATATTGTTGATCTTTTTCGGTAGTAGAATCAAAAAGTATTTCTCCCTTTATATTGATAATTTTTACCCAGGAAATATCTTCATTTTTAGCCAAAATTGAAGCTAATCCACGATTAAAATAAACCATACTATGCGGAACAAGATACAGTTTATAATCCTTAACCAAAGTGGGAGCGGTTAATTCAGAAAAAGCCCGTCCTCTGGTAAAAATATCTCCAATTAATTCTTTTTGTTTTTCTTGAATTTGCAAAAATGCCGATGCTGAAAGTAGGAGAATAATAAGTAATGAAATTGTTAAAATTAATTTTGATTTTAATGAACGCATAATTTTATTGTTTACGAGAAATTTGTGCAGGATAAATTTCACTATCGACACGCGGTAGGAAATTTAAATTACTTTGATAAGCAAAAATAGAATTAGTTTCAAAAAGTGGTACACCAATAATATCTTTTTCAACTACCTGCTGCATCACAGTTTGCATATCTTTAAGTCTTTGAGCAATATTAAGATTATGTTCACTCTTCTCTATTAAACTATCCATTTTAGAATTAGAATAACCTTCTCCGTTTAATAGACCATATTGTCCTTTCTTAGAATGAACAATATTTTTTAAAAAGAAAATACCATCTGCTAAATCATTTTTCCAACCTAAATAATAAAAACTGGCTTTACCCGATTTAACCAGATCTTCTAATTTTGCCTCCGAAACCGGATGCAAAATTAAATCAAAACCGACCGGAGCCAACTGATCTTTAATATATCCTCCTAGTAAATTTAGATTTTTTGGAAAATAAAAATTTACTTTTAATTTTTCAAATGGACTTGCAGTTTTATGATATTCATTTTGTGCTGCCTTTAAATTATAACTAAATCCTTTAATATTCGGATCAAAACCAAATACACCGGATGAAATAAATTGATTAACGGTTTTAGCTTGATTATAAGTCAATGAGAGTAAAGATTTTTTATTAATTCCTTCAGCAATCGCTTTACGTAAGTTTAATTTGGAAAAATTTTTATCATGCAAATTAAACATTAATGAATCCACTTCTAAACTTGGAACCGTTTTTACTTTCAATCCATTATTTTTTTGAAGTTCAGAAACGGCATCGGGAGGAACATCTGCCAATAAATCAATATTTTTATTTATTAAATCTTGCACACGTTTATTTTTAGAGGGAATACTAACTATTTTCACTTTTTTAAAATAAGGCTTAATTCCCCAAAAATTATCATTTCTTATATAAGATATATCTTTTAAATTAGAGGTTTTTTGCATTCGGTAGGGACCTGTACCAATAGGTGCCGAAAAATTTTTAAAATTTTTCGGCACAATCATTACTTTAGCTACTTTCATTAAAAATAAAGGATCAGTTTTGGAAGTTGTAATCACAATAGTATCATTTGCAGTTTTTTTAATTAAAGAAATATCAGAAAGCAAATCCTTCAATTCTGAATGTTTATCGTTTTGAGCTGTTTTAAAACTATAAATAACATCATCAGTATTTAATTTTTTTCCATTTTGAAAAGTAACCCCTGAACGCAGTTTAAACTGGTAAGTTTTATTGTCCAGTTTTCCAAATTGAATTGCTAAATCTGGCTGAATATTTAAATCTTTATTCGTTGTTACCAAACTTTCATAAATATCGTTTAAACGTGAGCGTACTGTTTCATTAGTGGTAAATGGATATAAATTACTTGGTGCAAATAAAAAAGCAATATCTAAAACATCACTCGCTTCAACATGTTTTTGAGTAAATGTAGTAAGTAAATTATTATAAGTTTTAACTGTAAAATCTGGAAAAAATAAAAAAGAACTTGTTCCGATAACCACTGCAATTAAAATTGCTATTCCAAATATTTTTAAAAATATTTTCATTTTTTATTTTTCTGTTTGAACCTATGCCAATTATATAGCAGCATCACCAATTTGGAAAGCTACTTTTGTGATGAATCTTTTTTCAAAATTGCTAAAAAAGCTTCTTGTGGCAATTCCACTCTACCGATCATTTTCATTCTTTTTTTACCTGCTTTTTGTTTTTTCAATAATTTATCTTTACGAGTTCTATCACCACCATAAAGTTTTGCAGTCACATCTTTACGCATTGCCGAAATAGATTCACGTGCCACAATTTTCCCACCAATTGCCGCCTGAATTGCAATTTCAAATTGAGCTTTTGGAATCAAGTTTTTTAATTTCTTAGCAAGAGCCATACCTATTCGATGGGCATCGGGACGGTAAACAATCATTGCTAATGCATCCACATTTTCACCGGCAATTTTAATATCCAATTTCACCAAATTTTCTTGACGATATCCAATAAATTCGTAATTCATAGATCCATAACCAGAAGTAATACTTTTTAAAATATCAAAAAAGTCAATCACGATTGTTGACAATGGAAGTTCAGACAACATAAGAACTCTATCTTCATCGATAAATGAGTAATTTTTTTGTAATCCACGTTTATCTTGAATCAATTTCATAACTGCTCCCAAATATCTTTTCGGTGTAATTATCTCTACTTTCACCCATGGCTCCTTAATAGCTTCAATAATTGAAGGATCAGGTAAATCAGTCGGAGATAAAATCATAATTTCTCTGGACTGCAAATGAGAATTATTTTCTTTACCAGATTTAGTCACCAAATAAGAAACAGACGGAGCGGTTATCACTAAATCTAGATTATATTCCCTTTCCAATCTTTCTTGTACAATTTCCATATGCAATAATCCTAAAAATCCACATCTAAAACCAAAACCTAAAGCAGTAGATTGCTGTGGTTCAAAAGTTAAAGCACTATCTGAAAGCTGTAATTTTAAAAGAGCTTCTCTCAATTGAGGAAAATCTTCACCTGTTACACAAAAAATAGAAGCAAAAACAAAAGGTTTTACCTCTTTATATCCATGTAAAGGAATTGCTTTTGTATAATCATCCAAATCTATTCCTGATTTCCAAATTGTATCTCCAACCTTTGCCTGGCCAACATCTTTAAAACCTGTTACAACATAACCTATTTCACCGGTTTTTAATTGTTCCGCAGCAATATATTTTGGTTTTAAATACCCCACTTCCAATACCTCCCCCATAACTTTTTTATGCAAATAAAAAACTTTATCTCCTCTTTTAAGAGATCCTCCAAACATTCTGCTATAAGCAACAACTCCACGATACGGATCATATACCGAATCAAAAATCAAAGCTTTAGTTTGAGTATTTATTTCAGTATTTTGTGGAGGAGGTATTCTTTCAATCACCGCTTCCAAAACTTTATCTATATTAATCCCCTCCTTAGCAGAAATTAATATAATTTCTTCTTTAGGAATTGCCAAAACGTTTTCAATTTCCAATGAATATTTTTTCACATCAGCAGAAGGCAAATCAATTTTATTTAAAACCGGAATAATTTTTAAATCATGTGCCAAAGCCAAATAACAATTTGCCAAAGTTTGAGCTTCAATTCCTTGTGTAACATCAATCACTAGAATTACCCCTTCACAAGCTGCTAAACTACGTGAAACTTCATAAGTAAAATCCACATGTCCAGGCGTATCTATCAAATTTAAAATATAATCTTGATTATTATATTTCCAATTCATACGCACTGGCTGCAATTTAATTGTAATTCCTCTCTCTTGTTCTAAGTCCATCATATCTAAAACCTGATTGGTTTTCATTTCTCGCTTAGAAATAGTTCCGGTAAATTCCAACAAACGATCTGCTAAAGTTGATTTTCCATGATCAATATGAGCAATAATACAAAAATTTCGGATATTTTTAGTCATTTATTTTTTCTGTTCTAAAATTTTATTCAAATATTTTTTAAAAACTCTGGAGCCACTTCCGGGAATTGAACCCGGGATCTCTGCTTTACGAAAGCATTGCTCTACCAACTGAGCTAAAGTGGCATAATGACCCAAAGAGTTTAGCAGCTTTCTCTTCTTTCAAAAAGTGCTATTTTCTGCTATAATATATAGATTTAAATATTTTTATGCAATTTAAAGTCCCACAAGATGTTCAAAGAGCAGATCACATTATTGGTCCGCTAACCTTGCGCCAATTAATAATTTGTGGCATTGGTTTTTCAGTTTCTTATGGATTCTATACCATGCTTGGACGCACTTATATTTGGATTACCGCATTAATTCCAACTATTATTATTGTATTAATTACCATTGTATTTGCATTCATCAGACCTTTAGATCTGGCATTTGAAAAATGGTTTTTATTTGCAATTGAATTTCATTTTATTCTTCCAAAAAAAAGATTTTGGATTAAAGGAACTGGCGATCCTTTAACTTCCCAATATATTCTACAAAATAAAAAGAAAAAGGCAAAAACTAGTTCAGTTCCTGAAAACCATAAGCCAAAAACCATCCAAGAATTGAACAAAATATTAAATAATCCGAATTTAAAATAAATTTATGAGTGATAAAACAGTTAAAAATTCTAAAATAGTAAATGGTCCAACTCTAAGCACCCAAACCTATGTAAGAATTTCTGAAATTAGAGAAAATACTTTAGTTCTTAAAAACGGAGGTGTCAGAGGTGTACTTCGAGTTAGTAGTATTAATTTTAATTTAAAATCTGAAGATGAGCAGAATGCCATTATTTATTCTTATCAAGGATTTTTAAATACTTTGGAAGATCCAATTCAAATTGTAATTCGTTCTAAAAAATTAGATATCGATAATTATATAGATAGTTTAAAAGAAAAAGCCAATAAACAAAGTAATGCTCTTTTGCAGAAACAAACAAATGATTATATCGAATATATTCAAAAATTGGTTGAATATACTGATATTATGGAAAAAGAATTTTATGTGATTGTTCCCCAAGATCCGTACACTATTGAAAAATCTACTTTCTTTGCAAAATGGTTTCGATTTATTAATGCTAAAGATACATATAGTTCAATTAAGGAGCATCGCAAACAATTTGATGACTTGAAGAAAAAATTAAGTCAAAAGGTCAGCAGTGTGAAAATTGGGTTAGAAAACTGTGGTCTTCAGATTGAAGAATTGACTACCAAAGAATTAATAGAATTATTCTATCAAAGCTATAATCCAAATATTTCCCGTTTTCAGAAGGGTGAAGCTTTAGATGAAACTAATATACAAACCGATGATATACTTGCTGCCGAAGATAAAGGAAATATAACGGTTGAAGAAAAAACTCAAACTCCAGCGGCACAACAACGAAATTCCGTTTAATACTTATTAAAATCTTTACTTTATAAAGTTCCAAGTTTAAAATTATAAAATATTTACATATTTTCATAATATGGATAAAAAAGACGAGATTCCAAATACTGAAAAATTTAAAATTCACCGCTTAATAACAATTGATCAAACTTTAAGAGAGATTATTCAAAATATTCTGGAACAAATTAAACTATCTGAAAAAAAATCTCAAATTCAACATGTAACGATTGGTGATTATCAAGAAGGACATTATCAAACAAAACCCGAACATATTTGGGTTGAGCGTAAAATTCTTCAAACCAATTCAACCGAAGAATTAATTTCAATAAATATTGTAGTTCTGGAAATTCATGTTAATAGAGAAATAAATAAGAATCTAAATGAAGAAAAAATATTGACATTTAAAGATGGTAAAACTTTTTATTCATTAAAAATCGGAGATCATACTATTAACATGAATTTCCAGAATCCTGATACTATTTGTAGTAATACTCTCATAAAATTAGAGGAATTAACCGTGCATATTCAGGAATTAGTTGCTAAACAAAATAATCAATCTAAACAACAGATTATTCTAAAATTAAAAGCAAAAATTCATAATCTAATTAGAAGATTATTTCCAAATTGAATGTTTATATCGGTATCTAATATTCAATTATCTAAACTCAATCACGAAAAAAGGCAGTGTCTTGGCAACGCCCTACTTTCACAAGGTAAACCTCATTATCATCGGCGAAGAGTGGCTTAACTGCTGTGTTCGGGATGGGAACAGGTGTACCCCACTCTCTAGAATTGCCAAGACACTGCCTTTTTTCAAAGACAAAAAAGATGAAGCAAAGTAATCTCTACTAAATTGCTAGTTAAAAAACTAAAAATTTAAGTCAATTGCCTATTAGTAACTCTCGGCTAAACACATCACTGTGCTTACACCTGAGCCCTATCAACCACGTAATCTCCGTGGAGGCTAATGGGGATATTTTATCTTGGGAGAGGCTTCCCACTTAGATGCTTTCAGCGGTTATCCCGTCCGAACATAGCTACTCTGCGATGCCTGTGACCAGACAACAGATACACCAGAGGTTCGTTCATCCCGGTCCTCTCGTACTAGGGACAACTTCCCGCAAATATCCTGCGATTGTGGAGGGTAGAGGCCGACCTGTCTCACGACGGTCTGAACCCAGCTCGCGTACCGCTTTAATGGGCGAA
>CAZGKO010000021.1:0-7866 GCA_964526005.1 uncultured Candidatus Peribacteria bacterium
CAACTTTAATGGTGTTCCAATTGCATGGATGATTTAATATATTATAATCTTGAACTGTTTGGTTGGGTCCGGACGAGGGGGCTCGGTTCAGGACAAGGACAGGAGGAGGGAGTTTAGAGATTGGTGAATTGATTTATAAATTTGAGGTTGTGTTAAATCAATACCAAGTTTTTTCAGTTGATTTAGAGGATAATCATTTCCACCAGATTTTAAAAGTTGATGATATTTCATAATAAAATTTTCTGGTTTTTCACATAAGATTTTTTCACTGATATGATAAGCACAAGCTATTCCAGTAGCATATTGATATACATAAAATTCATAATTATAAAAGTGAAGAATACGCGCCCATTCATAATTAATTAACTGATTTGGAGCGACTGCCGATCCATGATATTTTTTTAATAATTTTTGATATTCAGCACAAAGTATTGTTGCGGTTAATTCTGTTCCCTGCTGATTGATCTGATGAATTTTTAATTCAAATTCGGCAAACATGGTTTGACGGAAAAAAGTTGAGCGGATAGCATCAATTTCATAAAGTAAAATTTGTATAAAATGCGAAGTGTTTTTATATTTTTTTAATAAATAATTAGTTAGTAATCTTTCATTAACAGTCGAAGCAATCTCAGCAATGGTAATTGTATAATAACTGTCTTGATAAGGTTGATTTTTATGACTAAACCAAGAGTGCATGGAATGCCCTCCTTCATGAATTAAAGTAAAAACACTATTTAAAGATCCGTCAAAATTCATTAAAATATAAGGATCCGTATCAAAACTTCCACCAGAAAAAGCTCCATTATATTTTCCTTTGTTTTCATAACGATCAACCCAACCTTTTTGGAGACCGTTTTTTAATACTTTTAAATATTCTTTTCCTAGAGGTTTAAGAGCTTCTAAAATTATTTCAATTGCTTGTTGATAAGTAAAAAAAAGCGGTTTTTGTTTTGTAAAATTAATTCGCAGATCCCAATAATTTAATTTTGATAAATTTAATTTCTTACGTTTGAAATTAAAATATTTATAAAGATATTTTAATTGCTGATGGGCACTTTCGATTAAAGCGGTATAAACTTTGGAAGGGATTTTGTTGCTATATAAAGAGGCTTCTAGGGCATTGGGATATTTTCTTATTTTGGCATAAAGATTATCTTGTTTGATTTTTGAATTAAGTAAAGAAGCATAGATATTAGCGTGTTTTTGATATGCAGTGTAGTAATTGGTAAATACTTTTTGGCGTAAATTATGATCTGGATTTTCCAAATAGGAAATGAAATTCCCATGGGTAATTTGCGCTTTCTTATTTTTAGATAAGATTGCCGGTTTAAATTCTAAATCGGAAATATCCAATGCTTGGAAATTTTTTGCAGGTTGATTTTGCAAAGAAAAAGTTTGAGCAAGAATTTTTTCTTCAGTTAGAGAAAGGGTATGTTTTTGAAGATGTAGGATTTGTTCCAGAATACGATTATAAAGTTTCAGTTGAGGAGATTTCACGATTTTTTTTAATTGTGCGGAAGGTGTTTGTAAAAGCTCAGGCTGAAAGAATGAGGTTGTTTCAGTAAAATCATCTGCTAATTTTTGAGCTCTGGCATTTCGCTGCTGTTTATGCGGATGAATCGTATCAGTGGAAAAATCATAAGCAGCGTAAATATTTATTTTTTCAATATTCCGTTGAATAAAAAAATAATCTTGAAAAAATTTTTGTAATATTGAAATATTAGCTAATCTACCTTGATATTTCGATAATTTTGGTAAATCTTTAATAGTTTTTTTTAAGGATTTTTCCCAGAGCGGAATTGTTTTAAAAATCTTTTGCAGATTCCATTGATCGGAAATGGGAACAGATAAACGGGAAGAAAAATAATATTTATTCATAAGAATTATATGTAAGTTTTTTCTATCTTAACCGAAAATTTATTTGAGCAAAATTTAAAAAATGAAAAAAATTTGACCAATGAAGTTCCTGCTGTAAGATTAGTGAAGTTTAATTTTGAAAATAATGTCAAAAAATTTAGTTATCGTGGAATCCCCCGCCAAGGCCAAAACTATCGCAAAGTTTTTAGGTAAAGACTTTAAAGTTGAGGCTTCAATCGGTCATATTAGAGACTTGCCCTCTAAAGCGGATGAGATTCCTGAAGAATATAAAAAAGAAAAGTGGGCGAGATTGGGAGTGGATATTAATAATGATTTTAAACCATTATATATAATACCGGAGAGTAAAAAGAAACAGGTTAAAAAATTAAAAGATGCTATTAAAGGGGTTGAAAATCTTTATTTAGCAACTGATGAAGATCGTGAAGGAGAAAGTATTTCATGGCATTTATTACAAATTCTAAAACCAAAAATGAATCCAAAAAGGATGGTGTTTCATGAAATTACCAAAGATGCGATTAATAAAGCTTTGAAAAATCCGCGTGAAGTAGATATGAATTTAGTTCATGCTCAGGAAGCACGTCGAATTTTAGATAGACTTTATGGTTATGAAATTTCGCCAGTATTATGGAGAAAAATTGCTCCTAAACTTTCTGCCGGACGTGTTCAATCTGTAGCAATCAGACTGGTTGTAGAAAGAGAGAGATCAAGATTAAAATTTATACCTGCTCAATATTTTGATTTAACTGGACTGTTTTCTACGACCAAACAAGAAGATTTTTTGGCGGAATTAAAACAAGTTAATGGGAAAAAACTAGTGATCGGGAAGGATTTTGATCCAGAAACGGGAAAATTAAATGATAAAAAGAAATTACAACTCAATAAATCTGAAGCAGACAAATTACAGGAAGCGATTTTGAAAAATAATTTTAAGGTAATTGATCTTGATCAAAAACCAATTATCAGAAAACCTGAAGCTCCATTTGTCACTTCCACACTGCAGCAGGAGGCTGCCAGAAAACTTAGATACTCAGCCAGAAGAACAATGCAAATTGCTCAAAAACTTTATGAAAACGGTTATATAACTTATATGCGAACAGATTCAACCACTCTTAGTGAAACGGCAATAAAATCTGCACGAGATCTGATTTTAAATCATTATGGAAAAGATTATTTGCCTGAAAAACCTCAAGTCTATCTCAATAAAGTGAAAAATGCTCAAGAAGCGCATGAAGCTATTCGTCCAGCTGGTTTAAATTTTCGTTTGCCTGAGAATTTGAAAAAAGATCTGAATACAGAAGAGGGTAATCTTTATGAATTAATTTGGAAAAGGACAATTGCATCACAAATGAATCAAGCAAAATTACGTTCAACCATAGCTCAGATTAGTGATGGAAAAAATATTTTTCATGCTTCTGGTAAAGAAATTTTATTCCCGGGATTTTTGAAAGTATATGTTGAAGGTGCGGATGATCCAGAAGAAGAATTGGAGAATCAAGAGAAATTCTTGCCTATTTTAGAATTAAATCAAAAAGTAAATCTAAAAGATTTGGAAGTGAAAGGTCATGAAACCAAGCCTGTTGCCCGTTATACCGAAGCGTCGCTGATTAAAGAATTAGAAAAAAAAGGGATTGGTCGACCTTCTACTTATGCAACAATTATGGATACGATTGTGCGACGCGAATATATTTGCAGACAGGGAAATACTTTGGTTCCAGCTTTTATTGCATTTGCAGTGGTTGGGATGATGGAGAAATATTTTAAACATTTGGTTGATTATGGTTTTACTGCGGAAATGGAAGAACATTTAGATGAAGTAGCAAATGGAAAAGAACATGAATTACCTTATTTAAAAGCTTTTTATTTTGGTAAAAATAAACAGCCCGGTTTGGAAAAATTAATTAATCAAGATATTGATGCTAAAGAAATGTGTACTTTGAAAATACATAAACCTGATACCGATAAAACTTATACTATCCGTGTTGGAAGGTTTGGTCCTTATTTGGAATTTGGTGAACAAAAAATTTCGATTCCAGAAGAAATTACACCAAGTGAATTGAATGATGAAGTAATTGAAAAATTAAAAGAGAATCTTAGTGGACAGACTAAAAGTTTAGGGGTGGATTCTGAAACTAAATTACCGATTTTCTCTAAAGTCGGTCGTTATGGACCTTATATTCAATTGGGTGAAGATAAAAAAGATAAAGGATTTAAAATAAAATCAGTACCAAAATTTGTGGATTCAAATGATTTAAATCTAACAATAATACATAAAATTTTGGCTCTACCAAAAATACTGGGACAATATAAAGATGAAAATGTGATTTTTGACTGTGGTCCCTATGGTCCTTATTTAAAATTTAAATCACAAAACAAATCTATTCCCGCCGATATGGTTACTTTAGATTTGACTTTAGAGGATGCTATTAAGATAATTGAAAGTTCAGGGATGGCTTCGGGAGGTGTTATTAAAGAATTAGGAGAAGGTATTATTGTTAAAATAGGTCGTTATGGACCCTATATAAATAATGGTAAAACCAATGTAGCTATACCTAAAAGCATGGCTCCAAATAATATATCTATAGATGAAGCTAAAGAATTATTGGCTAAGAAATTAAAAAAATAATTCGGGTATAAATGAGTGAAAATATTTTAAATATAGAAGATTTAGAAGTTGAAATTGAAGGAAAAAAAATTCTAAGTAATTTTAATTTGTCTATAAAATCAGGTGAAATTCACGCTATTATGGGACCAAACGGTTCTGGAAAAAGTTCACTTTGTTATGCTCTGATGGGACATCCAAAATATCAGGTGAAAAAAGGGGAAGTACAATTAAATAATCAAGATATATTAAAAATGCCAACTGAGCAAAGAGCTAGGAATGGAATTTTTTTGGCTTTTCAATATCCGAAAGAAATTGATGGAATTACTTTTGGAAATTTTTTAAGACAAGCAGTAAATACTCAAAAAAAAACCGTAAACTCTATGTTTAAAGGATTTTCTCCGGGTGAATATTTTAAAATTATGGAAGAAAATTTAAATAATCTTAAAATGGACCGCCAATTTATTGGCCGTGGAGTAAATAGCGGATTTTCAGGTGGAGAAAAGAAAAAAAGTGAAATAGTACAAATGATGGCTTTGAAACCAAAATTTGCATTTTTAGATGAAATAGATTCAGGTCTGGATATTGATGCATTGAAAGATGTGACAGTTGGCATTAAAAGGTGTTTTGAAGAAACCGGAATGGGTATGGTATTAATTACTCATACACAAAGACTTTTACATCAAATTAAAGCAGATCGTGTTCATATAATGATTAATGGAAAAATAGTTAAATCTGGTGGAATGGAATTAGTGGAACAATTAGAGGAAAAAGGGTATAAAAAGTATTTATGAAGAAGGTAGTTAATAAATCAATTAAATCCTCTGTTTTTAAGAAAAATAATAAATTTGAAAAGTTGGATAAATATAAATTTGGTTTTAAAACCGATGTTTCTCCAAAATTTAAAAGTGAAAAAGGACTAACTAAGAAAATAGTTATAGAAATTTCTCATCAAAAAAAAGAACCAAAGTGGATGCTGGATCTGCGATTAGAAGCTTTAGAAATTTTCTGGAGAAAACCAATGCCTAAATTTGGTGGAGATTTAAGTGGAATTGATTTTAAAAATATTCATTATTATTTAAAACCTTCCGATAGAGAAGAAAGATCATGGGAAGAAGTGCCAGAGGAAATTAAAAAAACTTTTGATAAATTGGGTATACCTGAGGTGGAACGAAAATATTTAGCCGGAGTTGGGGCACAATTTGAATCGGAAATGGTTTATCATAATTTACATGAAAGTCTGGCAAAAAAAGGTGTTTTGTTTGAAAGTACCGATGTTGCTTTGCAAAAATATCCTGAATTTTTTAAGAAATATTTTGGTACGATAATTCCGGCTATGGATAATAAATTTGCGGCATTAAATTCTGCAGTTTGGAGTGGAGGAAGTTTTATTTATATACCGAAAGGGGTATATGTTGAATTACCGCTACAGGCATATTTTAGAATTAATGCTGAATTTATGGGGCAATTTGAAAGGACTTTAATTATTGCGGATGAAGGTAGTTATGTGCATTATATTGAAGGGTGTACCGCTCCCACTTATTCTTCTAATTCATTGCATTCCGCAGTAGTTGAAATTATTTGTAAAAAAGGTGCTCGGGTTCAATATTCAACAATTCAAAATTGGTCTAATAATGTTTATAATTTAGTGACTAAGCGCGCCAAATGTGCAGAAAATGCTTCAATGTTTTGGCTGGATTGTAATCTGGGATCAAAATTAACAATGAAATATCCTTCTGTTTATTTAATGGGACGGGGTTCAAAAGCTGAAATTCTTTCGGTAGCATATGCTGGTGCCCATCAACATCAAGATGTGGGGACCAAGGTTATTCATGCGGCACCTGATACAAGTTCAATAATTAATTCTAAATCAATTTCAAAGGATGGTGGGCGCGCTTCTTATAGAGGTTTATTGAAAGTTTATAAAGGTGCGACCAATGTGAAATCTCGGGTGGTCTGTGATGCTTTGATTTTAGATAAAAAATCTCGATCAGATACTTATCCAACTATTGAAATTGAAGAAGAAAATACAGCAATTGCACATGAAGCAACTGTAACTAAAATTTCAGAAGACCAACTTTTTTATTTAAAATCCCGCGGATTTAATGAACAGGAATCCTCAACCATGATTGTAAATGGATTTATTGACCCAATTGTAAAAATACTGCCAATGGAATATGCTTTG
Organism: uncultured Candidatus Peribacteria bacterium; assembly: GCA_964526005.1. Classification (GTDB taxonomy): domain Bacteria; phylum Patescibacteriota; class Gracilibacteria; order UBA1369; family UBA1369; genus CAZGKO01. The sequence goes on from CAZGKO010000021.1 coordinate 6,663, forward strand.
GAAATGAATCGGTTGGTAGAAATGGAAATGGAAGGAAGAGTTGGTTAAGCTTTTAAATATTCCCGATCAGTATTAATGATATAACCATAGCGAATATTTTCTTCGAGTGGAATTGACTTAACTATTTCCGTTGCAATATCAGAGGTTAATATCCTGATTTGAATTTTCCGGAGTTTTAATATAGACACTAGTTAAGCTGGCAAGTTTATTTACATCTTTAGGTAATTCTAAATTACTGAAAAGAGGTGGAGTCATTATGGCATGTTTGGAGAATAAAATTTTTATGCCAGTAAGATATAAAACAAGTGCGATTTTTCCAAGAATTCCTCGGGTGGACGAAGTATACTTTTACTCCTGTAATCTTTGTGAATAATTTATGTTGAGCTATTTCTCCTCCTTGATTGTATGTTATTGATAACTTTAGTTGTTTTGTTACCTCTGGTCGTTGTTTGAATATTTCTTTTGCAGTATTGATTATCTATCTATATTATCTTCTTTAGGTTGTACATCGGTACTGACTATATGAGAAAGTGTACATGATTCTTGTCTATTCCTATTTCGAGAAAATTATATTATATCTTTTACTTATTTTTATACACGCCTCTTATAACATTGTATCTACCTCGTCACTCAGTAATACTTTGCAAAACAGACGATGTAGTAAGCAATACTGTGACATTGTGACTCTTGTGAATAAATGTGCTCATACATAAATAGTAGTATTATGTCATTTCGTATATAGCAAGCTGCGAGGAATGAACCTTGAGAGATTAAGAGTATACTAAAATCACTATTCCTATTATTACAAACTCCTAAATTAAATATTTACAGAGGACTTACTGTAAAAAGAAAAAAAGCTGTGGTTGAGTTATTGAAAGGAAAGAATTATCGAAATAGTATTACCACATTGTCTATTAAATTATGACAAACAATTACAATATACTCTTAGGATGGTCAATCACATTCTATTTTTAATCTTATGCCTTGTCACGTTAGAAACATTTGGATTATTTTTTACTGCATCTAAAACTTCTTGCCCATTAGTTAATTCTACAATGCGACCAAGGATATCAGAGGTAGTATGAAGATTTAACTCAAAAGTGTCTTCTGAATCAACTACTTTTTTTCTTTTTTGTTCGATTGGCAAATTTTCAATATCTGACTTTCTTTTTTCTATTTCAGTATCAATTTCATCGCTCATACC
>CAZGKO010000022.1:0-5222 GCA_964526005.1 uncultured Candidatus Peribacteria bacterium
CTGGCAACTTCTGGATGGGGAGTTCCATTAATTATACAAGTATAAGCTGGAGCTATTGTGCCTGCGGGGGGAGTGGTTGTTGTGGTCGTCTTAGTAGCACGAGCCCTCAATTCATAGCAAGTGGACTGACTGGCAACTTCTGGATGGGGAGTTCCATTAATTATACAAGTATAAGCTGGAGCTACTGCGGGGGGAGTGGTTTTTTTATTCTTAATAATCAATGTTAATGTTCCACCTTTAATTTGGTTAAATTTATTATTAAATGTGATTTGTCCTAGCTTGAGAGTATATGTACCTGCTACAAGCAATTTCTCTCCATCAGGTTTCTGTGTAGGATCAAGTATTATAGATGTTTTGTTGTGGTTTGGCATAATAGTGACCTTAACAAAGTTATGAAAAATTGTAGGTGCCACTTCGGTACCGACAAACTGCGTGATGGAATCCCTCGGATTCGGACCTATTAAGCGAAATACAAATTTACCATTTGATTTCGTAGAATCCCCCATAAGGGCCACAAAACTTTTGATGCAGGGTTTCTCATTACTTGTTAACAAGTGTGTGGAACTCTGAAGGTTTGTATAGTATGTTAATTTATTGTTTTTTGAGCCGATAGTATAAGTTTGAGTCTCCGGGGTTATGTTAAGTGAGTCAACTGAGATACATGTCGGAGAATTTTGAATGTTACCGCTGCTGTTTGATTGAGCTGATTGGGACAAGGTAGTTGTGTTTTTGCCTGTAACCGTAATAGTGAGAGTAAATAAGGTTTTGTTAGAAGAATCAATAACTGGATCAATAACTGGAACCTGATACGTTCCATTGTTAACGAATGCAAGATTAAGAGTTATGATTTGATTGTTATTGTCATATTGTGCTTTTGGAGTAAACCGATTAAGTTGTTTATTGAGAGTGTATGTTTCTATATTGCCAATAATAGAGGTGGAGGCATGGGCATAAGGAATAAATGATTGTAAATTAGATGTCTTAAATTGGGTAGCACCTCCATTTAAAGTGCGAGTATTTATTAAATTACTTTCGCTTGTATTTAAAACTGAACCACTTACAGTTGTATTTAAACCCTTTTTTATTTGTATTGAGCCTACTGAAAGTGTGGTGAGACCCTTATGCTTCATCAAGTTTTGAGTGAGGGATGAAGAAGTAATTTCTTTTAGTGGTAACTTAACATTAGGCTGTTGTGCTGGTTTGCTTTGAGGAGGATATGTAGGAGTAGCTTCTAAAAAAGTAAAATTAGAATTAGAGGTTTTATTGGTATTAATATTAACTGTGCCATCTTTACTAAAAGTAATACCTTGTCCTGACGGAGCTTTTAAAGTGTAAACACTATTTTTAGTAGTAATAACTGTGCTGCTGATAGCGTTGCTTTTAAGATCTTTAATAAATTGTTTTTTAAAGTAGTCTACAGCTTTTGTGTTATAAGACGCTGTGCGAGAATATGTTGTTATTACAGGTCTCATCTGTTGTACGACTGTAAGCTGCTCTCCAAGCTCTCCTTTAAATAAGGTGCCTTGATTAAGATAAACGGATGCACCAAGCACAAGAAGAACTATTACAGCTATAACACTCCAGAGCCAAACTTTTTTAGATTTGGGATTTTTGTGAGGTGCGGGTGACTGTGGCATCTGTGGATTGGGCTGAGGTGTTGGCATATCTACCTGTGGCATTTGTTCAGTTTGCATGTTTATTTTGGTTAATTTTTTATTTTAAATCTAATTATTATACATTAAAAATAGAACAATGTAAATATTCAAAACTGTGATGTCTATAATTGTGGTAAATTTCAAATAGATGGCAATGATTACAAATCAGCTTGCTTTTTTGAAGGTGGTAAGTACAATTAAGAAGGATTAATAATGGTTAGGATGAAATTCCGAGTAAAATTCGGAATGATAATGATAAAGTTTCAACACAGAAAATTTCAATTATGGCTATTTCTTATAATTTGCGTTTTGTTAAGGAAACAATTACTTTTAAAAAGCTTTTGGAAAAAGAAGGAGAAATTGTATTTGACCGAAAATTTTTTAAATTAAAAGGGAAAGGTGCTAATGATATAGGGGAACAGATTTTTTTTACTGATATTAAAGAATATAAAGTTAATAAAGATTTTTTTATTTTTTCGACTTTTAATAATACCAAATATCTTTTATCAAAATTCGGTTCGTCTTTCGATGATTTTTTAAGAGATTTTTTTAAATTAAGAAATGAATTCTTCGCTGAGAATCTATTTATGAAACTGGGGATGTTAACTGGTCAATTTGAATGTACGGTTGAAATAACCCATCAATTTGGAAATTATATTAATAAAGGTTATTGCATGATGCAGGTTTATGAAGAAAGTATTTTATTTCTACCGGAAATGTCCGATTGTTTTGTGGTCTATTTAAATTTTATGAAAATGCATGAATTTGATGAAGAAGAATATGTTTTTAATATAGAATTGGAAAGTGGTGGGAAAGTGAGAGTATCACGATTGGGATCTTCTTTTGAACAAGCTAAAAAAGCCGTGGAAGGGAGTTTAGAAAAAATGTACCAGCAGGTTTTAAATCAACTAAAACAGGTGCTTCCAGATTTTTCAGTGCAAGTTTTATTAAAATTGGCATATCAGATCAGAGCCGGCAAAGCTGTTTCCATCAAAACATTGAAAAAAATAGATATATCGCTTATGCCAAAAATTTTGGAATTAGCCTTGAGCGGTAATGAAATTTTAGAACAAAAAATTCAATTTTTGAGAAGTTTAGATAAAGATGAAGAATTGTTTTTAGGTCTCTCATTTGAGAATGGTGAAAAAGAATGGGATGTGAAAGTGAAAGCATGGTTTTTATGTGCTCTCCCAAATATGAATTCCATGGTTATGGGATTAACGAATGATTCTAAATCTAAAGAAATACTTTTTTTTAGAATTGTAATGGAGCAAGGTATTCCTTCTGAAAAAATGTTTGGAAAAATTTTAGAAATAAATCAATGTATGGTTCTTTTTAATTGTGATTTAGCACCACTGTTTAAAAATAAAGAAGATTTAAAACAATCAAAATATCAAATTGCCTTAATGAAATTAGCATTTTTAAGATTATTTAGAAGATCGTTAATCGGGAAATCTGGAAATGTCACTTTAGAAAAATTTAAAATTGATGCTAGAGAGTTTTTCACTCAGGCCCAAATATTACAAAGCCCTACAGTGAGACATCGTCAGATTTTTAAGTCAACATTGAAATAATTAATTATATTAACTAATTTTGCATTTAAATGATTTTTCCAATAAACTATTATTATATACTTAATATAAAAATATAATGGAAATAATTTTAACAGATAAAAATTTTGAAAGTGAAGTTCTAAAAGAAAAAGTATTGCCTGTTATTGTAGATTTTTTTGCTGAATGGTGTGGTCCGTGCAAAATGATGGCACCCGCTTTTGAGAAAATGGCGGAAGAATTTGAAGGAAAAGTAAAGCTTGGTAAATTAAATATAGATGAAAACACTGAAACTTCTGGCAAATATGGTATTACAGGGATTCCAACTTTAGTAATGTTTAAAAATGGAGAAGTGGTTGGGCAGGAAGTTGGATTTAAAAGTGAAGAAAAATTACGTGAACTTTTTAAAGAGTTGTTGAAAAAATAAATTAATGAACTTCAAAATAAACTTTCCTGAATATTTTTAGAAGAGTTTATTTGATTATGAATTTTTTGTTTTAGTAATTCAGGATTCTTTTTGATTTCTTTTTCAGCCATTCTGGCGGCATTTTGTGCAAGACGATCACAAGTATTATTCCAATGATTGAGTGCATGCCCTTTAACCCAATAAAAACTTATGACTAAGCCATGTTTAGCCTCATCTAACTTATTCCATAAATCTAAATTTGCTTTCTTTTTCCAACCTAAATTTAATGTTTGAATAATTAAATTTGAATCACTATAAAGTGAAACTCTCTTTTTAGAATATTTTTTCTCATGACTTTTAAAATACTGAAGTGCTTTTATTATTGCAGTTAATTCCATTCTATTATTTGTTGTCTGATAATCGATTCCAGTAATTTTCCAAATTGTTTTCTGAGAATTATCATTAACACAAATCGCCCCCCAACCACCAACACCAGGATTACCAAGGCAGCTTCCATCCGTATATATAAGTGTGTTATCAAGTGTCACAAATCTTTTTAAAATTATTTTTTTTCTGAATTAAACTTATCATTTCTAATACGACAAGCCAAATAATAATTACAAAGATTGTTTTTTTCTTAAAAAGATTTATAATGTTAATGTTGTTGTTAAAAACAATTTTAATCCTTAAACAAAAGTTAAAAATGCCGATGAAAAAGAAAAAGAAGGCAGTTAAAAAACCTGCTAAAAAAGCGGTTAAAAAAGCTAGGAAACCAGCAAAAAAGGTGGTTAAAAAAGCTAAGAAAGCTGTGAAAAAAATAACAAAAAAACCAGCAAAAAAAGCTGCAAAAAAGAAAACTACTAAGAAGAAAAAATAGTTTTTAAAAGAAAAAATTTTTAAAACCCCTGAAATTTATATTGAAGGGGTTTTCTTTTTTGCTTTTTAAACACTGTTTTGATAAAACTATTATAGTACTTCAGCTTTAAAATGAAAAAGCGGCAGAAAAAGAAAAATAAGCAGAAGAAAGGGGAAAAGAAACTTTCTAAAAATTCAAAAAAAAATGTTAATAAGAAAATTAATCGTATTTTAGAAGAATTTGAATTAAAGGAAAATAATTTACTGAAACAAAAATCTAATAAGCAAATCCATACAGGTAAACTTTGGTATATTATAAATTTTTTATTATTTGCTATTGCGATAACAATGCTTCTGGGTGTTGCTATTGCAGTTGGAATATTCTTGATTTTTGGTAGAGATCTCCCCGATGTACGCACTCTAAAAAACGCTCAATTTGCTGAAACTTCAGTGATTTATGATCGTAATAAAAATGAACTTTATAAAATATATGGAGCTGAAAATAGGGTAAATGTTCCCCTTAGTCAAATTAATAAAAAAGTGATTGATGCCACAATTTCAATTGAAGATAAAAATTTCTATACCCATCATGGATTTGATTTACAAGGAATAATTCGTGCTCAACTAAACAATTGGAAAAATGATGCCCCGATTCAAGGAGCCTCAACTATTACCCAACAATTGGCAAAAAATCTTTATTTATCCTCAAAAAGAACTTTTACAAGAAAAATAAAAGAATTAATTTTGGCAATGGAG
>CAZGKO010000022.1:5232-7698 GCA_964526005.1 uncultured Candidatus Peribacteria bacterium
GCTCCTCCTGTCGATAAAAGTTGAATGGTATTACACCAAAGATGAAATTCTGGATATGTATTTAAATAAAATTTCGTATGGTTCAAATGCTTATGGAATTGAGGCGGCGGCTAATACTTTTTTTGGTAAAGATGCGAAGAATTTAACCTTAATTGAAGCTGCAATTTTGGCTTCGCTGCCGAAAGCACCATCTGAATATTCTCCATATGGGAAGAATATGAAAGCTTTGATGGGTTATTGTATCACAGATTATTGTAATTCTCCGATAGATAATAATTATGTATGGGGAAGAAAAGATTTAGTACTGGAAAGAATGATGGAAGATGGGAAAATATCGCAAGCCGCATTTAATCAGGCTTGGCACGAAGGATTTAATATTAAATTTAAAAAAGTTGAAAATACAATTAAAGCCCCACACTTTGTGATGTATATTCGTAATTATTTGGAAAAGAAATATGGAAAGAAATTTGTGGAAAGTGGAGGACTTTCCGTATATACGACTTTAGATAGTAATTTGCAAAATGAGGCGCAGAAAGTAATTACTGATAAATATCAGAGTAATGTGAAAGCGTATGGTGCTGATAATGCCGCATTAGTGGCTTTAAATCCGCAAAATGGACAAGTGTTGGCTATGGTTGGTTCTGCAAATTATTGGAATAATGATATTGACGGACAGGTAAATATGATAACCAGTTTAAGACAGCCCGGTTCTGCTTTTAAACCATTAGTTTATGCGGCAGCAATTGAAAATGCTGGAATCGGTTCTGGTACAATTTTAGGAGATTATCGTACCAAATTTGGTACTAATTATATTCCGGTGGATTCAGATAATCATTATCAAGGAAAAATGAATGTAAGAAGAGCTCTTTCAAGTTCCAGAAATATTCCCGCTATAAAAGCATGGTATTTGGCAGGAGGTGAGAAGGTAGTTTTAAGTTTTATTGATAAAATGGGAGTGGCAAGTCTTCAAAAATTTAAAGATAATTATAATTCTAACCCTAATAGACATTGGAATTTTAGTTATGGTCCAGCAATGGCAATTGGTTCTGGTGAAATGAAATTAATTGAATTAGCCGATGCTTTTGCCGTGTTTGCGGATAATGGCAGATATAATCCTATTAATCCGATTTTGGAAATTAAAGATCGTAATGGACATGTAATTGAAAAATTCAAAGATCAAAGTGTTGAAGTGATACGTCCAGAAACTGCATTTATTATTAATAATATACTTTCGGATGTGCGAGCGAGACCGGCCGGTTTATGGAGAAATGTTTTAACAATTAAAGGACAAAATCTAGCAGCTAAAACTGGTACTTCAAATAAATTAATTGGTAAAACACGTTATCCGAATAATTTAGTGACTTTGGGATATACCCCTTCAATTGTGGCAGCTACATGGGTGGGAAATACAGATGGCAAACGGGTTAGTTTAAGAGCTTGGGGAGAATTTACCGCAGCTCCAATAAATAAAGCTTTTTTAGAGTATGCATTAAAAAATAAGCCACTGATTCCATATCCTATTCCAGATGATATGATTAAAATTGGTCGCGAATATTATCCTCCAAATTGGGATAGAACTAGAAATTATGATTCGCAATTTAAACCTTTAGATAAAAAAATCTGTACTGTGAGTGAGAAAAATAAGGATCCTAATCTTTGTTATAGTGATGCAGAGCTTTCACGAATGGGAATGGATGGTGCTGAAATTCCGTTAAATCCAGGTAATAAGGGTTCCACCGTTCTAAAAAATAAAAATAGTAAAAATACTCCACCGCCACAACAAATCAAGTTTCAAACCAATCCAATATCCTCTACAATAAATTCTGTACATATAAAATGAAATTAATTTAAATTAAAATGCAAGTAATTGGAATTGTCAGCAAAGATGTTATTACCAAAAATCGGGTAATGGATATGTTGGGAGATCAAGGATGTAATGTTCTGAATATCGGATCAGTTAATTTTGATCCATCAGGATTTGATTTGATTTTGGTTGATTTGGAAAGTCCAATGGCGGAATTAGTAATAAAAAATAATACTTATAAATGTCTGGCTTTCGGATCTAAAGATAAACCCGATCAAATAGAACGTGCACGGCAACTTGGTTGTGAAAGAGTTTATAAATATGGTGAATTTTTTAAAAAGATTTTGCCTAAATTTAAATTATAAGTGCCTGATGAATAGTGCCTTGTTGAGAAAAATTGAAAAAGCTTGGGCATATCGAGCAAAATATGTTACGGAAAATAATTTAGAGGCTTATCGATTGGCTAATAAATATGAATTAGATCTGCCAATTTGTATAGATATATATTTAAATAAAGCGGTAATTTATGTTTTGGAAGAGATGAATGAACTAAAACAAAGATCAAGTTGGTCGGCTGATTTGGAAAAGATTTTGCATATAAAATTTAAAATTATAAGTGCCTGATGAATAGTGCCTTGTTGAGAAAAATTGAAAAAGCTTGG